>NZ_VFTP01000024.1:0-58559 GCF_006439455.1 Mesorhizobium sp. B2-9-1 | reverse complement strand
CGACGGCGCGCTCGGCGCGGAACTGCTCGGCGCCTTCAAGCGCCTGATCGAAAACCCGATGGGCATGCTGGTGTAAGAAGGGAAAAGGCGGTGCGGAAATTCTTCACCAGCCTTTTCGCCCTGATCATTTTCAATCCTGACGGCGAGCTCTTCGCACTCCTGCGCGGCAGGCGCTCGCAGCCAGCTTTCGGCAAGGGTGGGGCAACCGCATGAAGACAATTCTCTGCTATGGCGACTCGCTGACCTGGGGCTATGACGCCGCCAGTCTCGGCCGCCATGCGCTCGAGGACCGCTGGCCGAGCGTTCTCGGGGGCGAGCTCGGGGGCGACGTCGAAGTCATCGCCGAAGGCCTCAACGGCCGCACCACGGCATTCGACGACCATCTGGCTGGTGCCGATCGCAATGGTGCCCGCGTCCTGCCGACGATCCTGACCAGTCATGCGCCGCTCGATCTCGTCATCATCATGCTCGGCTCCAACGACATGAAGCCCTGGATTCACGGCAATCCGGTCGCAGCCAAGCAAGGCGTGCAGCGGCTGATCGATATCGTGCGCGGCCATGACTATCCGTTCGAATGGCCGGCGCCGCAGATCCTCATCGTCGCGCCGCCTGTCGTGACACGCACTGACAATGCCGAGTTCAAGGAAATGTTCGCTGGCGGTGACGACGCCTCCAAGCGACTTGCGGTCCAATATTCGGCGCTGGCCGACGAGGCCGGCTGCGGCTTCTTCGACGCCGGCACTATCGCTACCACCACGCCGCTCGACGGCGTCCATCTCGATGCCGAGAACACGCGAAACATCGGCAAGGCTCTGGCGCCGCTCGTGCGCGTCATGCTCTCGCTCTAACCCTCAGAAAGATCAGGGAGAAAACCCGTGGCTGAATCCTACGACGTCATCATCATCGGCTCAGGCCCCGGCGGCTATGTCACGGCGGTGCGTTCCGCCCAGCTCGGCTTCAAGACGGCGATCGTCGAGCGCGAGCATCTTGGCGGCATCTGCCTGAATTGGGGCTGCATTCCGACCAAGGCGCTGCTGCGCTCGGCCGAGATCATGCATTATTCGGATCGTCTGAAGGATTATGGGCTGAAGCTTGAGTCGGGTAAAATCATCCCCGACACCGCTGCCGTGGTCGACCGCTCGCGAAAAGTCTCGCTACGGCTGAACACCGGCGTCGGCTTCCTGATGAAGAAGAACAAGGTCGACGTCATCTGGGGCGAGGCGAAGCTTTCCAAGGCTCCTGCCGGTGACAAACCGGGCGAGGTCGTCGTTTCGAAGACCGCGAAGAAGGCGATGGAGCCGCAGCCGCCGGTGCCGAAAGGCGTCAAGGGCGAGGGCACCTACACGGCCAAGCACATCATCCTGGCGACGGGCGCCAGGCCGCGCGCACTGCCCGGCATCGAGCCGGACGGCAAGCTGATCTGGACCTATTTCGAGGCCATGGTGCCGAAGGAAATGCCGAAATCGCTGCTGGTGATGGGCTCGGGCGCCATCGGCATCGAATTCGCCTCCTTCTATCGCACCATGGGCGCCGATGTGACGGTGGTCGAGCTGCTGCCGGCGGTGATGCCGGTCGAGGACGCCGAGGTCTCGAAATTCGCGCAAAAACAATTCGAGAAGCAAGGCATGAAGATACTCCTCGAGGCCAAGGTGACCAAGGTTGAAAAGGGCGCCAATTCGGTCACCGCGCATGTCGAGATGAAGGACGGCAAGGTCGAGAAGATCACCGCCGACCGCATGATCTCGGCCGTCGGCGTGCAGGGCAACATCGAGAATCTCGGCCTCGAAGCGCTTGGCGTGAAGACGGACCGCGGCTGCGTGGTCGTCGACGGCTACGGCAAGACCAATGTGCCCGGCATCTACGCGATCGGCGACGTCGCCGGCCCGCCTATGCTCGCCCACAAGGCCGAGCATGAAGGCGTTGTCTGCGTCGAGAAGATAGCCAATTTCCCCGGCGTGCACCCCATCGACAAGTTGAAGATCCCCGGCTGCACCTATTGCAGCCCGCAGGTCGCTTCCGTCGGCCTGACCGAGGCGAAGGCCAAGGCCGAAGGCAAGGATATCCGCGTCGGCCGCTTCCCGTTCAGCGCCAACGGCAAGGCCATCGCGCTCGGCGAGGACCAGGGCTTCGTCAAGACCATCTTCGACAAGAAGACCGGCCAGCTTCTCGGCGCGCACATGGTCGGCGCCGAGGTGACCGAGCTCATCCAGGGTTTTGTCGTGGCGATGAACCTGGAGACCACCGAGGAAGAGCTGATGCATACGATCTTCCCGCATCCGACACTGTCGGAGATGATGAAGGAGAGCGTGCTCGACGCCTATGGCCGCGTTTTGAACGCATGATGAGTCACCAATCGGTGATAAGTCACCAATCGGTGATCGATGGCCAATCCGTGCTAACGTTGTCGGGCGAGACTCACACGCGGCAGCCGGAGAAAGCTGACGGCAAGGCGGTTCGTATCCGGATGCATTTTCACCTGATCGAGGAGGAATTGGCACATGCATATGAATGGTGTCGGCTGGATCGCAGCCATCATCATCGGCGGCTTGGCGGGCTGGCTGGCCGAGATGGTCATGAAGAGCAACACCGGTATCTTCATGAACATCATCATGGGGATCGTCGGTGCGATAGTGCTGAACGCGATCCTGCAGGCTCTCAACATCCAGTCGTTCGGCGTCGGCTGGGTCGCCTATCTGATCACCGGCTTCATCGGCGCCTGCCTGCTGATCTTCGTCGGACGGCTCGTGCGTCGCTGACCCGAAGCCGCCGTTATGCGAAAATGGCCGTGGCGGCATGCGCTGCCGCGGCCTTTTTCTTTGTCCCGAAAAGTCCTAGATGAGGCGAGACAGGCGGCTGGCGAAATCGCGGCCGCGAAGGGTTTGAGATGGTCACAGTAGTAGACACGATCGCCAACCGGCCGCGCCCGCGGCATCCCGAGAAGGCGCACCGGCCCGACCAGGAGGTGCTGCGCAAGCCCGACTGGATCCGCGTCAAAGCGCCGGTTTCCAAGGGCTATGCTGAAACGCGCGAGATCGTGAAATCGCACAAGCTAGTGACGGTATGCGAGGAGGCCGGTTGCCCCAACATCGGCGAATGCTGGGACAAGAAGCACGCCACCTTCATGATCATGGGCGAGATCTGCACGCGCGCCTGCGCCTTCTGCAATGTCGCGACCGGCATCCCGACCGCGCTCGACCAGGATGAGCCGGCGCGCGTGGCGCACGCCGTCAAGCAGATGGGGTTGAGCCATGTCGTCATCACATCCGTCGACCGCGACGATCTTGACGATGGCGGCGCGCAGCATTTCGCCGAAGTCATCCGCGCCATTCGGTCGGCAACGCCATCGACGACGATCGAGATCCTGACGCCCGACTTCCTGCGCAAGGACGGCGCGCTGGAGATCGTCGTCGCCGCCAAGCCCGATGTCTTCAACCACAATCTCGAAACCGTGCCGTCGAACTACCTGACGGTTCGCCCCGGCGCGCGTTATTTCCATTCGATCCGGCTTTTGCAGCGGGTCAAGGAACTCGACCCGTCGATCTTCACCAAATCCGGCATCATGGTCGGCCTCGGCGAGGAGCGCAACGAAGTGCTGCAGTTGATGGACGATCTGCGTTCGGCCAATGTCGATTTCATGACCATCGGCCAGTATCTGCAGCCTTCCAAAAAGCATCATCCGGTGATCCGCTTTATCCCGCCGGACGAGTTCAAATCCTACGAGACTATCGGCAAGACCAAGGGTTTCCTGCTGATGGCGTCGAGCCCGCTGACGCGCTCCTCGCACCATGCCGGCGAGGATTTCGCCAGGCTGCGCGCGGCGCGCGAGGCGCAGCTCACCAAGGCCAGCTGACCTTCAATGCCGAAATTCGAGGCGACACGCCGCGTCGCGCATACGCCCGACGAGATGTTCGCGCTGGTGGCGGATATCGAGGCTTACCCGCAATTCCTGCCGCTCTGTGAATCGCTCACCGTGCGCTCGCGCAAGGAGCGTGACGGCCGCACCATCCTGGTTGCCGATATGAGCATCGGCTACAAGGCGATCCGCGAGACCTTCACGACCCAAGTGCTGCTGAAGCCCGACGAGAAAGCGATCGACGTCAAATACATAGACGGCCCGTTCAAATATCTCAGCAACATCTGGCGCTTCGATCCCGCAACCAGCGGCTGCGAGGTGCATTTCTTCATCGACTACGAGTTCAAGAGCCGCATCCTCGGCGCGGTGATGGGCACGATGTTCGACCGTGCCTTCCGCATGTTCTCGGAAGCCTTCGAGAAACGGGCAAACGTGATTTACGGTGTAAAGCCCGCCTAACGTTCGCCCAGCGCCCGCAAGCCGAGTTGCAGCGCGTGCCTCACCGTCTCGTGCCGGATGAATTCGCGGCCCTTGTGACCGAACAGCTGCCGCTCGGCGATTACCGGCTGTCCGGCAAGCGCTATCCCGAACCAGACAAGACCGACTGGCTTGTCGGCCGAGCCGCCGCTCGGGCCGGCAATGCCGGTGACGGCGAGCGACAGACTTGCCTGCGAATGCGTCAGCGCCCCCGCCGCCATTTCCAGCACCGTCTCGCGCGAGACTGCGCCATGCGCGTCGAGCGTGGCAGCGGAGACGCCGAGCATCTCCATCTTGGCTTCGTTGGAATAGGTGACGAAGCCGCGATCGACCACGGCGGAAGACCCGGCGATATCGGTGAGCGCCGCGATGATCAGGCCGCCGGTGCAGCTTTCGGCCGTGGCCAGCATGATGCCGCGCTGTTGGCAGGCCTGGAGCAGGGCATTTGCGAGTTCGGCGTTGCTCATGCCGGCACCTCGCCCGGATAGACGACGCTGGCGGTGGCTATCGCGGCGATACCTTCGCCGCGCCCGACAAAGCCGAGCTTCTCGTTGGTTGTCGCCTTGATCGAAATGCGCTCGGGCGCGATGCCGAGCATGGCTGCGAGCGCTTGCGTCATTGCCGCGCGATGCGGCCCGACGCGCGGCGCCTCGCAGATCAGCGTGATGTCGGCATTGGCGATACGGCCGCCGCGCTCGCGCACCAGCCTTGCCGCGTGCTCGACGAAGATCTTCGAGGCGGCACCCTTCCATTGCGGGTCCGATGGCGGGAAATGCGTGCCGATATCGCCGGCGCCGCAGGTGGCGAGCAGCGCGTCCGTCAGCGCGTGAAGCCCGACATCGGCGTCCGAATGGCCGGAGAGTTTGCGATCATATGGAATGGCGACGCCGCAGAGCGTTACATGGTCGCCGGGCTCGAACGCGTGCACGTCATAGCCGTTGCCGGTACGAATATCCGGGAAGCGCTGCTGCGCGCTCGAAAGCCGCTGGTCGGCCAATGCAATGTCCCTTGCCCAGGTGAGTTTGACGTTGTCCGGCGATCCGGGAACGATCTTGACCGGTATCTGTGCCCATTCGGCGATCGCCGCGTCGTCGGTGAACTCCGTCTTGCCCAGATGATGCGCCTTCTCATGCGCGGCGAGCAGCGGCCAGAACGGAAAGCCCTGCGGCGTCTGCGCGGCATGAAGGCCGGCTCTCGACACCGTCTCGTCGATCATGCCGGCGGCCGATTCTCGCTTCAGCGTGTCGGCGACAGGGAGCGCCGGCAACGCGCCCTGGCGCTCGCCGATGGCTTCGATGGTGCGGTCGATCAGCCCGGCGTCCACGAAGGGTCGCACGGCGTCATGCACCAGCACTTTTGCCGGTGCCTGGTCCCTCAGCGCCAGAAGCCCGAGCCGGACGGACGCCTGGCGCGAAGGGCCGCCGATAACGGCGACAAGACGATTGCCATGCGCTTCGGTCGCGCGTTGGAAGAGGTCGGCGTCGTCGGCATGGATGGCCACGACCACGGGACCGATCATCGGATGGGAGAGAAAGATATCCAACGTATGCGCGATGACGGCACGGCCGCCGATGCGCTGATATTGCTTCGGACCGTCGGCCTGTCCGGCGCGCGCGCCGCGGCCGGCGGCAACGATCACCACCCCGATCCCGCCGTTCAGGCCTGCCGCTTGCTTTTCGCTTGCCTCGCTCATTCCGATCGGTCCTAGAGCCGGATGATTTCAGGTCGATTCGACCTGAAATATGAATCCGTCTCTAAATCAAAGAAGTAGAGCATGATGTCGGCCGAAAACCGCTCACACTTTTCGGCATCATGCTCTAGTCGGGGTGATGGCCGAAGGCCAGCATTTTCCAAAATGCCTTAATGTGACGTCATTGCGCGTTGCACAATGCCACACTTCTGGCTAGAGAATGTGCAACGATCGAACATGCTTGGTTTTTGTGCATGGCTGAACTGACCACATTGGCATCGCCTCTTGATGTCGGCGGCGTGAAAATCCGTAATCGGGTTTTCCTGGCACCGATGTCGGGCATCACCGACGAGCCGTTCCGGCAGCGCGCCCACGCGCATGGCGCGGGATTGGTCGTTTCGGAAATGGTGGCGAGTGGCGAACTGGCCAAGGGTAGGGCAGGCTGCGACCTTCGCATCCGCCATTCCGGCCTGCCGGTGCATATGGTGCAGCTTGCCGGCCGCGAAGCCGTGCACATGGCCGAGGGCGCGCGAATCGCGGCGGGCGAGGGCGCCGATATCATCGACATCAATATGGGCTGCCCGGCAAAGAAGGTGACCGGCGGCTATGCCGGCTCGGCCCTGATGCGTGACCTCGACCATGCGCTGTCGCTGATCGAGGCGGTGGTCGGCGCCGTTTCGGTGCCGGTGACCGTCAAGATGCGGCTCGGCTGGGACGAAAGCGCGCTCAACGCGCCGATGCTGGCGCGACGCGCCGAACAGGCCGGCGTCAGCATGGTGACCGTGCATGGCCGCACACGCTGCCAATTCTATCAGGGCAAGGCAGACTGGCGCGCCATCGCCCGCGTCAAGCAAGCCGTCTCGATCCCGGTGGTGGCCAATGGCGATGTCGGTTCGCCGGAAGAGGCGGCGACAATCCTCGAACAGTCCGGCGCCGACGCGGTGATGATCGGCCGCGCGCATTACGGCGCCCCCTGGGTCGCGGGCAGCGTTGCGGCTGCCGCAACTGACGCATCCGCTCAAGGCATTCCGCACACGCCGCAGGCGCTCGCCGACTATGTCGTCTCGCATTACGAGGACATGCTCTCGCTCTACGGCATAGAAAGCGGCCTGCGCCAGGCGCGCAAGCATCTCGGCTGGTATCTCGACCGCCATGCTCCCGATGTTTCAGCCGAGCGGCGCAAACGCATTCTCACGTCCTTCGAGCCGGGTGAAGTCGTGGCCGAATTGTGCCGTGTCTTCGCCGATGGCGCGCAACCGACCAGCCTGCGGAGCGCGGCATGAAGGCGGACGTGCCACAGCAGCCCGATATGGCGGATGCCGCCAACATCGTGCTCAACACCATCCGCCGCCCGGTGATCATGGTCGATCCGGACGGCTTCATCACATTCGCCAACGCCGATGCCGAGGACTTCTTCCGCTCCAGCGCGAATATGCTCGCGCGCAACACGCTGTCCAAGCTGGTGCCTTTCGGCAGCCCGTTGCTGACGCTGGTCGACCAAGTGCGCGAACGCCGCGCGCCGGTCAACGAATACCGCGTCGACGTCTCGTCGCCGCGGCTCGGCATCGAAAAGATGGTCGATCTCTATGTCGCGCCGGTACCGGAGTTCCCGGGCTCGGTCGTCGTCATGTTCCAGGAACGGTCGATGGCCGACAAGATCGACCGCCAGATGACGCATCGTGGTGCGGCGCGCTCCGTCACCGGTCTTGCCGCGATGCTGGCGCATGAGATCAAGAACCCGCTCTCCGGCATCCGCGGCGCCGCCCAGTTGCTCGAGCTTTCCGCCTCCGATGAAGACCGCGCGCTGACCCGCCTGATCACCGACGAGACCGACCGCATCGTCTCGCTGGTCGACCGCATGGAAGTGTTCTCCGATGAGCGGCCGATCGAGCGCTACCCGGTCAACATCCATGTCGTGCTCGACCATGTGAAGGCGATTGCCAAGAATGGTTTTGCAAGACGGATCAAGATCTTGGAGGAATATGATCCATCGTTGCCCCCGGTCTTCGCCAACCGCGACCAGCTGATCCAGGTCTTCCTCAATTTGGTCAAGAACGCCGCCGAGGCGATCGGCGCCGACCCGCAAGGCGAGATCGCGCTCTCGACGGCCTTCCGTCCAGGCATCCGCGTCTCGGTGCCCGGAACGCAGGACCGGGTCTCGCTGCCGCTGGAGTTCTGCGTGCATGACAACGGTCCCGGCGTTTCCGAGGACATCCTGCCGATCCTGTTCGATCCGTTCATCACCACCAAGCCGAACGGCTCCGGACTTGGCCTTGCGCTGGTCGCCAAGATCGTCGGCGAGCATGGCGGCATCATCGAATGCGATTCGACGCCGCGCGGCACAACGTTTCGCATCCTGCTTCCAGCTTGGAAAGAGGCCGCACCAAGCGCCGGCGATGAAGCTGAAGGAGACCGCACATGACCGCTCGCGGCAATATTCTCGTCGCCGATGACGATGCGGCCATCCGCACCGTGCTCAACCAGGCGCTGTCGCGGGTCGGCCACGAGGTGCGTGTGACCTCCAATGCCTCGACGCTGTGGCGTTGGGTGGCTGCGGGCGAGGGCGATCTCGTCATCACCGACGTGGTGATGCCCGACGAAAACGCCTTCGACATGCTGCCGCGCATCAAGAAGGCGCGGCCCGAGTTGCCGGTCATCGTCATGAGCGCCCAGAACACGTTCATGACCGCTATCCGCGCCTCCGAGACCGGCGCCTACGAATATCTGCCGAAGCCGTTCGACCTGACGGAGCTGCTCAACATCGTCAGCCGGGCGCTGGCCGAGCCGAAGCGGCCGAAGCTCGATGCCCGCGCGGAAGACCAGCCGGAGACAATGCCGCTGGTAGGCCGATCCGCCGCCATGCAGGACATCTACCGCATGCTGGCGCGCATGATGCAGACCGACCTCACGGTCATGATCAGCGGCGAGTCCGGCACCGGCAAGGAGCTGGTGGCGCGCGCGCTGCACGAATATGGCCGCCGTCGCGGCGGCCCGTTCGTGGCCATCAACATGGCGGCGATCCCGCGCGACCTGATCGAATCGGAACTGTTCGGCCACGAGAAGGGCGCCTTCACCGGGGCACAGAACCGCTCCAGCGGCCGGTTCGAACAGGCCGAGGGCGGCACGCTGTTCCTCGACGAGATCGGCGACATGCCGATGGAAGCGCAGACCCGGCTGCTGCGCGTCCTGCAGCAGGGCGAATACACCACGGTCGGCGGCCGCACGCCGATCAAGACTGACGTCCGTATTGTCGCGGCCACCAACAAGGACCTGCGCACGCTGATCAACCAGGGCCTGTTCCGCGAGGACCTGTTCTATCGCCTCAATGTCGTGCCGCTCAGGCTGCCGGCGCTGCGCGAGCGTTCCGAGGACATTCCCGACCTGGTGCGGCATTTCTTCAAGCAGGGCGCCAGCGAGGGCCTGCAGACCAAGCGCATATCCTCCGGCGGCATCGAGCTCATGAAACGCTATCCCTGGCCGGGCAATGTGCGCGAGCTTGAAAACCTGGTGCGCCGGCTGGCCGCCCTCTACTCACAGGACGAGATTTCGTCGGAAATCATTGAATCGGAGCTGAAAACCGGCGAAAGGCCGGTCGTGCCCGATGGCGGCGCGCTCATCCCCGACGATCTGTCGATCGGCCAGGCGGTCGAGCATTTCCTGCAGCGCTACTTCGCCTCCTTCGCCGGCGAATTGCCGCCGGCCGGGCTCTACCAGCGCATTCTTGCCGAGGTCGAGTATCCGCTAGTGCTGGCTTCGATGACGGCGACGCGCGGCAACCAGATCAAGGCTGCGGAGCTTTTGGGGCTCAACCGAAACACGCTGCGCAAAAAAATCCGCGAGCTCGGCGTCAACGTCTACAAATCGGCAAGGCAGCCGTAACGTCACCTTGTCCCGTCGGTGAATTTTGTCTGGGAAAGATTATCTTCCCGGCCACACTTGTTGCATAATCGCCACAATGCGTTGCATACATCCGACGCGATGACCGACTCTGTACCGCGACATGGCAGCTGAGGCTCCGACCCTGACCCAACCGTTTTTCAACCAGACCGGCACGCGTGACGGGCGACGGTTGCTGGCTTTGCCCGGCGTGGTCGCCATTGCCGGCGCGGTGATCACGGCGGCCATCTCGTTTGCGATCCTGGTCGGTGCGACGCCGATCGCGCCGACCGCCGACGCGACCTGGGCCCTGATCGCGGCCAATGCCGTCTTTGTGCTGTTCCTCATCGCGTTAATCGCGCGCGAGGTGCGACGCATCGTGCTGGCGCGGCGCCACGGCAGGGCTGCCTCGCGGCTGCATGTGCGCATCGTCGCCATGTTCGCTCTGGTCGCCGCCATCCCGGCCATCATGGTTGCGATCATCGCCTCGATCACGCTCGACATCGGCCTCGACCGCTGGTTCGAAATCCGCACCAAGACGATCGTCAACTCGTCGCTGTCGATCGCTGACGCCTATGTGCAGGAGAACGCGCGCAACCTGCAGGGCACGACATTGTCGATGGCATACGATCTCGATGCCTCGCGCACGCTTTACGGTCTCGACAAGGGCGGTTTCCTCGATCTGTTGAACAAGGAAGCCGTCGGGCGCGGACTGGCGCATGCGGCCCTGATCAAGCCGGACGGCTCGTTCGTCATGAACGCCAAGACCGACGCCGATTTCCCCATGCCCGAGCCGCCCTCGGGAGCCGTCGACACCGCGGCCGACGGCAAGCCGGTGCTGATAGAACCGCGCACCCGCAACATCATGGGCGCCATCATCAAGCTGCGCGAGATCGAAGGGCTCTATCTGTACACGATCCGGCTGGTCGATCCCGACGTGATCAAGGCGCGCCAGATCGTCAGGGGCAACACCGACGAATACCGCAATCTGCAGGACAATCGCCGGACCTCGCAGGTCGCCTTCGCGTTGCCTTATCTGTCGCTCACGCTGATCATCACGCTCTCGGCGATCTGGACCGGCATCGCGGTCGCCGACCGGATCGTGCGGCCGATCCGCCAGCTGATCGGCGCCGCCGACGAGGTGGCGACCGGCAATCTCGACGTTGCCGTTCCAGTACGCCAGTCCGATGGCGACGTCGCCTCGCTCGGCGAGACCTTCAACAATATGATCCTGGAGCTCAAGTCGCAACGCAACGAGCTGCTCTCGGCCAAGGATCTGATCGACGAGCGCCGGCGTTTCTCCGAGGCGGTGCTTGCCGGCGTCACCGCCGGCGTCATCGGCGTCGACCCCTACGGCATCATCACCATCGTCAATCGCTCGGCCGAGACCATGCTGACGATTTCGGCGAATGCGACGCTCGGCCAGAACCTTTCGACGGTCCTGCCGCTTGTCGGTCGCGTGTTCGAGATCGGGCGCCAGTCCGGCAAGCCGGTCTATCGCGAGCAGGTGACCTTCTTCCGCACCGGTCTGGAGCGCACCTTCAATGTCCAGGTGACGGTCGAGTCCGGCGACGACGGCGAGGAAGAGAAATCCTATGTGGTGACGGTCGACGACATCACCGATCTCGTCCAGGCGCAGCGTTCGTCGGCCTGGGCCGATGTGGCGCGGCGCATCGCGCATGAGATCAAGAACCCGCTGACGCCGATCCAGCTTTCGGCCGAGCGCATCAGGCGCCGCTACGGCAAGGTCATCACCGAGGACCGCGAGGTCTTCGACCAGTGCACCGATACCATCATCCGCCAGGTCGAGGACATCGGCCGCATGGTCGACGAATTCTCCGCCTTCGCCCGCATGCCGAAGCCGGAGATGAAGGCGATCGACCTTCGCGAGTCGTTGCGCGAGGCGTCTTTCCTGGTCGAGGTCAGCCGCTCGGACATTGCCTTCCAGCGCGATTTCGGCAGTGAGCCGTTGAAAGGCACTTTCGACAGCCGCCTGATGGCTCAGGCCTTCGGCAATGTCATCAAGAACGCGGCCGAGGCGATCGACGGACTTGATGCGCAGGACCGTTCGGGCGGCACAATCCGGATTCAGGCCGGACGGCAAGATGGCGCCATACGAATCGACGTTATCGATAACGGCAAGGGGCTGCCGCGCGAGAATCGCCAAAGGCTTCTCGAGCCCTATATGACGACGCGCGAGAAGGGCACCGGGCTTGGCCTCGCTATCGTCAAAAAGATCGTGGAGGACCATGGCGGCCGTCTCGAATTGCACGACGCGCCAGCGGATTTCCATGGCGGCCGGGGCGCGATGATCTCGATCATCCTGCCCCCGGCCACGATCGTAGCCGCGCCGCCACGCGGTGAAGGTCGAAGCGAACACGAACGAGAAACTGAAAAGGTCGGTAATGGCGTCTGACATTCTCATCGTCGATGACGAGGAAGACATCCGCGAACTTGTCGCCGGTATATTGAGCGACGAGGGTCACGAAACCCGCACGGCCTATGATGCCGACAGCGCGCTTGCGTCGATTGCCGATCGCGCGCCGCGGCTGATTTTCCTCGATATCTGGCTGCAGGGCTCGCGCCTCGATGGCCTGGCGCTGCTCGACGAGATCAAGACCATGCATCCGAACATGCCGGTGGTCATGATCTCCGGCCACGGCAACATCGAAACGGCGGTGTCAGCCATCCGGCGCGGCGCGTATGATTTCATCGAGAAGCCGTTCAAGGCCGATCGCCTCATCCTGATCGCCGAGCGCGCGCTGGAGACATCCAAGCTGCGGCGCGAGGTCTCCGACCTCAAGCAGCGCAGCGGCGAGACCTTCGACCTGATCGGCATGTCGTCGGCGATGAGCCAGCTGCGGCAGACCATCGAGCGCGTCGCGCCGACCAACAGCCGCGTCATGATCATCGGCCCCTCCGGCTCAGGCAAGGAACTGACGGCGCGGGCCATCCACACGCTGTCGTCGCGCAAGTCCGGTCCGTTCGTCACGCTGAGCGCGGCCACCATCACGCCCGAGCGCATGGAGATCGAGCTGTTCGGCACCGAATCGAACGGCACCGAGCGCAAGGTCGGCGCGCTGGAGGAGGCGCATCGCGGCATCCTCTACATCGACGAAGTCGCCGATATGCCGCGCGAAACGCAAAACAAGATCCTGCGCGTGCTGGTCGAGCAGCAATTCGAGCGGGTAGGCGGCACCAAGCGCGTCAAGGTCGATGTCCGCATCATTTCCTCGACTTCGCAGAACCTCGAAGCGATGATCGCCGACGGCCGCTTCCGCGAGGACCTTTACCATCGCCTGGCCGTTGTACCGGTCATGGTGCCGGGGCTCGCTGAGCGGCGCGAGGACATTCCCTACCTCGTCGACAACTTCATGAAGCAGATTGCGCGCCAGGCCGGCATAAGGCCGCGCCGCATCGGCGACGATGCGCTGGCCGTGCTGCAGGCGCACAACTGGCCGGGCAATGTTCGCCAATTGCGCAACAATGTCGAGCGGCTGATGATCCTGGCGCGCGGCGAAGAGGCCGATGCGCCGATCACCGCCGACCTTCTGCCGTCCGAAATCGGCGACGTCATGCCGCGCACGCCCAACCAGTCGGACCAGCACATCATGGCCCTGCCGCTGCGCGAGGCCCGCGAGCAATTCGAGAAGGACTACCTGATCGCCCAGATCAACCGCTTCGGCGGCAACATCTCGAAGACTGCCGAGTTCATCGGCATGGAACGATCGGCACTCCACCGCAAGCTGAAGTCGCTGGGTGTGTAGCGAGCGCTTGGCCCACGCGATTGTTCATTACGGCAGGGGCGGAATCGCCTAAGAAAGCCGGACATTTCCCTGAGGATGCCCATGCCGCGCATTGCCTATGTCAACGGGCGCTATGTCGTCCATGCTCAAGCCACCGTCCACATCGAGGATCGCGGCTACCAATTCGCGGACGGCGTCTATGAAGTTTGCGAGGTGGCGCGCGGCCATATCGTCGACATGCCGCGCCATCTTGCCAGGCTCAAGCGCTCGCTGAAGGAACTTTCGATCGCCTGGCCGGTCTCGGAAAGCGTCCTGCCGATGCTGCTGCGCGAGGTGGTCAATCGCAACGGCGTGGTCGACGGCCTTGTCTATGTGCAGGTGACGCGCGGCGTCGCCAGCCGCGAGTTCGTATTTCCGCCCGCGGGCACAAGACCTTCCCTGGTCATAACCGCCAGAAAAGCCGATCCGGCCGCGGCGGCGAAGCGGGTGGAGACCGGCATCAAGGTCATCACAGTTCCCGAGAATCGCTGGGACCGCGTCGACATCAAGAGCACCGGCCTCTTGCCCAATGTGCTCGCCAAGCAGAAGGCCAAGGAAGCCGGCGCCCAGGAAGCGTGGTTCGTCGACACCGATGGCAACGTCAAGGAAGGCGGTTCGTCCAATGCCTGGATCGTCACCAGGGACGGCGTCCTCGTGACCCGGCCGGCCGAGCATGGCATCCTGCGCGGCATCACCCGCACGACGCTTTTCGATGTCGCCGCCAAGCTTGGCCTCAAGATCGAGGAACGCGGGTTTTCGGTCGCCGAAGCCAAGGCGGCAAGGGAAGCATTCATCAGTTCGGCGACCACAATCGCCATGCCGGTGGTCGAAATCGACGGGGCGCCGATCGCAAATGGCCATCCCGGTTCGATGACACTTTCGTTGCGGCAGGCCTTTTTTCACGTTGCGGAAAAAAGTCCAGCCTGATAACCGCACAACTGGAAGTAACCTCAACTATCTCATTCTGCTTGCCATTGTGTTGGCAAGAGGGGGTTTGCGCGCTTGACAGGTGCCTCGTAATTTGGCGCATTGGCCCGTAAACCGAAGGGGATCGGCGAAAGACAAGAAAAATGGCGGAACGATCGCAAAACCTTCAGGACCTGTTCCTGAATTCAGTTCGCAAGAGCAAAAATCCACTTACCATCTTCCTCATCAACGGTGTGAAGCTGACCGGCGTCGTCACTTCGTTCGACAATTTTTGTGTGTTGTTGCGGCGCGACGGGCACTCCCAGCTCGTCTACAAGCACGCTATTTCCACGATCATGCCGAGCCAGCCGGTTCAGATGTTCGATGGCGAGGAAAGCCAGGGCGCCTGATTGGCACGTGATAATGACGCGGACCGCAGCGTTCGCGGAAAACAAGGACATCAACTCGGGCCGGAATCCAAGGATCCGACCCGCGCCGTTGTCATTGTGCCGGTGCTTACCCGCCAGCCGCGCGGCGACGACGAGTCGAGCCGCCCGCGCCTGAGCCGTTCGGCAGATGCACGCCACGACGAAGCGGTCGGACTTGCCAGCGCCATCGATCTCAACCCGGTTCACACTGCGGTGGTGACGGTTGCCGATCCGCGGCCGGCCACACTGCTCGGCAGCGGCAAGGTTGCTGAATTTGCTGAAATCGTGAAGGAGCGCAAGGCGGAGCTGGTCATCGTCGACCATCCGCTGACGCCGGTGCAGCAGCGCAATCTCGAAAAGGAACTGAATGCCAAGGTGCTCGACCGCACCGGGCTCATCCTCGAGATATTCGGCGAACGGGCGCGCACCAAGGAAGGCACGCTGCAGGTCGAGCTTGCGCATCTCAACTACCAGAAGGGTCGTCTGGTGCGGAGCTGGACCCACCTCGAGCGGCAGCGCGGCGGCGCCGGCTTCCTCGGCGGTCCGGGCGAAACCCAGATCGAATCCGACAGGCGCATCCTGCAGGACAAGATCACCAAGCTGAAACACGAGCTGGAGACGGTTCGGCGCACGCGCGACCTGCACCGCGCCAAGCGCAAGAAGGTGCCGTTCCCGGTCGTGGCGATCGTCGGCTACACCAATGCCGGCAAGTCGACGCTGTTCAACCGGCTGACCGGGGCCGGGGTGCTGGCCGAGGATATGCTGTTCGCGACGCTCGATCCGACGCTGCGGCGCGTGCGGCTGCCGCACGGCACGCCGGTTATCCTGTCGGACACGGTGGGCTTCATTTCCGACCTGCCGACGCATCTGGTGGCCGCCTTCCGGGCGACGCTGGAAGAAGTCGTCGAGGCGGATCTGGTGCTGCATCTGCGCGACATCTCCGATCCCGATACGGCGGCCCAGGCCGAGGACGTGGAACGCATTCTTGGCGATCTCGGCGTCGATGCCGCCGATGCGAGCCGCGTGATCGAGGTCTGGAACAAGATCGACCTGCTTGACGAAGGCAATCGCGAGCGCCTGCTTGCCGAGAGCGCCAGCGGCAAGGCGCCGCCGATCTCTATATCGGCGGTCACCGGCGAAGGGATCGACGCGCTTAAAGCGCTCATCGAGACGCGCGTGTCGGGCGAGCTGGAAACGATGACTGTGACGTTGAGCCCTGGCCAGCTTGGCCAGGTCGACTGGCTCTACCGCAACGGCGATGTCGTTTCGCGCACCGACAATGAAGACGGCAGCGTCACGCTCTCGCTGACAGCCACACACAGCGCCAGGCAAGAGATAGAGAACCGCCTGCATCGCAGGAGCCATAGCTAACCGGCTGATTACTTGGTGCCTTTGGCCTGCTGCCAGAGCGCTTCCATCTCGTCGAGCGTTGCCTTCTCCAACGACTTGCCCGAGGCCTCCAGAGCCTGTTCGACATAGTGGAATCGCGAACGGAACTTTTCGTTGGTGCCGCTGAGCGCGGCTTCGGAATCGAGCTTGAGGTGGCGGCCGAGATTGACGATAGCAAACAGCATGTCGCCGAACTCGTCCTTGATGGGAGCCGCGTCACCGGTGGCGAGCGCCTCGCGCAATTCCCCGATCTCTTCCTCTATTTTGTCGAGGATAGGGGCTGCCTCGCTCCAGTCGAAGCCGACGCGCGCCGCCTTCTCCTGCAGCTTGAGGGCGCGAGTCAGGGCAGGGAGCGCGACCGGAACGCTGTCGAGATAGCCCTTGCCGTGATCCTCCGGGTCGAGACCACGCGCGATGCGGGCATCGCGCTTCTCGGTTTTTTCAACCGCCTTGATCTTCTCCCACATGCCTTTGGCCATGCCGGCGCTGCGCGCCTTCTCGTCGCCGAAGACGTGCGGATGGCGGCGGATCATCTTGGTGGTTATGGCCTCGACGACATCGCCGAAAGCGAACTCGCCGATCTCCTCAGCCATCTGCGCGTGATAGACGACCTGCAGCAGCAGGTCGCCCAGCTCCTCGCGCAGATCGTCGAGATCGCCGCGCGCGATCGCATCGGCCACTTCATAGGCCTCCTCGATCGTGTAGGGCGCGATGGTCGCGAAATTCTGCTCGATATCCCAAGGGCAGCCGGTCTTCGGCGCCCGCAGCGCCGCCATGATCTCGATCAGCCGGGAAATGTCCTTGGAGGGCTTCATGAATTGAGCCTATCCCGCGGCCAGCGTCCGACCAATCCTGGCTGAACACCGAAACGAGTTGTCCACAGCCTCAGTCGAGCACCGAGACGATCGCCTTGGCGAGATCGTCCATCCCGTCCTCCGGTAGGCCGGCCACGTTGATGCGGCTGTCGCCGACCATATAGACGGCGTGCTCGGCACGCAGGCGTTCGACCTGCGCCTCGGTCAACCCAAGCCTCGAAAACATGCCGCGATGGCTGGCGACGAAATCGAAGCGGTCGGAGTTGGACTGCCGGCGCAACGCCTCGGCAAAGGCGACGCGCAGCCGAAGCATACGCAGCCGCATCTCTTCGAGCTCCGTCTCCCAGTCCTTCCTCAACCCGGCATCTTCAAGCACCATGCGCACCGCCGCCGCGCCGTGATCCGGCGGCATCGAATAAAGCGCGCGCGCTGCCGCCAGCATCTGGCTCATCGCCACATCCGCCTGAGCGCCGTCCTTGGCCATGATCATCGCCGCGCCCACGCGGTCGCGGTAGACGGCGAAATTCTTCGAGCAGCTCGAGGCGACGACCATTTCCGGCACCTTGCCGGCAAGCAGCCGCAGACCGGCGGCGTCGGCATCGAGGCCCTCGCCAAAACCCTGATAGGCGATGTCGACGAAAGGCAGCAAGCCGCGATCCAGCAGGACATCGGCGACCTTGGCCCACTGCGCGACATCGAGGTTGGCGCCGGTCGGGTTGTGGCAGCAGCCATGCAGCAGCACGACATCGCCACTGTTGGCAATTTTCAGCGCCGCCAGCATCTCGTCGAAGCGGACTGCGCCCGATGCGGCATCGAAATAGGGATAGTCGCGAACCTGCAGACCAGCGGCGCGCATCACCGGCAGATGGTTCGGCCAGGTCGGATCGGACAGCCAAACCGTCGCGCCGGGGCGCGTGCGCTGCACGAGTTCGGCCACCAGCCTGAGCGCGCCCGATCCACCCGGCGCCTGTGCCGCGCGAATGCGCGCATTGTCGGCCTTCTCGCCAAAGGCGAGCTTGATCATGGCGGCGTTGAAGCCGGTGTCGCCGGCAAGGCCGAGATAGGTCTTGGTGTCCTGGCTCGCCAGCAGCCGCTTCTCGGCCTCGCGCACGGCGCGCATCACCGGCGTCCTGCCGTCGATGTCCTTGTAGACGCCGACGCCGAGGTCGACTTTGCCGGGCCGTGGGTCGTTGCGATAGAGGCCGATCAAGGCGAGGATCTTGTCGGCGGGCGCGGGCTGCAGGGTCTCGAACATCGAAAAGGACTCCAATGGCGGCGGAGTGATACGCAAATCGCTCCCGCCGCGCCAGCGGTTTCCGCTGTGCCGGCGACACGAAAAGAAATGCCGGGCAGGGGATTAAAACCCCTACATGCTCCGTAAACAGGGCATGAAACGGTCGATGGCACGCTTCGATATTGTCGGGCAGTTGGGCTCGCTGCGGCGCTATGCGCGCTCGCTGACGCGCGACAGCGCCGACGCCGAGGATCTCGTCCATGACGCGCTGGTGCGCGCCTATGAGCGGCGCGCGACCTTCCGGTCAAGCGGCAATCTGCGCGCCTGGCTGCTGGCGATCGTGCACAACGTCTTCATCGACCGCGTGCGCTCGCGCCGCTCCGAGGCGGCGCGCATCGAACAGGCCGGCCTTGTCGCCGACCAGAGCGTGCCGGCGTCGCAGGACCATTCGGTGCGCCTGTCGCAGGTCCGGGAAGCGTTTCTTTCGCTGCCGGAGGAACAGCGCTCCGCGCTGCACCTCGTTGCTATCGAGGGGCTTCCCTACCAGCAGGCCGCCGACGTCGTCGGCGTGCCGCTCGGAACACTGATGTCGCGCATCGGCCGCGCGCGCGCCACGCTGCGCGAGATGGAAGAGGGCGCGGCGCCGAAGGCCAGGCCTCATCTCAGGATCGTGGGAGACGATCAATGACCGCCATTGTCGACCCCGTGACCGATGCCGATCTCGACGCCTATGTCGACGATCAACTGGATGTCGCCCGCCGCATCGAGGTCGAGGCGCACCTCGCCGCGCGCCCGGAAGTGGCGGCGCGCGTGATGTCCGATCTGAGGACGCGCGACGAACTGCGCGTCGCGCTTGCCGGCCCTGTCGGCAGGGCGCGTCCGGCCACGACAGAAGCGGCGCGCCGGCTGGAAGGAGGCCTTGCCAGGGGACGCATGCTTGCCGTGCTGCAGCGGGCGGCGGCAGCGGCCGTGCTGGTCGCGGCGGGCTGGCTTGCCAACGGCGCCTTCGGGCCGATCGCCGTGACCAAGGTGGTCGCCTCGACGCAGCCGCCGGCCTATGTCGAGGATGCGGTCCGGGCGCACAGGACGACCTTGGTGCGCGAGACGATGCCTTCGCAGCAAGAGGCGCCGGGCTACGATGCCGACGAGATTCGCGCCGCCACCGCGATCGTCATGCCGTCGCTGCCTGACGACTGGAAGATTCGCGACGTCCAGGTCTATCCCTCGCAATTCGGGCCGAGCGTCGAGGTAGCGGTCGAGACCAAGGACCTCGGTCTTGTCTCGTTGTTCGCCATCAGGCCGGGCAGCTTCGATGTGGTGAAGCCGACGATCGCGCCCTCCGACGACATTTCAACCGCGTATTTCCAGATCGGCGAGGTTGCCTATGCGGTGGTCGGACGCGGCGACGCCGGCAGCCTCGACCGTGCCGCCGAGAAACTCGCCAGAACTCTCTACTGAACACAGACCCTCTACCAAGAACCAAGGAGAAACCGAATGAACAGCCCCAATCTGGGATACCGAATGGGCACCGGCGTCCAGGCCGGAGCCGTCTATGACGAGGGCCTGCGCAAGCACATGCTGCGCGTCTACAACTATATGGGCCTCGGTCTCGTCGTCACCGGCCTCGTCGCATTCTTCGTGGCCTCGACGCCGGCGCTCTATGTGCCGATCTTTTCCAGCCCGCTGAAATGGGTGGTGATGCTGGCGCCGCTCGCCTTCGTCATGCTGTTCTCGTTCAGGATGCAGACCATGTCGGCCGCGAGCGCGCAGGCGATGTTCTGGGCCTTCTGCGCGGTCATGGGCCTGTCGCTCGCCTCGGTGTTCCTGGTCTTCACCTCGACCAGCATCGCGCGCACCTTCTTCATCGCCGCCACGATGTTCGGCGCCACCAGCCTCTACGGCTACACGACCAGGCGCGACCTGACGCAGTTCTCGTCCTTCCTGATCATGGGCCTGATCGGCGTGGTCATCGCCAGCCTCGTCAACCTGTTCCTCGGCTCGACCGCGCTGCAGTTCGCCATCTCGGTGATCGGCATCGCCGTCTTCATCGGTCTCACCGCCTGGGACACGCAGACGATCAAGGAGCAGTATGCCGAGAACTTCGATGCGGAATCGCAGCAGAAGCTTGCCGTCTTCGGCGCCTTCTCGCTCTATCTGAACTTCATCAACATCTTCCAGCTGCTGCTGAATTTCACCGGCGAGCGCGAATAAGCCGGACCGCAGCAGGCAACACGACCGACCTCGCCATGGCCGGAGGGAAACCTCCGGCCACTTTTTTGTCGACTGCGCACCAAGCGTCCGCGACCAAGGGGCGATCTGCCTGCCGCGCTTGAGTTCACGCGCGGCCTTTTGCTAGCCTGCCGGCCAAACCAGCCAGCCGCGAGGACACAATGGACCAGCTGACGCTTCACGCTGACGGTATTTCGGCGACCATCGTCGGGCAGGGGGCCGAACTGGTGTCGCTGCGCGATGGCGACGGCACCGAGCTTCTGTGGCAGGCAGGCCCCGCCTGGCGTCGTCATTCGCCCGTCCTGTTCCCAATCGTCGGCCGGCTCAAAGGCGATCAGCTGCGGCATCGCGGGCAAACCTACCCGATGACGCAGCACGGCTTTGCCCGCGACCGGCGCTTTGCCTGGGCGGAGCAGGGGCCCACCTCCTGCACATTGGTCCTGACGGATGACCCCGAGACCCGGACGCACTATCCCTTCGCCTTTCGTCTCGCTGTCGCCTACGAGCTGAAGCCGCGGCAACTCAGCGTGACCTTCGAGATCGCCAACACCGGCGACCAGCCGCTGCCGGCCTCGATCGGCGCGCATCCGGCGTTCAACTGGCCGCTGTTGCCGGAACTGCCGAAGGAAGCCTATCGGCTGACCTTCGCCGACAACGAACCGGCGCCGGTGCGCCGCCTGAAGGACGGCCTGCTGCTGCCGGACCCGCAACCGACGCCCACCGAGGGCAGGACGCTGCCGCTTTCCGAAAGACTGTTCGACGACGATGCCGTCATCCTCGACAAGCCGGTGAGCCAGAGCGTGCGCTACGCCGCCGGGCACGGGCCGGCGATCGAGATGTCATGGCAGGGAATGAACGCGCTGGGCATCTGGTCCAAGCCTGGCGGCGCGCCCTTCCTGTGCATCGAGCCCTGGCACGGCATCGCCAGTCCCATCGATTTCGACGGCGAGCTCGCCGACAAACCGGGCGTCATGCTGATCGAACCCGGCGCCAGGCACACGCTAAGCTACCGGATCGACCTCAGCCGGGATTCGTAAGGCATGGCATATGCCATCAAGGTCGAGATAACCGATCCTCAGGCGGAAACCTTCGTGTTCGCCGCCCAGAAAACCATGTATGGCGGCAAGGCCATCGCCCAAGGCGACGTCATCTTCCTCTTCGCCAGCGAGAACGAAGGCGGGCAGGGGCTTGTCGCGCGCGGCGTCGTGACTTCATCGGAGCCCACCGCCAGACGCCTCGATCTCGAACGGCAGACGCCGCGCGTCAGCGTTGCCGTCCGTCGCACCGCCTTGGCGACGAGGCGTTTGGGCCGCGATGAGCTCAAGCGCTTCAAGGATTGGAAGGACGGCCGGCCCGAGACCGAGCTCAACTTCAAATTCTACCGCCAGGCGACCAACAAGATCGTCGGCATTTCGGACGGGGCGTCGGCGTTTCTGAACAGCTTTTTCTAGGCCACCCGATCGCATCTCAGCCGATCTGCCGGACAATGGCGCCGATCGCGTTGACAAGAAGCCGCGACGCGGTGATGGCCGACAGACCGTCGATGTCGGCGGGAGGATAAAGCTCGACAAGGTCGAATCCAGCAATCCTCGCCCGCTTGCCGAGGCCTGCGATCAGATCGATCGCTTGCGTGTAGGTGAGGCCGCCGGGCGTGCGCGCGGCCACTCCCGGCATGATCGCTGGATCGAGGCTGTCGCAGTCGAAAGTGACGACGACACGCGCGCCTTCCGGAATGTGGCGCAAAGCGGCTTCGACGCCCTGGGCGTGAACCTCGCGGGCCGTGACGAAGCGGCTGCCGTAGCGCCGCGCCGCTTCGATTTCGACGATGCGTGCGCTGCCGACGCTGCGCAGGCCGACCTGCACCATGCCGGCGACATGCGCCATCTCGCTCGCCCGCCGCATCGGGCTCGAATAGCCGTAGCCTTCGCCATGCACCTCGTCGCGCCAGTCGATATGGGCATCGATCTGCAGGATCCAGATTGGTCCGTGGCCGGCAAAGCCGGCCAGGAACGGAATGACGACGGAATCGTCGCCGCCAAGCAGGATCGGTACGGCCGGCAGTGCCAGCACCTCGCGTGTCTTCGCCTCGATCCGGGCTCGGTTGCCGGCGTTGTCATGCATGGTGGTCAACACATCGCCGGCATCGACGCAGCAGACCGGTTTGTTGTCGAACAGCGGCCCGCCCAGATCGAAATCCCAACGATCAAGGAGTGGTGCATCGTCCTGGCTCGCGGCGCGGATGGCATCGGCGGCCAAGGCCTGGCCGCTGCTGTCCTGGCCCGGATAGGTGGTCCCATGACCGGCTCCAAAGATCACGGCGCGGGGCACACGGCCATCAGCGAGGCGATCGGGAAAGCCGAGAAAGGAAGGCGAGGCGGTCATTTTCCGGCTGCTTTCATTATTGCGCGCGGCGCGATGGCAGTTTCGGGCAGCGTAGTTGCTTCGGCCTGAAGTTTTGCGACTATTCGCGTCTCGCGCAACATAATGGGCTACAGCGATGAAAAGCGTTCTGATGCTGGCGGTTTGTGCTTTGCTCCTTGCTGCCACGTCATGTCGCCTGCGGTGGCCGGCGAAAAACTACGCGTTCGGACAAGGCGGCGCTTGCCGAATGCCTGAAACATCCTGGCGACGTTTCTCAGTGGTTTTTAGGACGGCAAGCCACGAACCAAATCGATCTCTTTCAACGGATCGCCGCCGTCGATGAAAAGCCTGCCATGCGGCTTCAGCGCCGCCTTGATCCGCGTCAGGGCCGCACGGTTGGCCTCGGGGTGGCGCCCGTCGAGCGCGCCGACCCGCATGGCGAAGGCGATGTCAAAAAGAGCCTCGTCAGCATTCAATGCGAAGTCTTCGATTGCCGCATGCCTGAAATCGAGGCGGCCCCAAGCTATCTCATCGGCCGATCCCGCCCGCGCCAATCGGATTGCCTTCTCCGAACGGTCGATGGCCAGAATGAAGCCATCGCCGATGCGGCAAGCGACATTGCGAGCGGCAACGCCGGGACCGCATCCGATCTCCAGGGCGCGAAGTCCCGGCTTCAATGGAAGCGCTTCGACGAAGGCGGATATCCGATCAGAGATTCCGGCAGCCATGAAGTGAATTATCCAAACTGGCCTGCGCCAGGCAAGCGAGACGGCGCCGAGCGGTGACGACAAACGGAGCTGGCAACATGCGCGAGTTGTATACGCTGACCACCGCGTTCGGCAGCGCACCCGTGGACCCGGCCGGCGCTGCCTTCGGATACGACGCAGCCGAACAGGTTATGCAGGCCCAGTTCAGCAATGTGACCATGACGCAGCATCCTGCCCGGCTGCGAGTGACCGAGCCGGAGGACGTATTTCTCGCCCTGACGTCCTATCCGCCCGGTGACACGGCCGACGAGGCACAGCTTGCCGCGTTTCGGGATGCAATTACCGAAGCGTTCCAAGCCGGAAATGACGTCCTTGAGGTTGGCAAGGAAAGCGGACTGTTCATCAGTCGGAAGACGGCTTGAATCACCCCTCTGCTGCCACATCAGAAAGTCGCATAAGATAGATTATGGAACTATCGTATCCGACACGGAAAGGGCAACGAGGCCTTTGACATGTTCGTGGATCTTCTTGGTGGCCTCCTCTACGCTGATCGCCGTCACATCGACCGTTAGACTGTTCGGGTGCTTGGGATCAAGGACACTCGCCATGCGGCTGCGCCGGCGCGCGGCTTCGGGTCGATCGATTTGAGACGGTCACGTCGAGTTGGTGATGTCACGCGACGAACCAACTCATCCTCGTCGCAGAGCAGGCGCACAGGCACGAAGAGCGCGCGTCGCCGGTCTGAGGCATCTTTCAACTGCTCATAGGACGCCAAGCTTCTCGCGTCCTCTTGGATGCCGGAGTTCGTGAAGATGAAGTTGGCAGCGGGCGCGCAAAGGGTTGCGATCGTGTCCAGGATCGCCTGGCGAACCTTTGCCGTCTGCTCCCAGACGGCATCAGGCAATTTGCCGAGCCCGTCATCGGCCAACAGTGCCAATATTGGATTGTTGATCCAGTGATTATCGATCACACGGGCTGGAAGCGCCGCGCCAAGTTCTCGGGCTATCGTCAGCTTACCGACACCAGGGAAGCCGAGGAGCAAAACAAAAACATTCTGAACCACAAACTAGCCCTCCGTTCAGCCCGAACGAGTGAACACCGAAGTGAACAGCTGTAGCTACCGCTCTGACTCGTAAGGAATTTCGATCACCATACCGTCATAGGCCGGCACCACGTGCTCCGGCGTCTCGGCCATCACGACGGCGTAGTCGAGCGGCACATGCATATGGGTCAGCACGGCGTTCCTCGGCGTCAGCTTTTCGATCCACTCCAGCGCTTGGCCAAGCGACAGATGACTGGGATGGGTGTTGTACTGCAGCGCATCGATGACCAGCGTGTCGAGGCCGCGCAAACGCTCAACGGTGGCGTCCGGGAAGCCGCTGATATCAGGGCAATAGCCAAGCCCGCCGATGCGGAAGCCGAGCGAGATGATGTCGCCATGGAACTGCGGCAGCGGCTCGAGGGTGAGGGTGCCCCCCTCGCCTTCGATCACGACCGGCCTGGCGTGGTCGATAAGATGCGACTCGACGATCGGCGGATAGGAACTGCCTGGCGGCGTCTCGAAGCAATAGCCGAACGCCTGGCGCAGCCGCAGCATGGTCGGTTCGTCGGCATGGATGTCGATGCGATGGCGTTGCTCGAGCACATAGCCGCGCAGATCGTCGATGCCGTGGATGTGGTCGGCATGCGGATGCGTGTAGACGACCGCATCGATGCGCTTGACGGAGGCCAGCAGCATCTGCTCGCGGAAATCCGGCCCGGTGTCGATGACGACCGTGGTACGCGCGCCGTTGGCGGCAATCCGCTCGACCAGCGCGGCCGTGCGCATGCGCCGGTTCTTCGGGTTCTTGGGGTCGCAATTGCCCCAATCGCCGGTGATGCGCGGCGTGCCGGGCGATGAGCCGCAGCCAAGAACGGTAAAGCGCAGCCGGTCGCTCATGCCTCAGCCCGAAGCCGTTTCGGGACGCGGCATCTTGGTGAACAGCCTGAAGAAGTTCCCGGTGGTGATATCCGCGATCTCGGCCTCGCTGACGCCGATGGTCTCGGCGAGCACCCTGGCCGTGTTCGCCACATAGGCCGGTTCGTTGCGTTTGCCGCGATGCGGGACCGGCGCAAGGTAGGGCGCGTCGGTTTCGACCAGCAGCCGGTCGCGCGGGACATCGGCGGCGATGGCGCGCAGCTCGGCAGAGTTCTTGAAGGTCAGGATGCCGGAGAAGGAGACATAGCCGCCCAGCGCCACGCCGACTTCAGCCAGCCTGCGTCCGGACGAAAAACAGTGCAGGATGAAGGGGAAGGCGCCCTTCCCTGTTTCGTCCTCGAGGATCGCCGCCATGTCGTCGTCGGCATCGCGCGAATGGATGACCAGCGGCAGGCCGGTCCGGCGCGCGGCCGCGATATGGGTGCGAAAACCTTGTGCCTGCGCATCGCGCGGCGCCTTGTCATAGTAATAGTCGAGCCCGGCTTCGCCGATCGCCACCACCTTGGAATGGCCGGAAAGCCGCACCAGCTCGTCAGTGGTGACGTCGAGCTCTTCCGCCGCATTGTGCGGATGGGTGCCGACAGAGCAATAGACCTCATTGAAAGATTCAGCGATTTCAAGGACCTGCTGAAATCGTCTCACGCGCGTTGAGATCGTCACCATGCGCCCGATCCCGGCGGCGAGAGCGCGGGCGACGATGGCCGTCCGCTCCTCGGCGAAGTCCGGAAAGTCGAGATGGCAATGGCTGTCGACCAGCATCAGCTATTGCCATCCTGCTCGACATAGCGCGGAAACACGCCCTCCGGCGCAGGCAAGGCAGTGCCTGGCTCCAGCGCGTGGTCGGCATGGACGTGCTCGAAAGCGCGGCTCTCAGGGGGCACGGCCAACAGGTCGAGCAGCTTGGCGGACGATCCGGGAATGAAGGGCTGGCAAAGCAGCGTCACCCGGCGCACCAGCTCGGCCGTCGTCCACAGCACGGTTTCCATGCGCTCCGGATTGGTCTTCTTCAGCGCCCAGGGCTCCTGCGAAGCGAAATAGCGGTCGGCCTCGGCCACCACGCCGAAGATCGCCGCCAGCGCCAGATGGATGCCCTGCTCCCTCATCGCCCGACGAGAAACGGCCAGCGCTTCGATCGCCTGGTCGAGGATCGCAGTGTCGGCCTCGGTAAGGTCGCCGCGCGCCGGCACCTTGCCGCCGCAGTTCTTGGCAATCATAGACAGCGAGCGCTGCGCAAGATTGCCGAGACCGTTGGCAAGGTCGGCATTGGTGCGGTTGACGATCGCCTCATGGCTGTAATTGCCGTCCTGGCCGAACGGCACCTCGCGCAGGAAGAAATAGCGCACCTGATCAACGCCGTAGTGCTCGACCATCGTGAACGGGTCGATGACGTTGCCGACCGACTTCGACATCTTCTCGCCGCGGTTGAAAAGGAAGCCATGGCCGAAGACGCGCTTCGGCAACGGGATTCCCGCCGACATCAGGAAGGCCGGCCAATAGACGGCGTGGAAGCGCACGATGTCCTTGCCGATGATGTGCGCGTCCGCTGGCCAAAACCGCCATTTCTCATCGTTTTCATTGGGATAGCCGACGCCGGTGATGTAATTGGTCAAGGCGTCGACCCACACATACATCACGTGCTTTTCGTCGCCCGGCACCGGCACGCCCCAGTCGAAAGTGGTGCGTGAGACCGACAGATCCTTCAGCCCCGATTTGACGAAGCTCATCACCTCGTTGCGGCGCTCGGCCGGACCGATGAAATCGGGCTGGCTCTCGTAAAGCGCGATCAGTCTGTCCTGGTAGGCCGACAGCCGGAAAAAATAGCTCTCTTCCTCGACCCATTCCACCGGCGTGCCCTGCGGCCCGTAGCGGACATTGTCGGCGCGGACCTCGGTCTCCTCCTCGCCGTAATAGGCCTCGTCGCGCACCGAATACCAGCCGGCATAGCCGCCCTTGTAGATATCGCCGTTGGCGGCCATCGCTTTCCAGATCGCCTGGGAGGATGCGTAATGCCGCTCCTCGGTGGTGCGGATGAAATCGTCGTTGGAAGCGTTGAGCGCGGTGGCCATGCGCCTGAACTCGGCCGAGTTGTGGTCGGCAAGCTCGCGCGCCGGGATGCCTTCCTTGCGCGCCGTCTGCAGCATCTTGATGCCGTGCTCGTCGGTGCCGGTCAGGAAGAATACATCCTTGCCGTCCAGCCGCTGGAAGCGGGCAAGCGCGTCGGTGGCGATCAGCTCATAGGCATGGCCGATATGCGGCTTGCCGTTCGGGTAGGAGATCGCGGTCGTGATGTAGAATGTATCGCGTGACATGAATGAACCGTCATGAATATCTGAATGTGAGTTGTGGCGGTGGATATCGCATCGGAACGTCGATTGCCATCCCGAGGCTAATGCATGCCGCCCAAAACTGGGCCAACGGCATGCATCGAACGAGCCGTCACATTCGCATCGCAGAATTCAGGCGGTCGATCATGGTCAGGGCGTGCTGCTTCTTGTCGAGATTGTAGGTCTCAGCCTCAGATATCGTGTTCAGCGCCTCGTGCCAAGCCTCGGACAGGGTTTTGGCCCGGGCGAGATCGCCGGCCAGCGCGGCGTCACTGGCGGCCGTCGAAAGAAGATCAAGCGCGCGGCGGTTGAAGATGTCGAACTGGATCGCCTGATCGCGTCCCGCCACGGCTTCGGCAAGGCGATGGGCGCCGGCAATGTCGGGCTTCCTAGCCGCCACCAGCGTGTCGAGCGCGCCGGCGATCTCCAGCCCGCCATATTGGGTGAGCAGGATCGCGTTGCGGGCGCTGCCCCCTGCCCGCTCGGCCAGCGCTGCGCGCGCGCCCGGATCCTCCGGCGGCGGCGGTTCGACATTTTCCAGCACCGCCATCAGCTCGTCGGCGGCCAAAGGCGCCAGCCGCACCATCTGGCAGCGCGAGCGGATCGTCGGCAACAGGCTGCCGGGCGCATGCACCACCAGAATGAACAGGGTGCGCGCCGGCGGCTCTTCGAGATTCTTGAGCAAGGCATTGGCGGCGTTGGTGTTCATGTCGTCGGCCGGATCGACGATGACGACCCGGTAGCTGCCGTCATGCGAGGTCATCGACAGGAAGCGGCTGACCTTGCGGATCTCGTCGACGGTCAGCACCGTCTTGAAGCTCTTGGTCTTCTCGTTGGCCGGACGGGTGAGATGCAGCACCGAAGGATGCGCGCCGGTGGCGATCTGGCGAAACAGCGAGGAGGCCTGATCGGGAACGGCAAGCGTGTCGGGCGCCGTCTTGAAATCCGGATATCTCAGAAGATGGTGCGCCATGTGGAACGCCAGCGTCGCCTTGCCGATACCCTGCGGCCCGGCGAAAATCAGCGCATGCGGCAGCTTGCCGGCGCGGTAGGCGCTGGCAAGCATCCCTGCCGCCGATGCGTGGCCGATCAGCCGCGGCGTTTCGGCAGGCTCGGGTACGCCGTCCAGCGTGTCGTGCTGTTCGGGGGCGATACGTTCGAAGATCATGCCGGCGCCGTCTCAATCCTTTGCGCCGGCATCCGCTCTTCCAGCGCCGCGAAGACGGCGGCGGTGACGACGTTCTCCACCGTGTCGGGATCGGCGGAAGCGTCGATGACGATGCAGCGCTCCGGCTCCGCCGCGGCGATGGCCAGGAAAGCCTCGCGCCGCCGCCGGTGGATGGCCAGGGTCTCCTTCTCGAAGCGGTCGGCGGCGTCACCGGCGCCGCGCCGCGCGGCGGCCCGCTTCAGGCCTTCAGCGGGGTCGATGTCGAAGATCAGCGTCATGTCGGGCATCATGCCGTTGATGGCCACCGCCTCCAGCGCCTTCATGAAATCGGCATCGAGCCCGCCGGTGACGCCTTGGTACACGCGAGAGGAATCGATGAAACGGTCGCACAGCACGATCGAGCCGCGCTCGACCGCAGGCCGGATGACCTGCTCGACATGGTCGGAGCGCGCGGCGGCGAACAGGATCGCCTCCATCTTCGGGCCGAACGGTTCGGCCGCCCCGGACAGAAGCACATGCCTTACCGCCTCGGCGCCGGGCGATCCACCCGGTTCGCGGCTGACCAGGACCTCGTATTTCTTGGCGCGCATGCGCCGCGCCAGCCGCTCGATCTGCGTCGACTTGCCTGCTCCTTCGCCGCCCTCGAAGGTGATGAAAAATCCGCTCGCCAATCGAGATTGCCTTTGCCCGTGCTGGCCGCTGTCATAGCTCCCGTCCGACAAAAGGTCCACGAACTTGCCCGATCACAAATGTTTCTGACGTAGCCAGCCGACAGCGAGTTCCTTGGCTGCGTCGAACGCGCGCTGCGGCAGCGTGCCCACCTTAACCGACTCGGCGGCATAGAGCGGCGTCTGCTGGCTCAGCGTCTCGCCTATCCAAACGCGCAATTCCCCGACCGGTTGCCCCTCCTCGACCGGTGCCGACACCGGACCCTGGTAGACGATCCTGGCGGTCAGCTTGTCGCGGTTGGCGATCGGCAGAAAGATGTCTACCGGACCTTTCGCTTTCAAGGCCAGGCCGGATTTGGCGCCGCCGAAAACCTGCGCTTCGCCAACCACCTCGTCCTTGGCGAAGATCTCGGTCTTCTGGAATGACCGCGAGCCCCATTCGAGCAGCTTGCGCGCCTCTTCGGAGCGCTCGCGGTCATTGGCCAGTCCGCTGAGGGCGGCGATCACGCGCGTGCCGTTGTGGCCGACGGTGCCGACTAGGCCGAAGCCCGCCTGCTCGCTGGCGCCGGCCACGAAGCCGTCGGCTTCGATGCCCATGGCGATCAGCGGATTGCGGTTCCTCTGCGAGATCTTGTTCCAGGTGAAGTCCGGCTGGCCGTAATAGTGGAAGAACTCGGGATAGTCGCGCCACAGATGCAGCGCCAGCATCGTCAGCTCCCGCACCGTCGTCTGCTGCCCGTCGGCCGGCAGGCCGGTCGAATTGACGAAGGTCGATTTCGAGAGGCCGAGCTGGCGGGCGCGATCGGTCATCTGCGCGGCGAAATTCGCTTCCGAGCCCGCCATGCCCTCGGCGAGCACGATACAGCCGTCATTGGCGGCCTGCACGGTGACGCCCTGGATCAGATCCTCGACGCGGACCTCGGATTTGAGCTTGGCGAACATGGTCGAGGTACCGGACGGCGCGCCGCCGGTGCGCCAGGCGTTTTCGCTGACGACGAAAGTGTCGTCGAGCGTGATCCGCTTCGACTTGATGGCGTTGAAGACCATTTCCATCGTCATCAGCTTGGCCATCGAGGCGGGCGGGATCGGCTTGTCGGGGTCCTTGGCGAAGAGCACGGTGCCGGTGTCGGCATCGATCATGAACGCCTGCGCCGCCTTGGTCTCGAAGAGTTGCGCGCTGGCCGGGGCGGCGCAAAGCAACACCAGCGCCAATCCCAGAAGGCTGGCGAAAGGCGGAAAAATGCGGAACTGCATGAAATGTCGACCCGATCTGAGCAACCCGGAAAAGCGTAGAGCCGCTCCAGAATGCGCAAAGACTACCCCGCGGCCAAGCTATCAGGGTTTTTTCGGCCGGATCAACGGGCAGCGCGAATTTGATCAGTTACGCACAACTAGCGCGTCCGGCGCGCCATGCGACCAGGCTGCCTGGAGCAGGTCGTCGACGCTGCCATGGCCGTCCGGATAGACATTGACCGCATACCAGTCATTTCCGTCGAGCTCGGTGCGCTGGATCTCGGTCCGGCCGAACGGCTCGAGCGCTGCGGCCACGCGCTTTGCCTTCGCGGCCTCGTCGAAGGAACCGGCAGCGACGTAGTCGGACGCAGGCGTCTGTAGCTCTCGGTTCGATTTCTTCCATGAACGCAGGATATCAGCCGGCGACATGCCGCCGGAATCGAGCGCGGCAAAGACGTCGGCGCGCTCTACCCGCTCATCCGCGTAAGACAGGGAGGCCATGGCGAAGGGCGAGTTCGGCGGAAGCGTGAAATCCGGCCGTTCCGGCACGATCGGGCCGAAATCCGGCAGCATGACATCACCAGCGCCCTGGACAGCGAATGCGGCCGGCTGATCCGAAAGCCCCGGCTGCGCTGCAAAGGCCTGCCCCGAATTGGTCAACTCGCCCGGAAACGGCGCGGCCGCCGGCGACGCCCCCACCGGCACGCTCGGCGACGGGCCGTTCATGGCCACCATGACGCCGCTCGGCAGGCCGTCCGAAGGATCCGGCCGGTTGTTGCCGGGATGGTAGGAGGCCACCAGGTACTGGTCGTCATCGCCGTCGAGCGGCGCGCGGCCGACATATTCCACTTTGACCCTGGCCGTACCGACCTTGGCATAATCGAGCATCTGCGCCGCGCGTTCGGAAACGTCGATGATGCGGCCTTCGTGATAGGGGCCGCGGTCGTTGACGCGCACGATGACCGAGCTGCCGGTCTCCAGATTGGTGACGCGGGCATAGCTCGGCAGCGGCATCGTCGGATGCGCCGCCGTCAGATGCGTCATGTCATAGACTTCGCCATTGGCGGTCAGGCGGCCATGAAACGCATCGCCGTACCAGGAAGCCAGGCCGACCTTGGCGTAGCCCTTGTCTTCCTTGGGATAGTACCACTTGCCGCGCACCTGATAGGGCTTGCCGAGCTGGTCGCGGCCGCCGCCGCGCCGCATGAACTGGACACGAGGGCTCGCCTTCACGCCATATTCGGATTCGGCAAAATATTCCTTGGAGCGGCCCTTCTTGTAGACCATCCCCTTCGGCTCGGGTTGCGAGGCGCAGGCAGCCAGCAGCAGGCCCGAAAGGGCGCACAGGGCGAAAGCAGAAGCGCGACGAAGACGCGGGCGCGTCAGGGTCTGCATGTCTCGATTGTCCCCTACCGTGCTGTCACCAGACGGGGCCAGAAGTCGCCCGCCAGGCCAACACCTTGATCCCCAATCCCTTTTGCACAGGAATTGCTTATCACGATGTTAATCGATTATGGCCGCAACAGGGCGAGATTATGGCGAGAGGCGGTGACACCGTCGCTCGGAAAGTCCGTGCTCGTTCGAGTATTCTTGGCTGCCAACAGCGCCGGCCATAAGATCGCCGGCGCGTCCAATCCGAATAAGAGTAACGGTTTGTGCGCTATTCCAGGTTGGATAGCACCTGCTGGGCCGTCGCACGAGACAGCATCTCACGCTTTGTCAGTAGGGGTTTCTCGTAGGCTTTCTTCACGATTGTCCCCCTGTTTGAAATATTAGCAGATTGAGATTGGCAGGGTCATGACGTCATTGTCAATGCGCCGAACCGCCAGCAGGACGAAGCCGGGAGCTAACCTCGCCTCGGGTAGGGTCGGGGTTGCCATTCGTAAGCCGTGGCGCATGTCAGCGCGATTGGGATGATTGCCCCGTGCCGTTGCGGCCAGCTATACATCTATCCGGTAGCGTCAGTACTGTTGAGACTGCACATCCGGATCAGCCAACCTCCGCCAGCCTGACGCTCAAAGACACTCAGCGAGGTGCCGTTGCCGACCGCCTCTCCTTCCGAATAGCCAGCCAATGTCCAGGCTAGATTTCCGGAGCTGCCCGCTTCGATCACCTGAAGGGTCTTATTAGGCCCGGCATGTTGAACCCAAATCTCGTGCAGCGCCTCTATTGCCGCGCGCCCCCGCGCCGGAGGCCCATAGGGTGAATGCATTTCGGCATCGTCGGTGAAGATAGCAGCACAGCCAGATGCATTCCCCGATCGGTAAGCTACGACATACAAGTCCCAAAGCGGCTGTAGATCATCTCGGATCGACATAGTTACCCTCCTTCGGCGCCTGGACTTAGTTTAGAGAATACTAATGCGACTGACTAGATCGCCATCTCTTCCAGCGGATTTCCCCCAGCCGTTCAGGTGCATGTCGTTTCCGCCGGCCCCGGCAACGTAGCCGTCGGGTCACGCCGAATTTATGCCCACCTTTTGGCGTGACAGTTGGAAGGTGCCGCCGCAGTGGTTGACGCGGCCCTGAAAGCCGCACTACAGGAATGAAGCGTAAACCGGCCGGGGAATGCCTTCGGTGCCAACCGAAACAACCGGTCGCGATGACCAAAATGGTTGAAAAACCATAGTGGAGGGATGGCCGAGCGGTTTAAGGCACCGGTCTTGAAAACCGGCGTGGGCGCAAGTTCACCGTGGGTTCGAATCCCACTCCCTCCGCCATTTCGGTGCCTGAGTGGGCACCGCGCACGGAGCGCCGTGGCGGGCAAAGACAGGCGCAAGGCGACAAGGCGCGGCTTGCCCGCATAATCCCTGCCGCCGGAGACGGTCCAGACCTCGCCCCGCCTCATTCATCGTCCCAATCGGATACCGCGTCCATGAACGCCTGATCCTCGGCCGCACGGGCGCTCGCGGCCACCGCCGCCGACTGTCGGTGCGCCTCGGACTTAAACGACGCGGCGCGCACGTCCGGCACCCAAATCTGGATGGGCCGCAGGCCCTGGGCGCGTAGCCGCTCCCGATGTTCCTGCACCTTCACATGCGTGGACTTTGCCCTTCTTGCCGATGCCATGAGCCATTCTCCGCAATAGTTACATGTAACCCAGCATGGACAACGCGTTGTGACCAGCCTTTTCGCGACCGCCAGGAGGCGCAAGTCCGACTGGTTCAGTTGCCTGAAATCCGTGGATTCCGGCATCGACGACATAGACATTCCACGCATATTAGCGAGTCTGCAGCTTAAGGCGATCAAGGGTTGCAGACGGTGCATTCGTTGGAAGCGAAGCGGCGCTGGCGACCGACAGTTGGTAAACCACCGTTTATTTGATTTATCGGACAAAATATGCTGCTTGTCGCCCCCATGAAAAAGCTCTGCCTGATGGTTCTGGCGTCGCTGACGCCGGTCTTGCCGGCCAAGGCGATGGACAATGCGTTGCGCGCCGGGCTGATGAAACTCGATCCTGAGACCCGCCTCGAGCAGCGCTGTGACGCCGAGGTGCTCGACCGGATCAGCCATGACGATCACAACTACAAGGCCGACCGTGTCGTGGCCTACGCGTTCGCCACGCCGCAGATGAGCGCCGATGCCATCAAGAGCTCGGGCGCCGCCTTCCGCAGCAATGGCCAATGGTACCGGCTGAAGTTCAAATGCCAGACCGCGCCGGACCACATGCAGGTGCTGCAGTTCCGCTACAAGATCGGCGACGAAATCCCGGAATCCGACTGGGCCAAATACAATCTCTACGACTAGAGCAATTCCAGGGAACGTGCGTAGCGGTTTCCCGTCCGGAATTGCGTCAAAACAAAGAGATAGAGCGGTTCGCCGTTTCCGTAAAACGGTGAAACGCTCTAGTTTTCGGCCTCGCCAGCTTGCCAGCGACCCCCTAGATCCTTGGGGACTTGCGCTGCCGGCCTTGTTTTCCGGCGATGTCCAACCCTGCGTCTTGACGCCGATGGACCGCGCCTTTAGGCCCGTCCGGGTAAAGGGCTACGCTCATTTCAGGCAAGGATTTCTAGTCGATGGAAATATTCACTGCCGCAGGCCTTTCGGCTCTCCTCCAGGTCGTCGCAATCGATCTCGCGCTTGCCGGCGACAACGCAATTGTGATCGGCCTCGCGGCAGCCGGCCTTCCCATCGATCAACGCAAGCGTGCCATCCTGGTCGGCATCGCGGCAGCCACCGTCCTGCGCATCGTCTTTGCCCTGATCACGCAATGGCTGCTGAGCATCGGCCCGATGCTGCTCATCGCCGGCGGGCTCCTGCTTCTGTGGGTATGCTGGAAGATGTGGCGCGAGCTGCGCGTCAGCCACGAGGATGAGCGCGACGCGACAGAAGCGCTGTCGAACGGCGATTATAACAAGGACGGCAAAATCGCCGGCAAACCGCGCAAGACCTTCTCGCAGGCCGCCTGGCAGATCGTCATCGCCGACGTCTCGATGTCGCTCGACAACGTGCTCGCCGTCGCCGGCGCAGCCATGAAGCATCCGACGGTGCTGATCATCGGGCTGGTCCTTTCGATCGCGCTGATGGGCTTTGCCGCATCCTTCGTCGCGCGCCTGCTGCACAAGTACCGCTGGATCGCCTATGTCGGCCTGCTGATCATCCTCTATGTCGCGGTGAACATGCTTCTGGGAGGCGCCGTGCAGCAGTTTCCCGACCATTTTGCTTTCCTGGCGCCCTGGTTCGGATCGGACGGCCACTGACGCTCTTTCAAGGCGAGCGGCTGCCGCATCGCCCCTTGTCATGGCCGGCTGGCAGGTTTGCTTCTGTGCCGAAGCGTGCTATTGCGCCGCGCGAAATGGCTCAAAGCCGCGCGCCGTGGATCGATCTTCGGAGCCTGAGGCTCCTCGATCTCGCCCTCATCTCTTGGAAAACAAATTTATGTCCGCCCCACGCGTCAGTTTCGTCAGTCTTGGATGTCCGAAGGCGCTCGTCGATTCCGAGCGCATCATCACGCGGCTCCGCGCCGAAGGCTACGAGATCGCACGCAAGCATGATGGCGCCGACCTCGTCGTCGTCAACACTTGCGGCTTTCTCGATTCCGCCCGCGACGAGTCCCTCAACGCCATCGGCTCCGCCCTTTCCGAGAACGGCCGCGTCATCGTCACCGGCTGCCTCGGCGCCGAGCCGGAGGTCATCCGCGAAAAGCATCCCAATGTGTTGGCGATCACCGGCCCGCAGGCCTATGAGAGCGTGATGGCCGCGGTGCACGAGGCGGCCCCGCCCAGCCACGATCCCTATGTCGACCTGCTGCCGCCGCAGGGCGTGAAGCTGACGCCGCGCCACTACGCCTATCTGAAGATTTCCGAAGGCTGCAACAATCGCTGCACTTTCTGCATCATCCCTGCGCTGCGTGGCGATCTCGTCTCGCGCCCGGCCGGGGATGTGCTGCGCGAAGCCGAAAAGCTCGCCAAGGCCGGCGTCAAGGAGATCCTGGTCATCTCGCAGGACACCAGCGCCTACGGCATCGATATCAAGTACCAGACGTCGATGTTCGGCGATCGCGAGGTGCGGGCGAAATTCCTCGACCTCGCCGAGGAACTCGCGAAACTCGGCATCTGGATACGCATGCATTATGTGTATCCCTACCCGCACGTCGCCGACGTCATTCCGCTGATGGCGGAGGGAAGGATCCTCCCCTACCTCGACATTCCCTTCCAGCACGCCTCGCCACAGGTGCTGAAGAACATGCGCCGCCCCGCGCACGGCGAAAAGACGCTGGACCGCATCCGCGGCTGGCGCGAGGTCTGCCCGGATCTCGCCATCCGCTCGACTTTCATCGTTGGCTTCCCCGGCGAAACCGAGGACGATTTCGAGATGCTGCTCGACTGGCTGGACGAAGCCAGGATCGACCGCGCCGGTTGTTTCAAATACGAGCCGGTCAAGGGCGCGCGCTCCAACGACCTCGGGCTGGAGCAGGTGCCGCAGGAGGTCAAGGAAGCGCGCTGGCACCGTTTCATGCAGCGCCAACAGAAGATCTCGGCAACGCAGCTCGCCAAGAAAGTCGGCAAGCGCCTGCCGGTGCTGATCGACGAGGCGCATGGCACATCCGGCAAAGGCCGCACCAAATACGACGCGCCTGAGATCGACGGCTCCGTGCACATCCAGTCGCGGCGGCCGCTGCGCGCCGGCGAGATCGTCACCGTCAAGATCGACCGCGCCGACGCTTACGACCTTTACGGCTCGGCCGTCTGACAGCCCACGCGGACCCACGCAGCTTAAAAAAAGGGCGCCTGTGGCGCCCTTTTCGTTTCGGTTCAGCGATTTTGCCGCTACTGCGGCAGCTTGTCGTCGATGCCCTTGACGTAGAAATTCATGCCGAGCAGCGTGCCGTCGTCGGCGACCTCGCCGTCCTTCAGCCAAGGCGAACCATCCTGCTTGGAGACAGGTCCGGTGAAGGGGTTCCAGCCGCCGGCGATCTTCTTCTCGGTCGCCTCGGCCATCGCCTTCACGTCGTCAGGCATGTTGGTGTAGGGCGCGAGCTTGACAGCGCCGTCCTTGATGCCGAGCCAGACATTGTCCGGCTTCCAGGTGCCGTCGAGCGCCGCCTGGACGCGGCTGATATAATACGGACCCCATTCGTCGGTCAGCGAGGTCAGCTGCGCGTGCGGTGCGAACTTGATCATGTCGGACGACTGGCCGAAGCCGTGCAGCTTGCGCTCCTCGGCGACCTGCAGAGCGGCGGTCGAGTCGGTGTGCTGGACGATGATATCGGCGCCCTGGTCGAACAGCGCCTTGGCGGCGTCGGCTTCCTTGCCGGGGTCGAACCAGGAGTTCACCCACACGATCTTCACCTTGAAGTCGGGATTGACCGACTGCGCGCCGAGCATGAAGGAGTTGATGCCCATCACCACTTCCGGGATCGGGAAGGAAACGATGTAGCCGGCGAGGCCCTTCTTCGATTCCTTGGCCGCGATCTGGCCGAGCACATAGCGGCCTTCATAGAAGCGGGCGTTGTAGATGCCGAGATTGTCGCCGGTCTTGAAGCCGGTGGCATGCTCGAACATCACCTTGGGGAACTTCTTGGCGACCTTCACTTCGGCATCCATGAAGCCGAAGGAGGTGCCGAAGATGATCTTGCACTTCTCGCGCGCCAGGCGCTCGAAAGCGCGGTCGGCGTCCGGGCCTTCCGAGACGTTTTCGAGATAGGCGGTCTCGACCTTGTCGCCGAGCGCCTTCTCGACTTCGAGCCGGCCCTGGTCGTGCTGATAGGAGTAGCCGAAGTCGCCGATCGGACCCGTATAGACCCAGCAGGCCTTGAGCTTGTCGGCGGCCTGGGCGGTTGCCGCCAGGGACAGGCTCGCGGCCGTGGTCATCAACGCAATAAGCAGTTTTTTCATTGTGTTACCTCTCTGAGTTAAGCCTTGGAGCTTCCCGTCTTTTTGTTGTTGTCAACGATCCGGAACAAATGGCTGCCCCAACGAAGCCGGCGTGTTCATCATCGTCAACCGCTTGTTGCGCGAGATTAGAACGAGAACCACGACGGTTGCCAGGTAGGGCAGCGAAGAAAGAAACTGCGAAGGCACCGGAATGCCAAAAGCCTGTGCATGAAGCTGGCCGATCCACACCGCGCCGAAGATGTAAGCGCCGGCCAGCACCCGCCAAGGGCGCCAAGACGCGAACACCACCAGCGCCAGCGCGATCCAGCCGCGACCCGCACTCATGTTTTCCACCCATTGCGGTGTGTAGACCAGCGACAGGTGGCCGCCGGCAAGGCCGGCGCAGGCGCCGCCGAAGATCACGGCGAGATAGCGGTAGCGGATGACCTTGATGCCGAGCGCATGCGCCGACGTATGGCTGTCGCCGATCGAGCGAAGCGTCAGGCCCGTGCGCGTCTTGAACAGGAACCACATAACCGCCGCGGTCAGCGCGATCGAGATGTAGAACACTGGGTCCTGGCCGAAGACCAGCTTGCCGACCACCGGGATCGAGCTGATCCCCGGGATGTCCAAATTGGGCAATCTCACGCCCGGCTGGCCGACGAAGCTGGTGCCGATCATGCCGGAGAGACCGAGGCCGAGCAGCGTCAGCGACAGGCCGGTCGCCACCTGGTTGGTCGCGAGCGACAGCGTCATGACGGCGAACAGCAGCGAGAACAGCGCGCCGACGATGATCGCGGCAAGCAGGCCGATCCATGGCGATCCGGTGAGGTAACCGGCGCCGAAGCCGCCGACGGCGCCCATGATCATCATGCCCTCGACGCCGAGATTGAGCACGCCGGAGCGCTCGACAACCAGCTCGCCGATCGCCGCGATCAGAAGCGGCGTCGCCGCGGTCGCGATGGTCAAAAGGATGTTGACGGTGATGTCCATCAGCGAGCCTCCTCGAGCTTGGGCGCCGCTTCGAGCTGCGCCGCGCCGTTCGGCTTCGTCAGCGCCACGCCGATCAGGCGAATGCGGTAATGGATGAGCGTGTCGCAGCCGAGCACGAAGAACAAAAGCATGCCCTGGAACACGCGCGCCACCTTGTCGGAAATACCGAGCGCGCTCTGCACCGCCTCGCCGCCGAGATAGGTCAGCGCCAGCACCAGGCCCGCCGCGACGATTCCCAGCGGATTGAGGCGCCCAAGGAAGGCGACGATGATGGCGGTGAAGCCGTAGCCGGGCGAGATCACCGGTTGCAACTGGCCGATGGCGCCGGAGACCTCCGAAATGCCTGCCAAGCCGGCCAGCGCGCCGGACAGAAGGAAAGCGAAGAACACCATCCGGCTGAAACCGAAGCCGGCAAAGCGCCCTGCCCTTGGGCTGGAACCCAGCACGCGCACCTCGAATCCTTTCAACATGCGGCTCATCATCAGCCAGACCAGCACGGCGGCAACCAATGCGAAGACAAAGCCCCAATTGGCTCGGCCGGCGTCGGGCATCAGCTCGGGCAGCACCGCCGAGTCGCCGAACTGGATCGTCTGCGGGAAGCCATGGCCTTGCGGATCGCGCCACGGGCCGCGCACCAGCCAGTCTAGGAAAAGCTGCGCGACATAGACCAGCATCAGGCTGGTCAGGATCTCGTTGGTGCTGAATCGGGTCTTCAAAAGCGCCGGGATCGATGCGTAAAAGGCGCCGCCGACCATACCGAGCAGAAGCATCAGCGGGATCACCAGCGGGCCTTCGAACTGCGGGAACAGCACCGGGATGATCGAGCCGAAGATCGCGCCGAAGATGAACTGGCCTTCGGCGCCGATGTTCCAGATATTGGCCCTGTAGCAGACCGACAGGCCGACCGCAATCAGGATCAGCGGCGCTGCCTTGATCGCCAGCTCATGCAACTGCCAGACCTGGCTGACCGGCTCGACGAAATAGACCTCGAAGGCATTGAGCGGGTTGACGCCGAGCAAGGCGAACATGATGGCGCCGGCAATGATCGTCAGTGCGAAGGCGATGAAGGGCGACAGCATCGAGAACAGCGCCGAGCGCTGCGGGCGTTTGACGAGTTCGATGCGCATCATGCCACCTCCATCCTGTGTTCGGCATGGCCGGGCTCGGCACCGCCCATCAACAGGCCGATCCTCTCGAAAGTCGCCTCGGCGATCGGCAGCGGCGTCGACAGTTCTCCGTTGTGCATGACGGCGATCGCGTCCGACAGCTCGAACAATTCGTCGAGATCCTGGCTGATGACCAGGACCGCGGAGCCGCTGCGGGCAAGCTCGATCAGGGCCTGGCGGATGTGAGCGGCAGCACCGGCGTCGACGCCCCAGGTCGGCTGGTTGACGATCATGACGCTCGGCTTGCGGTCGAGCTCGCGCCCGACGATGAATTTCTGCAGATTGCCGCCCGACAGCGCGGCGGCCTCCGGATCGGGCGCGCTCTTGCGCACGTCCATGGCTGTAATAATGCGCTGGGCGGCGCTGTAAACGGCGCTGTTCTTGACCATGCCGCCCGAGCCGACGAAAGCCTTGCCGTCGGTGGCATGGCGCGAGAGCAGCAGGTTCTCCGAAAGCTTCATGCGGGGTGCTGCGCCATGGCCGAGGCGCTCTTCCGGCACGAAGGCGGCCCCCATTAGTCGCCGGCCGGTGATCGAAAGGCCGCCGGCGTCCTTGCCGCGGATGCGCACGGAACCGGTATCCTGCTGCAGCACTTCGCCGGACACGGATTCGAAGAACTCGCCCTGGCCGTTGCCGGCCACACCCGCGATGCCGATCACTTCGCCGGCGCGCACGGTGAGGTTGATGTTTTTGAGCGGGATGGCGAAGGGCGTCGCCGGCTTGCGGCTGAGGCTGCGGATTTCCAGCAGCGCCGGCGCCGTTTCGATGCCTTCGGCCGGCGCGCGGACCACAGCCTTCACCTCGCTGCCGACCATCATGCGGGCGAGCGATGCGGCGGTCTCCTGGCGCGGGTTGCAATGGCCGACAACCTTGCCGTGGCGAAGCACCGTGGCGCGGTCGCAGATGCGTTTGACCTCTTCCAGCCGGTGCGAGATGTAGAGGATCGACTTGCCTTCGGCGCGCAGGCGCTCCAGCGTCTCGAACAGCTTGTCGGCCTCCTGCGGCGTCAGCACCGAAGTCGGCTCGTCGAGAATGATGAGCTGCGGTGTCTGCAAGAGGCAACGGATGATCTCGATGCGCTGGCGTTCGCCGACCGAAAGGTCTCCGACCAGCGAATCCGGATCGAGCGGCAGGCCATAGCTGTAGGACAATGCCCTCGCCTTCGCGGCGATGCTGCTGATCGGCGAGCCGTCATTGAGCGAAAGCGCGATGTTCTCGGCCGCGGTCAGCGCTTCGAACAGCGAGAAATGCTGGAACACCATGCCGATGCCGAGCTTCTTGGCCGCGCCCGGGCTGGTGATCTTGACCGGCTTGCCGTCCCAGAAGATCTCGCCCGAGTTCGGCTCGAGCGATCCGAACAGCATCTTGACCAGCGTCGACTTGCCGGCGCCGTTCTCGCCGAGCAGCGCGTGGATCTCGCCTTTTGCGATATTGAGATCGATGTGATCGCACGCCGTCAGCGTGCCGAATATCTTGGTTAGGCCGCGAACCTCGAGCAGGTTCGCCCTGTCATGATTTGCACTCACAGTGCCTCCCATCCGGTTTCCCAGACATGTTCTGTGTTCCCGAAAGCATGGTATGCGCGGCCGGCTCCAGTCGGAAAGCAGCACCCGACTTGAAAGAGCTTCAAGAATTTCAGCGGAAACTCAAGGGCTAAGATAGATCCGTGGGGAACGACAGCAAATCAACAGCGCTTTTCAGGCAATCCGTGCCTTCGGGCACGGCAAGCCACTGAAAAACAGGGCAGCCGGCTAGGTATGGTGCTGAAAAGTGTAAAGCGACTTCCCGCCCCGGAATTGCGATAGAGCGATACGCCGCTTCCGTGAAACGCTTTAGGGAATGAGGACGGTCGTTCCCGTCGTCTTGCGGGCCTCGAGATCCGCTTGCGCTTTTGCAGCATCCTTCAGCGCATAGCGCTGGTTGATCTTGATCGCGACGGCGCCGCTCTTGACCACGTCGAAAAGCGCTTCGGCCGACTTCACCAGATCTTCGCGCCTGGCATTATAGACGAAAAGCGTCGGCCGGGTCGCATAGAGCGAGCCCTTCTGCGCCAGCAGCGACATCGAGAAAGGCGGGATCGGCCCGGACGACTGGCCGAAGCTGACGAACATGCCGAGCGGCCGCAGGCAGTCGAGCGATGCCGGAAAAGTGTCGGCGCCGACGGAATCGTAGACGACGTCGCATTTCTTCCCGCCCGTCAGCGCCTCTACGCCGGCGACGAAATCCTGCTCTTTGTAGTTGATGACGTGATCGAAGCCGTGCGCCCGCGCAAGTTCGATCTTGTCGGCGGAACTCGCGGTGCCGATCACGGTCGCGCCGAGATGCTTTGCCCATTGCCCGAGGGTCAGGCCGACACCGCCTGCGGCTGCGTGGTAGAGGATCGTGTCGCCGACCTTGACGGGAAAGGTGCGGCGCAAGAGGTATTCGGCCGTCATGCCCTTCAGCATCATCGCCGCCGCTTGCTCGTCGCCGATGCCGTCCGGCACTTTGACCACGCGGTCGGCCGCGATCACCCGTTGCTCAGCGTAAGCCCCGACATTGACGGCATAGGCGATGCGGTCGCCGGGCTTCAGCCAGTCGACACCCGGGCCGAGCGCCAGAACGACGCCCGCTGCCTCGCCGCCTGGGATCAGCGGAAAACCGCCAAGTGGCGGATAAAGCCCGGAGCGATAGTAAACGTCGATGAAGTTGAGGCCGATTGCCGTGTGCCGGATCAGGATCTGGCCTTCTCCCGGCTGGCCGGGGTCGGCGTCTTCATAGGCCAGGACTTCGGGGCCGCCATGGGCGTGGATGCGGATTGCCTTGGACATCGCTCAGCTCTCAGAAGGGTAAGTGCGAAAATCTGGAAACATGATTCCGAAAAGGAGAACCGATTTTCGGAAGTTCATGCGCCGATATACAGCTAGGGCCAGGATGACCATTCAGCAAAAAATATCCTGATCCAGGATCAGGACTTCTTGGCGCCCAGATTGGGAAATATCTGCATGATGCCTCCGATGCTGGCGAGATAGAGGCCGCTGATGGTGATGCCGATCTTGGTGAAGTTGCTGACCTGCTCTCCCAGCACGCCAATCTTGTCATAGAAGGCGGCAAGTGCTGCCTGCGCCAGCGCCAGCGCGCCGAAGGCGCACCACAAAAGCGTCATAAAGAGATTGACCGGCCTCAGCCGCACGACACGCACCGGATGGATGAAGTTGATCGGCATGAAGGTCAAAATGCCGGCAACCACCACCACGGCGAAAGACACCCATTGCCCAGGCTCGATGACGAAGAGCGTGAACACCACCATGTTCCAGACGACGGGAAACCCTTTGAAGAAGTTCTCCTTCGTCTTCATGCCGGTGTCGGCATAATAGATCGCGCTGGAGACGACGATGATGGCCGCCGACAGGAAGGACAGATTCTCGCCCATGAAGCCGCGCTGGTAGAGCGCGAAGGCCGGAATGAGCACGTAGGTCACGTAGTCGATGATGTTGTCGAGGAGCTCGCCCGACCATGTCGGCAGGATTTCCTTGACCTCGAGCTTCCTGGCGATCGGGCCGTCGATGCCATCGACGAAAAGCGCCAGCCCCAGCCACCAGAACATCGCCGTCCAGCGTTGCTCGCTCGCCGCGACCAGCGATAGGAAGGCAAGGAACGATCCCGACGCCGTGAGCAGATGCACGGAGAACGCGCGCGCCTGCGGCCACGTCACCTTCTTCTTCGGCAATGGGATCCGTTGCGCGATCTTCTTGGCTGCCTTGCCGGCCCTTGTGTTCTTGCTCACGGTCCCCGCCAGTCCAGCTTGCAGATTTCGGCCGAGCGGCCGGCGAAATTCCAGTTGCGGCCGAAGGCGCGCATCTTGCTCTTGTCGGACTTCGCCACGATGATTTCCGGCGCGATCCAATATTCCGAATTGGCGATCACCGTATCTTTCTCACGGTCCTTGCCGGGAATGGGCGTCACCGCGCCGTCGATAATCTTGGGAATCTGGAAGACGCGCGTCTTGTCACGCGTCCCGTAGGTGATCGGCACCTGCTCGACGCCGAGGAATTTCCCGACGAGGATCGAAAGCAGCGAGGTGGTGCCGCCGGCCTTGCCGGTGAAGATCTTGGTCAGCGCCTTCACCGCGTAGATCGACGCGCGCTTGTCGATGAACAGGCCGGCCGTCCAGTTGCCGCGGCTCATATAGCCGGGAATTTCCATGATCAGGCCGAGATTGAGGCCCGACAGTTCGACCTCGCCGAAATGGCCCGCATCGATGCGGAAGCCCGCCCATGTCTGGCAATAGCCCTCGGTCGGCGGATGGCTGCCAAGCGACAGCACGCAGGGACAGAAAACCGTGCAATTGCAGGAGAGTACCAGCTCCCCTTTCATTGCCCAGCTTTGGTCGGTCATCGAATTCTCCCTCATGCCGAAACTAATAGCAGGGCAGCCGCCCACACAAGCAGTATCGCACCGGCAATCCGGCTGGCCACCCTGCCGGCGGTCTGTTTTTCGATCAGCGTGAACAGGCCGATCAGCGCCATCCAGAAGACGTTCATGGCGCCGACGGCAAACATCACCAGCATCAGCGCCCAGCAGCAACCGAGACACCAGACGCCCTGTTCCAGGCCGAGCCGGAAGATGCGGCCTGATTTCGCGCTCCACCTGGCGAACAGGACCGAGAACGGATTGCGGCACTTTTCCAGGCATGCCTGTTTCAGGCCGCTGAATTGATAGAGGCCGGCGACAAGCAGCGCGATGGCGCCGGCAAGCCCGACGGCGGGGTCGAGCATCCGGCCGGAACCGACAAAGGCGTACACGGCGAACGTCAGCACGCTGAAGCCCACGGATGCGGCAAGCCATGTGGCGAGGTATCCGGCGACAAGCACCAGCGGATGAACGACTGGTTCGCCTTTGATCCTCGCCGTGTCGGCGATTTCGCAATAGGTGCGGATCAGCGGCGCCGCCGAAGGCAGCATCGTCGCCACGGCCATCAGGAACCACATCAGCACAAGCGCCGGCGCTTGCAGGCCGGCCAGGCCGGCAAGCGGCGCCGGCGCGAGGCAAAGAGCGAAGAACCGGTCGAGAAAATCCGGCAACGGCAGGCCCGGCAGATTTTTCAGCAGCATATCGCCGGGGCCGCCCACGGGGCTGCCTTCAGCGCCGCGTATCGCCATCGCGCCGAGAAGCAACCAGGCAAGGGCGATGCCGATGCCAATCGCGAGCATGACCGCGCGGCGCGGGCTGCGCGCCACGCCCGCCGTCGCGCGGCCGGCGCGGTCGAGATGGCTGAAATCATGCTGCTCGCCGCTCATGGCAATCGAATGGGCTGAATCGCCGCGTTGATCAAGCCGGCCAATCTGCCCTATATCGGGACAAAGGCCCGACGGGTCGCCTCGCATTGTGGAAGCCTGGCGTGGAGCACAACGACAAAGCCCGCATCCTGGTTGCCGGCAGCGGTCCGGCCGGCTTGATCGCCGCGCTCGGCTTCGCCGAGGCCGGCTTCGAAGTGACGCTGGTCGGCCCTGAGGCCAACACCGCCGACGGCCGCACCACCGCCCTCATGAACCCCGCCCTGAAAGTCCTTGAACGACTGGGCATCCTTGCCGAACTGAAGCCGCAGGCCGCGGCGCTCAAGGTGATGCGCATCGTCGATGCCACAAGGCGGCTGATCCGCAGTCCAACCGTGATCTTCCGCGCCAGCGAGATCGGCGAGGAACAGTTCGGGCTCAATCTGCCGAACAAGGCCCTCATCACCATTCTTGCCAAGGCGGTTTCAGCTCATGATGGCATTCATTGGCTGAAATCCACCGTCGAGTCATGGCGCCTGGACGCCGATCGGGCCCATGCCCGGCTGGCCGACGGCAGCGAAATCTCTGCATCGCTTGCTGTCGCCGCCGACGGGCGCCTGTCGCTGGCGCGGGAAGCCGCCGGCATTCGCGCCTTTGCGCGTCCCTATCCGCAGTCGGCGCTTGTGCTCAATTTAGGCCACCGCAGCGAACACGGCTTCGTTTCAACCGAGTTCCATACCGAGACAGGGCCGTTCACGCAGGTGCCGCTGCCCGGCAGGCGCTCGAGCCTTGTGTGGGTGGTGAGGCCGGAGACCGCGCGGGAGCTTGCCGCGCTCGACGATGCAACTTTGTCGGGGCGTGTCGAGGAGCAGATGCAATCGATGCTTGGCCGGGTCTCCGTCGAGCCGGGCCGCCAGGTCTATCCCTTGTCTGCGGCCTCGCCCGGCCGTTTCGCGCAAAACCGCGTGGCGCTGGTCGGCGAGGCAGCGCATGTGTTTCCGCCGATCGGCGCCCAAGGCCTCAATCTGGGTATCAGGGATATCGACGATCTGATTGGAATCGCGAGTGAAAACAGCAATGACCCTGGATCGCGCCGAAGCCTCGCCGCCTATGACACGAGGCGCCGGCCCGACATTTGGGCGCGCAGTGGCGCAGTGAACCTGCTCAACATGTCGCTCTTGTCCGACATGCTGCCGGCGCAGCTGGCGCGCAGCGCCGGCCTTAGTGCGCTTGGCGGCTTCGCGCCGCTGCGCGCCTTCTTCATGCGCGAGGGCCTGCGGCCCGGCAGCGGCTTTCGCGCCATCGCCGGCGGCCTAAGGAAAGAGGTCGGCCGGTAGTATTCCAAGGCCGATGACGTCGGACTTTCTTCGCTCAGGCGGGAAAACTCCCGCGCGGCTAACCCGTTGCTTCAGCCAAGATCAAGGACTTGGCTATTGAACTGCGGCCGCGTCTGCGCCAAATAGGCACCAGCCGAAAGTCGGGGTCGATTTTTGGCCGCGTGACGTGTAAATTCAAGGCTTTAGGCGCCTTGTGCGCAGCCACGACAGGCGCCTCGGAACCTAAGTGGTGAACGTAATGAAAACGGCCAAGTTCTCGATCGGGCAAGTGGTTCGCCACAGGCTGTTTCCATTCCGCGGCGTGATCTTCGACGTCGATCCCGAATTCGCCAACACCGAGGAATGGTACGAGGCTATTCCCGCCGACGTGCGTCCGCGCAAGGACCAGCCTTTCTACCATCTTCTGGCGGAAAATTCGGAGACTGAGTACATCGCCTATGTGTCCGAGCAGAACCTGCTCGAGGACCGGTCGGGCGAGCCGGTACGGCATCCGCAGATCGGCGAGATTTTCGACAAGCTGCCGGACGGCCGCTACGAGCCGAAGCGCCAGTCGAAGCACTGAAACGCTAACGAACGTCGCCCAGGGCGGGCGGCGCGGGGCTATAAAAAGCGGAGCATTTGCCCCGCTTTTTGTTTTCCGAGAAATGCGCCTGCGCGATCAGTTCGCGGTCTTGGCCTTGTCCTGCTCGTCCTTGAGCTTCTTGGCGAAGTCCTGATTGTTCTTGGCGACGAAGTCCTGCAGCTTCTTCTGCCGGTCCTCGATGTCCGATTGCTGCAGCGGCGGGCCGTCATAGGCGCCGCTGAAGCCGGTGAGCGCGATCTTGATCGGGTTCGGCTGGTTCTGGAAGTTGATCGAGGTGAGCGTGATGCCCTGCCCCTTCTTGAAGGAAGCGACGAGCTGGTCGCTCAGCGGCACTTCCGCCACGCAACGATCCGGGAAGCAGATCACATAGTCCAGCTTCTGCGCCTTGCCGGCATCGATCTGCAGCGCAATTCCGGGAGGCACGAGGCGGCCGGTCGGCACCGTGACCTGGAAGACCTTGCGGTTCACCTTGCCCTTGAGCTCGATCAGGCTGACGCCGGTGACGAGCTGGCCGTTGCCGGCCGTGACGATGTTCTGCACATTGCAAATGTCAACGTCTTCCTGCTTGGTGCAGGCCTTGAACCAGCCCTGCGGGATCTGCGGCTGCTGTTGGGCCGAGGCGGTGAAAAGCCCGGCGCCCAGAACGCCGACCACGCCTGCGGCCAGCACCGAAAGGCGGTACGCGTTGATCGTCATATGGTGCACTTTCCTCTCAAATGATCCCGGGGAGCGGCTTCTTCGTGCCGTGTGGTCCAGCTACCTGTTGCCCAAATGAGGCAACAGGATGACTTCGGAGCGCGTGTTACACTGCCAGCGACATCGAATCCAGCCCGGTTTCCGCGATTTCTTCGCGGTTCGATGTCCAGGGCGAGCATCGATCGGCGCTGGAGCGGCGGAACCGATTCCCATTGGCGCGCCGATTCAATCGGATAGCGAAATGCTCTAGGGTGCATGGCGAATCACAAAGCCGTCCGGCAAGGAGACGGTCATGGACCGCGTTCTCGTCCGGCTGATCGCCGCGACCTCGTTTCTGGCTCTTTCGCTCCTTCCGGTACAGTCGGAGCCGAAGCACGGCTTGGCCATGCAAGGCGAGCCGGCGCTGCCGCCCGATTATCAGCATTTCGACTACGTCAATCCGGCCGCGCCGAAAGGCGGCAGCGTCACCTATTGCGTCGTCGGCTCCTTCGACAACCTCAATCCCTTTATCCTGAAAAGCCTGCGCACCACGGCGCGCGGGATGATCGATACGGTTTACGGCAATCTCGTCTTCGAGCCATTGATGCAGCGAAACTATGACGAGCCCTTCAGCCTCTACGGGCTGCTTGCCGACAGTGCCGACATGGACCCGGAGCGAAAGAGCATCGAGTTTCATCTGAACCCGAACGCAAAATGGTCGGACGGCCAGCCGGTGACGCCGGAGGACGTGCTGTTCACCTACGACGTCTTCGCCGCGAAGGGCCGGCCACCCTACAGCGACCGCATGAGCATGATCGCCAAGCTGGAGAAGACCGGCGATCACAGTGTGAAGTTCACCTTCAACGACAAGGCTAACCGCGAATTTCCGCTGATCGTCGCGCTGACGCCGATCGTCCCCAAGCACGCCTTCGACAAGGACACGTTCGACAAGACCACGCTGAAGCCGCTGATCGGCAGCGGCCCCTACACCGTGGACAAGGTGCTGCCGGGGCAGCGTATCGTCTTCAAGCGGAATCCGGATTACTGGGGCAAAGACATTCCGTCCAAGCGCGGCTTCGACAATTTCGACCAGGTCACGATCGAGTATTTTCTCAACGCCAACGCCAAGACGGAAGCGTTCAAGAAAGGAATTTGCGCTCTCGATGACGAGACCGATCCGGTCAAGCGTGAGCGCGACATCGACTTTCCAGCCTTCCGAAAGGGGGATGTGAGGGAAGAATATTTCAACACCGGCATTCCCCCGGTTGTGACCGGCTTTCTGTTCAACACCCGGCTGCCCAAATTCGCCGATCCCGTCGTCCGCCGCGCGCTCGGCATGCTCTACGATTTCGAATGGACGAACAAGAATCTGTTCGGCGGCAAGTTCAACCGCACCATGAGCTATTGGCAGAATTCCGAGTTGTCGGCGCTCGGTCACCCTGCGGACGATCGCGAAAAGGCGCTGCTTGCCCCCTACCCCGGCCGCGTGCCGCCCGACGTGATGGACGGCACTTGGCGCCCACCCGTGACGGATGGTTCAGGCCAGGACCGCAAGGTGCTCAAAACCGCCTTCGAATCGCTGAAGAGCGCCGGCTTCCATGTGCAGGACGGCAAGATGCTCGACGCGCAAGGAAACCCGTTCGGCTTCGAGATCCTAACCTCGTCGCAGGACGAAGAGCGGCTGGCGGCCGTCTACCAGCGCACGCTGGAAAAGATCGGTATCGACGTCGGCATCCGCATCCTCGACGGCGACCAGATCCAGTCGCGCAAGCAGCGTTTCGACTTCGAGGTTCTGATCGGGACGAGCGGCTTCAGCAATTCGCTGTCGCCCGGCAGCGAGCAGCTCGGCCGCTGGGGATCGGTCGCCGCGAAAACGGAAGGATCGTTCAACCTCGCCGGTGTCGCCGATCCGGCGATCGACGCCGCGATCGACGCGATGCTGAACGCCCGCACCAAAGAAGACTATGTCGCCGCGGTGCGCGTGCTCGACCGGCTGCTGATCTCAGGCGGCTACATGGTGCCGATGCAGTACAACACCCAGCAATGGGTCGCTTACTGGAGCTATCTGGAACATCCGCAAAAGACCCCCATATTCGGCTATCAGCTGCCGACCTGGTGGCGAAAGCCCAACTGAGGCTGGCCGACCGGTAGAGACCAAACAGGAGACGAGCATGAGCGCCGAGAACACCATCACCGTCGATGTTGTGTCCGATGTCGTCTGCCCCTGGTGCTTTATCGGCCAGAAGCGGCTGGACAAGGCCATCGCTTCTGCAAGCGACATCGACGTGCGTGTGCGCTGGCGGCCATTCCAGCTCGATCCGACCATCCCGCCCGCCGGCATGGATCGCCGCCAATATATGCTCGGCAAGTTCGGCAGCGAGGAGCGCATCCATCAGATCCACGCGCGCATCGAGCCGCTCGGCGAAGCCGAGGGCATCAGCTTTGCCTTTGGCGCCATCAAGGTCGCGCCGAACACGCTCGACGCGCACCGCGTCATCCGCTGGGCGGGCGCAGCCGGCGAGGACGTGCAGAACCGGCTGGTGCGCCGCCTCTTTCAGCTGAATTTCGAGGAAGGCGTGAACATCGGCGACCATGCCGTGTTGGTTACGGCCGCCGGCGAGGCCGGCATGGATGCGTCGGTGGTCGAGACGCTGCTGCCGACCGACGCCGACGTTGAGGCCGTCCGCAACGAGATCGCCACCGCTTCGCGCATGGGCATCACCGGCGTGCCCTGCTTCCTGCTTGAAGGCAAATATGCCGTGATGGGCGCGCAGGATGCCGACACGCTTGCCGACGCCATCCGCCAGGTGGCCCAGGCCAAGGCGCGCGGCGAGCTCGAAACCGCGAACTGAATGTTCCGTCAGTGCGATCCGTAGCCGCCGAACTGACCGCCGCGCTTTCCTGAAAATTGTGCTCCTGTTTCGCGGTCGCCTTGGCTTTGCTCAGGAAGAAGCTGTTGCCGTAGCCAAGCTTGGTCAGATCGCCGCAACAGCCCTGATCGCCGGTATTCTTGGTCGGCCATGTCCGTTTCGGCAGCGGCGAGATCGCCATCGACAGATACGACGCTGCCAGCAAGACCATTTCCGGCCATTTCAGCGCCTCCGGAAAAGACGAATCGGGTAAACCCTGAGTAGCTCACGGACGGCAAATTTTCGGTCATTCCGGTCACCGCCAGTAGCCATCGCGGCCAGCGGACACCTCTTTTTCATTCACAAACCCGTGTTTTCCACTTCCCTTAGGGAAGGTTGCCGCCGGCTGGCGCAAACAGCTCTAATGAACTGAAATAAAAGATGAAATCGCCGCGAATGGCGACCTCCCGGCGCAGCCTTTCTGTTGCCCTCATGCCACGGCGGGTAACCCTGTTCACATTCGCCGGCAGAAAATTAATGGAAAATGATCAATTGGTGTTACCCTGTGTAACAAAACTAAGAAAGGTTTGGGCGGGATCGTGACTGGGGTCGGTAGACCGCAACGAACAGTACCGGAGCAAACATCCAACGAGGCGAAGACCTCGTCACTGACGCCGGTATCGTCGATGCGCACATTCTGGGGGCTGATGCGAGCCTACTGGTTCTCCGACCGGTGGAAGGAAGCCTGGACCCTCACATTCGTCATCGCGCTGCTGACGGCGTTGTCCAGCAAGGCTGGCGTCTGGTTCGCCTTGGCATTGGGCGAGCTGGGCAATTCGATCGCCTTCCTCCATGACGCCGCCAACACCCACCCGTTGCAGACCATTCTGACCAATGCCGGCGTATTGGTGCTGCTGGTCGTGCTGAAGGATGCCGGCTTCACCGGCGTGCGCAATCTCGTTTCAACGACCTTGCACCGCAAATGGCGGGGCTGGCTGAACAGCCAGTTCAACCAGGCGCTGCTCGACGGCAACCATACCCATTTTCATGCGCAGCACGGCTCGGCGGCCGGCGGCATCGTCGCTCCGGACAACATCGACCAGCGCGTCCAGGAATCGATCAAGGACATGACCGGCGGCGCCATCGGGCTTGCCATGGGCGTGCTGGGTGTCGCGACTTCGCTCTATTTCATCGGCGAAAACCTGATCGGGTCCTCGGTCGAGGTCAAGGGCCTGGAATTCCTCGGCGGCTACGGCACCGCGGTGCTGGCTTTCCTCGCCGTAGCCATTTACGTGCCGCTGAACACCTGGATCGCCGTCAAGCTCGGGCGGCTGCTCGAGCGGCTTAATGTGCGCATGCAGCAGGCCGAGGGCAGCTACCGCAGCGAGCTGACGACATTCCTGCGCCGCAGCTTCCACGTCGCCGCCTCGCATGGCGAGGGTGTGCAAAAGTCGATGCATGACAGGCTCTATGTCGATATCGACAAGACGTGGGGACGGCTCAATATCGTCAACACCAGCTACACGTCGTTCGAGCTGATCTACAATTTCGTCGGCGCCCGTATTGTTGCCTATTCACCGGGCCTGGTGTCGTTCATCCACAACCGCCTCGATTACAAAGGCTATATCACGGGCTCCGAAATGGTCGCCCAGTTGATCAGCCAGTGCTCGTGGTTCATCCATGTGATGCCGGCGATCGCGACGCTCAGGGCCAACAGCCAGCGCGTCACCGAACTCGCCAACGCCATCGAGAACGTCCAGCACCCGCGCGAATTCTATCAGCAGACCGGCCGCTCCGACTTCGGCTACGCCAGCCAGAACCCGGTGTTCGGCCTGACCATCCAGAAGCTCGAGCTGGCGCATCAGGGCGAGGACGCGACGCCTTTCCTCAGCGCCGCCAATCTGCGCTTCCGCCGCGGCGAATGGACCTTCCTCAAGGGCGAGTCCGGCTGCGGCAAGACTTCGCTGATCAAGGCGATCAACGGCCTGTGGCCATATGGCCGCGGCACCATCGTCTTCCCGGAGGGCGTGACGAGCTTCTACGCCGCTCAGGAGGTCAAGCTGCAGCAGGTCTCGCTGAAGCAGCTCGTCTGCCTGCCCGGTTCAGAGAGCGATCACAGCGACACGCAGGTTGCCGCGGCGCTGCACAAGGCCGGCCTCGGCGACTTCATCGGCCACCTGGCCGACGAGAGCCGCGAGGGCAAGATCTGGGACCAGGTGCTTTCGGGCGGCCAGAAGCAGAAGCTGGTGGTCGCGCGCATCATCCTGCAGCAGCCGGGACTTCTCTTCCTCGACGAGGCGACCGGTGCGCTCGACCCCGAAGGCAAGATCGCCTTCCACCAGGCAATCAAGGACAATTGCCCGAACGTCACCGTCATCAGCGTCATGCACGAGGCGGTGGCGCCGCGCTCGCTTTCCGGCGAGGAGTTCTACCACAGCGTGGTTTCGATCGCCGACGGCGTTGCCACCAAGAAGCCGCTTGCGCCCAGCCTGCCGCGCGAGCTCACCACCATTCTGGCCCAGCCTCGGCCGGTCGAGGACAAGTGGCTGCGCTTCCGCCGGCTGAAGCAGAAATAGCAGTCCTGCCAAGCCCTTGACCGGCGACCGTAGCCCGGCTTGGGCTGTCTTCGATCACAGTCTCGCGATCCGGCCTGCCCGCATTCCTTTTCGGCGCCCTTCGCGATTGACTCGGTAAAAACCGCTCCTATGTTGCGCCCGCTCGCAGCATTCAAACGCGAACCCCGCGAGCAGAAAGGTCAGCCCGCCATGCCTGGCGACAGTCACAGTCGAACGCAACCGCCGTCCGCCCTGACGTGACCTGACGGCTCACGTCCTGCCGGACGGCAAGGAGTGAGCCATGAACGAATTCGCACCCGTACTGGACGACGAAGCGGTCGCCGTCGCCCGTGTTCTTGCCAACGATCACGTCGCCGACGTCGTTGAAGCCCTCAACCATGAATCCCGCGAGACGGCCATCGAGCTTCTCTGCGCCGTGCCGTTCGAGCGGCTGGTCGACATCTTCGACCAGCCCGAACTCGAAGCAGCACCCGAGCTTGCCGAGGCCCTGCCGCGCCCGAAGGCGAGCAAGCTCCTGACCGCCATGTCGGTCGATCGCGCCGCCGACATCCTGCGCGAGCTGGACGAGCCGGCCCGCTCGGAGCTGCTCGGCACCTTGGCGCCGCCGCTGCGCGCGACGCTGCTGTCCATCCTGGGATATCCGGAAGGCAGCGCCGCCTCGATCATGACGACCGAATTCGTCAGCGTGCCCTCAGACTGGACCGTCGGGCGCACGCTCGACCATATCCGAAAGGTCGAGCGCAGCCGCGAGACCATCTACGCCATCTACATCGTCGACCCGGAGACGCATCTTTTGCTGCGGGCGACCGGATTGCGCCGGCTGATCACCGGCAATCCGGAGGATTCGATCCTGTCGGTGGCGCCCGATCGCATGCCGGTGGCGGTGACGCCGCTCACCGATCGCGAGACCCTGGCGCAGACAATCTCCAAATACGACCTGCTCGCCTTGCCTGTCGTCGACCACGGCAAGCTCCTCGGCATCGTCACCATCGACGACATCATCGACACGATGATCGAGGAGACGACCGAGGATGTGCACCGCTTCGGCGGCATGGAGGCGCTGGACGAGCCCTATATGAAAATGAGCTTCCTCGCCATGATCCAGAAGCGCGCCGGCTGGCTTTGCGCGCTGTTCCTCAGCGAGATGCTGACGGCCAACGCCATGCAGAGCTACGAGGGCGAGCTGGAGAAGGCGATCGTGCTGACGCTGTTCATCCCGCTGATCATGAGCTCCGGCGGCAACTCCGGCTCGCAGGCGACCTCGCTCGTCATTCGCGCGCTGGCGCTGCGCGAGATCGGGCTGCGCGACTGGTGGCGGGTGGCGCTGCGCGAGCTGCCGACCGGTCTGGTGCTCGGCTCGATCCTCGGCATCGTCGGCATCTGCCGCATCGCGCTTTGGCAGTATTTCGGCTTCTACGACTACGGCCCGCACTGGATGCTGATCGCGGCGACGGTAGGAGCGGCGCTCGTCGGCATCGTCACCTTCGGCTCGCTGTCGGGATCGATGCTGCCCTTCGCGCTGAAGCGCATCGGCTTCGATCCGGCGAGCGCCTCGGCGCCGTTCGTCGCCACGCTGGTCGACGTCACTGGGCTGGTCATCTACTTCTCGGTGGCGCTGATGATCCTGCGCGGCACGCTTCTGTAGACGCATCTTAACGGCCATCGGCATCGCCGGCGGCCGTCGCGTCCCACGCTCCGGTCAGATCCGTTCGCCGTTCTTCACGCGATAGGTCGGCTTGTACATCGTTACCAGTTCCTCGGCCGCGGTCGGATGCACGGCCATGGTGCGGTCGAAATCGTCCTTGGTCAGGCCAGCCTTCAGCGGAATGCCGAGAAGCTGCGCCATCTCGCCGGCATTGGGGCCCAGAATATGGGCGCCGATCACCTTCCTGGATGCGCCGTCGACCACCAGCTTGATCAGCATCTTCTCGTCGCGGCCGGACAGCGTGTGGCGCATCGGACGGAAGGATGCGCGGTAGATCTCGACATCCGGATAGCGCTCGATCGCGTCGTCTTCCGACAGGCCGACAGTGCCGATCTCCGGCTGCGAGAATACAGCCGTCGGAATGGTGTCGTGGTCCGGCGCTGTCGGGTTGTCCTTGAAGGCCGTCTCGACGAAGCACATCGCCTCGTGGATCGCCACCGGCGTCAGTTGCACGCGATGCGTGACGTCGCCGATCGCCCAGATGTTGTCGACATTGGTGCGCGAATATTTGTCCACGACAATCGCGCCCGTCTTGCTGAGTTCGATGCCGACGCCTTCCAGGCCCATATTCTCGGTGTTGGGGAGACGCCCGATCGCCAGCATCACCTGGTCGACCGTCAGTGTCTCGCCAGTGGTGAGCTGCGCGTCAAGCTTGCCCTCCGGTGTCTTGCGCACCGATTCCGAAACCGCGTGGCACAGGATCCTGATGCCTTTCCTCTCCATGGTCTCGTGCAGCGAGCGGCGCAGATCCATGTCGAAGCGGCTCAGAATCTCCTGGCCGCGATAGACCAGCGTGGTGTCGACGCCCAGACCGTGGAAAATGTTGGCGAATTCGACGGCGATGTAGCCGCCGCCCTCGATCATGATCGCCTTCGGCAGCTCCTTGAGATCGAAGGTCTCGTTGGAAAAGATGCAATATTCATGGCCCGGCAGCGCCGGATGCGGCGCCGGACGCCCGCCGGTGGCGATCAGGATCTGGTCGGCGCTGACCGTGCGGTCCTCGGCAACCAGATAGATGCTGTGCGTGTCGACGAGCACTGCGCGTGAATGGAAGGTCTCGCCGCCGGAGCCTTCGACATTCTTCTTGTAGATCGCTTCGAGCCGCGCGATCTCCTTGTCCTTGTTGGCGACCAGCGTCGGCCAGTCGAAGCTCGCCTCGGGCACCGTCCAGCCATAGCCGGCGGCATCGGCGAAATGCTCGGGAAATTGCGAAGCATAGACGTAGAGCTTCTTCGGCACGCAACCGCGAATGACGCAGGTGCCGCCGAAGCGGTATTCCTCAGCGATGGCGACGCGCTTGCCGAAAGCCGCCGCCATCCGGGCCGCCCTTACCCCGCCGGAGCCGCCGCCGATGACGAACAGATCATAGTCATAAGCGGCCATCGCTTGGGCTCCTGCGGGTGAGAAAGACGGGGGTCAGAGGTAGGCTGCCAAGCGGCAAAAGAAAAGCCCGGGCAAACCCGGGCTTTGTGGTCCAGCCGCAGTCGGCGGATCGACACGATCAGTTCTGCGTGTCGTCAGCCGGAGCCGAATTGTCCGCCGGAGCGGAACCGTCGGCGGGTGCGGTGGCCGCCGGAGCCGGCGCTGCCGGCGCCGCTGCCTTGGCGGCGGCCGCAAGCGTCTCGCCGACCTGCTGGGCGAGATCGCGGGCAACGCCATTTTGCCAGATGTCGGCAGCCTTGACGAGGTCGCGCGTCACCGCGGGGCCGCTATCCAGCAGTTTCTTGCCGGCCTCCGAGCTGTAGAAGGCGGCGATATCGTTGAGGTCCTTCTCGGAGAACACCTTGGCATAGGCCATGGCCGCCTCCTTTTCCAGGTCGGCGCGCCGCGAGGCCATGCCAAGCGCCTTCTCGGTCACCGTCTTGCCGATCAGTTCCTGCATGTCGGGGTTTTTCTGGATGAGCTGCGACTCCAGCGCTCCGGCCGCCTGCGGCAGGATGTTGTCGAACGAGTCCGTGGCATGGATCGCCGCGACAGCCGCGCGCGCGGCCTTCAGATGCGATTCGCTGATGTCCTGCGCAAACACCGGTGACGACAGCGCAAGGACGGCCGAGGCCGCCAGAAGCGTCGAAAAGCGGCGAACTCGTTTAGGCAAAATCATAGTCGGTAGAACTCCCTGGTTTCAGGCTGCATGGACGGTTTCGATACCGTCGCCGCCGGCGATGATGGCCGTTGACGCCAGCCCGATGAATAGACCGTGCTCGACTACGCCTGGAATGGCGAAGAGAGCATTCGACAGCGCTCTTGTATCCGGAATGCGGCCAAAAGATGCATCGAGGATAAAGTGGCCGCCGTCTGTAACAAATGGCTGGCTTCCCGTCATCCTCAATGTAACCGGCCCGGAAAGGCCGAGCCCTGCCGCGGCGGCGCGTACCGCGATCTCGGTGGCGCGCAGGCCGAATTTGTTGACCTCGATCGGCAGCGGAAACCGGCCGAGGGTCTCGACCATCTTGGATTTGTCGGCGATGACGATCATGCGCTCGGACGCCGCCGCGACGATCTTCTCGCGCAAGAGCGCGCCGCCGCCGCCCTTGATCAGGGTCAGCTCCGGGTCGACCTCGTCGGCGCCGTCGACGGTGAGGTCGAGCTCGGGCGTTTCTTCCAGTGTGGACAGCGGCACACCGAGCTCGCGGCAGAGTGCTGCGGTGCGCTCGGAAGTCGGCACGCCGATGACCTTGAGGCCGGTCGCAACCTTCTCGGCCAGCAGCCGCACGAATTCTTCCGCCGTGGTGCCGGTGCCGATGCCGAGCCGCATGCCGCTGCCGACATGGGCGAGCGCTGCCCGCGCGGCCTCGACCTTCAACTGCCTTGCATCCATGGAGAGCCCCGATTTCGCCGGTTTCGCGCGCCTCCTAGCATTTTTGCCTGTCCCGTCAAAGGCTCGCCCTCAAAGGCTCTGTGGACCGATCGAGGCTTCTTGCTTGAACTTGGGCCAGCCTGTATCGGCTGCGGCAACGCAATTGCCGCAGGACCCGCCCATGACC
>NZ_VFTP01000023.1:0-60451 GCF_006439455.1 Mesorhizobium sp. B2-9-1 | reverse complement strand
TACATGACCGCTCCAGACTTACGCCGCTGCCGCCATTTTGCCTCTTGCCCAAAAGGGGCCGTCCATACATGACGAAGGCGTGGTGCTGCCGGCTCGCTGCGAGCGCCTGGTAAAACGCCCACCTTCGAGATTGGCCGAAGCGTCCGAACTTCGTCATCCACGGGCGGAGCGGGAGCGAAGCGGACGCGCAGACCCGAGGATCCATTCCGCGACCTCGCACGAAGGGTAGATGCGGTGCAGAACGAGGCTTTTTCTGCACCGCTGCGACGCTCATGGGTCACGGAATGGATTCTATGGTCTGCGCTGCGTCGCTTCGCTCCTTGCTCCGCCATAGAATGACGAAGGCGGGGTGGCTGCCGGCTCCCGCGACGTCGGGCGGCTGGCTTGCCTTACATTGCTGCGCCCGGTTGGCGCCACTACCGGCCGGCGTCAGGTTTTAGCGACTCTGTTCAGCGCGTCGCCCGACACCCTGAGAAAAACCTTCCGGCCGTGGCGTTCTGCGCCGAGTCGGTCGTAGAAACGCAGCGCGCCTTCGTTCCAGTCTTCCGTGGTCAGATCAATGCGGCCGATGCCTTTGCCGACGCAATAGCCGGCGAGAAAGCCGACCAGCGCGCGGCCGACGCCCTTGTCTCGGGCGCTGTCGCGCACGAACAGATCCTTCAAGAACATCAGCCGTTCGAGATCAATGCCTGGGTGCGCGATGGCCACCGAGGCGAGGCCGGCCACCTCGCCATCCGCAAAGGCCAAAGCAAAATGCGGATAGGCCGGGCTTTCGTCCTCGAGCCATTGCCGCGCCGTGGCCGCGGCGCGAGCGTGGTCGAGCGGCGCTTGCCGGTAATGCGCCGCCATCGCGCAAAGCACGGTGGCGAGCGCTTCGGCATCGTCGACCCTCGCCCAGCGAATGTCGACGGTCATACGGTTCATCCCAGGAACTTGGCGATGATGGCGTCGCCCATATCGGTGGTGCCGACTTCCTTCATGCCGGCCGAGAAAATGTCCTTGGTGCGCAAGCCGTCGTCGAGCACGGCGGCGATCGACGCTTCGAGCTTGTCGGCCTCGGCGACCATGCCGAAGGAATAGCGCAGGCACATGGCGAAGGAGGCGATCATGGCGATCGGGTTGGCGATGCCTTTGCCGGCGATGTCGGGCGCCGAGCCGTGCACCGGCTCGTAGAGCGCCTTGCGCTTCTTGGTCCTGGCATCCGGCGCGCCGAGCGATGCGGACGGCAACATGCCGATCGAGCCGGTGAGCATGGCGGCGATGTCGGAGAGCATATCGCCGAACAGATTGTCGGTGACGATGACGTCGAACTGTTTTGGCCAGCGCACCAGCTGCATGCCGCCGGCATCGGCCAGCATATGGTCGAGCTTGACGTCGGAATAGCGCGCCTTGTGGGTCTGCGAGACGACCTCGTTCCACAGCACGCCCGACTTCATGACATTGCGCTTTTCCATCGAGGTGACGTGGTTCTTGCGTGTGCGCGCCAGCTCGAAGGCGACGCCCGAAATGCGCTCGATCTCGAACGTGTCGTAGACCTGGGTGTCGATGCCGCGCTTCTGGCCGTTGCCGAGATCGATGATCTGCTTCGGCTCGCCGAAATAGACGCCACCGGTCAGCTCGCGCACGATAAGGATATCCAGGCCCTCGACCACTTCCTGCTTGAGCGAGGAGGAAGCGGCGAGAGCCGGGTAGCAGATCGCCGGCCGGAGGTTGGCGAACAGCTCCATGTCCTTGCGCAACCGCAGCAGGCCGGCCTCGGGGCGCACCTCGTAAGGCACGGTATCCCATTTCGGCCCGCCGACGGCGCCGAACAGCACCGCGTCCGCTGCCATCGCCTTGGCCATGTCGGCATCCGAGATCGCGGCGCCATGCGCGTCATAGGCGCAGCCGCCGACCAGCCCCTCGTCGGTGGCAAAGCCGCTGCCCAGCCTGTCGTTCATGGCCTTGATCAGCTTCTTCACCTCGGCCATGGCCTCAGGCCCGATGCCGTCGCCGGCGAGCAGGAAGAGATTTTTCGAAGCCATGGAGAACCGTCCCAATAGTATCTGGAGAAACCGCGGCCTTGCTAAACGCCAAGTGATTGCGGCGCAAGGGGATGACTGCTGCGAAACACCAATCGCCGCGATCCGTCGCGCCCCCCTCTGGCCTGCCGGCCATCTCCCCCTCTTGGGGGGAGATTGGCAGCTTCGGCGCCGCGCTCACTCCTGCAACGTTGAAGATTGGCGAAAGCCGGAATGACAGCTGATCTCCCCCCTAGAGGGGGAGATGCCCGGCAGGGCAGAGGGGGGCGCTGTCCCGCCAGCGTCTCGCAAGAAACCGTGACGCTACCGATGCGACAGGATATTCACCAGCCTGCCGAACGGATCGCGCACATAGAAGCGACGCACGCCCCAGGGCTCGTCGGCCGGGCCGTATTCGATGGCGAAGCCTGCCTTCTTCATACCCGCAAGCGCCGCATCCACATCGTCGACCTCGATCGACAGGTCCGGCACGGGCGTGCCGGATCCGCCTTGCGCCATGAAGCTCACCTGCGCCTGCATCCGTTCCTCGGACCCGTAGGTGGCGATCCAACCCATATCCATGAGCAGATCGAGGCCGAGCACGCCCTGGTAAAAGCGCTTGGCCGCGGCAATGTCGGATGTGGCGATGTTGGCGACGATGCGCTCGACCTTCACCATAGGCTGACCCCTGCTTTGCGCGCTTTCCCGTGCCGGCAGCCTATGCCGTGCGCCTCAGCGCCGTCACCTCGATCTCGATCTTCATCTCCGGCTTGTTGAGCTGGCACACGATCATCGTCGCCGCCGGGCGGATGTCGCCGAACGCCTCGCCGAGGATCGGGAAGACCACGTCAACATAGGCCTGGTCGGTGACGTAGTAATGCGCCCGCACCACATCGGCCATGTCGAAGCCGCCCTCGGCGAGCGCCTTGGCGATGCTGGCAAGGCAATTGCGCGTCTGCGCCTCGACCGTGTCGGGCATGGTCATGGTGGCATAGTCATAGCCGGTCGTGCCGGAGACAAAACACCAGTCGCCCTGCACCACCGCGCGCGAATAGCCGGCGGTTTTCTCGAAGGGGGAGCCGGTGGAGATGAGCTTGCGCATGGGGTGCCTCGCGGATTGTTTCGACCTGCATCTAGCAAAAGGGGTGCGGCTGGTCGTGAGCCAACGAATGCGAAGCATCGTCACGAAGCAAGCGCCAACCTTGGAGATTAGCGATAGCCGTCCTCCCGTCGTCATTCCAGGGCGGAGCAAGGAGCGAAGCGACGCGCGCAGACCCTGGAATCCATGCCGTTACGCCGAAGCGCCGCCAACCGTGCAGAATTCTGGGCACTCGCACCCTACGGCAACGGTCACGGCATGGATTCTAGGGTCTGCGCTCCGCTTCGCTTCGCTCCGCCCTAGAATGACGAAGCCGCGGATGGTCGTTGCGATACGAACCCTAATTCCCCTGCGCGTCGTCATAGGCCTTCTTGATATCGTCCGGCCAGTCCTTCAGCGGCGGCCAGGCCTGCGGCTCGCCATTGTCGCCGCGGCGGGCGAAATAGACTTTCTGCTTGGCGGGGTCGAGCGCCATGAAGCCGTCATTGCCGCCGCAGTCGTGCGGCACGCAGCCGGTGGCGTAGAAGGCGCCCGACGCCGTCTTTTCGGTGCCGCCGCCGACCAGAAGGCTGGTCGCCATTTCGGGCATGTCGTTGCCCAGCAACGCCTGCCCGGCCTTGTAGACCGCCTCGTTGTGGAATGCGTCGATGATGTTGTCCAATTTCGACGGGTCGACATCCTTCCAGCCGGTGCCGGGTTCGGGCGTGTAAGTTAGATTGCCCAAGGTCGTCAGCCCTTCCGTGGGCGACCATTGCAGCGCCGGCCGTGTCTCTCCCGGCAGCAGATAAGGCACGAAATAGATGGCGCTGTCGGAAACTGCGGCCGGCGGCGCGCCGCATTCGTCCTGCTCGACCGTGGCGGTCTGAATCTCGCCGTCCTTCTTCCAGACGATAACCTTGGCCGGCCCGCACTGGTTGCCGCCGTCGCCGACATCGACCAGCGCCACGTTGACGTCGCCGATCTTGACGATCTTGTCGAAAAAGACGTCGTAATTGCTGGCCAGCTGCTTGCCGTCATAGGACAGCACCTTCTCGCCATCCTGCTCCGGCTGCGTGATGGTGAGCTGGCCGCCCTCGAACGGGATCGGCGCCTGCTTGTCGTCATCCGACGCAGCCTGGTCACTGCCCTGGTCGGCCGCGCCTTGATCGGCAGCCGGCTGGTCGGACGCGGCCGGCGCCGGCTGCGTGGCCGGCGCGGTGGTCTGCGCATTGGCGCCGATCGTGGCGAGAAGGATTGCCACCGAAGCAGCCAGAAGCGAGCGTGTCATGACTGTCCCTCCATTCAGCCGCCACGAACCCGGCCTGCCATGGCCGGAGCCTATCGGTATAGCTTAGGTGCTCAGGCCCAGGGGCGCTGCTCGGCATTCCTCTTCTCGAAGGACGCGATGGCGCCGGCCTTCTCCATGGTCAGCCCGATATCGTCCAGGCCATTCAAGAGGCAGTGGCGCTTGAAATCGTCGAGGTCGAATTTGACCACGCCGCCATCCGGCCCACGGATTTCCTTGGCCTCGAGGTCGATCGACAGCGTCGCGTTGGAGCCGCGCGATGCGTCGTCCATCAGCTTGTCGAGGTCTTCCGGGCTGACCGTGATCGGCAGGATGCCGTTCTTGAAGCAGTTGTTGTAGAAGATATCGGCGAACGAGGTCGAGATCACGCAGCGTATGCCGAAATCGAGCAGCGCCCAGGGCGCGTGCTCGCGGCTCGAGCCGCAGCCGAAATTGTCGCCGGCGACCAGGATCTGCGCCTTGCGGTAGGCCGGCTTGTTGAGCACGAAATCCGGGTTCTCCGAACCGTCCTCATTGTAGCGCATCTCGGCGAACAGGCCGGTGCCGAGCCCGGTGCGCTTGATCGTCTTGAGATAATCCTTGGGGATGATCATGTCGGTGTCGACATTGACGATCGGCATGGGCGCGGCGACGCCGGTGAGCTTGGTGAATTTATCCATGATCCTTGCCCGTCTTTCCTTGGTGGCAGGGGCACGGTTTACACAAAGCGCCGGGCAAATGAAAGTCAGGTATTGGCAGTTGGGTTCGGGCCATTGAACACAAGATCGGGACCATTGGCTTTCAAAACGCGGCTGGCTGAGGCAATTTGGCGGGGATGGTTGAGCCCACCGAAATCCTGTACGCCAGCGAGCCCGCTCTCGACGTCGCTGAATTCCGCCGTGTGCTGGTCGAATCCGGCCTTGGTGAAACACGACCCGTCGATGACGAAGCGCGCCTGAAGACAATGCTCGGCAACGCCAATCTGGTGCTGACAGCGCGGCTCGATATCGAGGGCAAGCCGCTGATCGGCGTCGCGCGCGGCATCACCGATTTTTCCTGGGTTTGCTACATCTCCGAGCTCGCCGTATCCGCCACGGGACAGCGTCTCGGCGTCGGCAGGGGCTTGATGGATGAGGCCCGCCGCCAGCTCGGGCCATCGGTCGCTATCGGCCTGATCTCGGTGCCCGACGCCGTCGGCTTCTACGAACGCATCGGCATGACGCGCATGACCGACGCTTTCTGGTTCTCCCGCAAGCGCTGACCTGAACCGCCACCGATATCGGGAGCCGACTTCTGCCTGGAACCGGCGAGCCAGATCGACCCTGGCTCCCTTCCTCTCCCTCCGGAGGGGGGAGAGGTGGCGCTGCGAAGCAGCGACGGGGTGGGGGAAGGCGCTGCTCAAAAAGCGAAGCCACCTCAAGGCACAATCCGGCAAGAAACTTAGGCGAGCAGTCATCAGGCGGCAGAATATTTTTGCCACCGCTTGACAGGCAACCAAATGGTTGCATATTAAAGCCATGAGCATGGATGCCGTCTTTCGCGCTTTGGCCGACCCGACCCGCCGGCAATTGCTGGACAGTCTCCATGCCCGGAACGGGCAGACGCTGAACGCGCTGTGCGAGCACATGGAGATGACGCGCCAGGCGGTGACCAAGCATCTGGCGATCCTCGAGGAGGCGAACCTCGTCACCACCATGCGCCGGGGCCGCGAGAAGGAGCACTACCTCAACCCCGTTCCGATCAACGAGATCGCCGAGCGCTGGATCGGCAAGTTCGAGCGGGGGCGGCTTGCCGCTCTCAGCGACCTGAAGCAACGCCTTGAAAGGGAAGAGCCGTGAGCGAGAACAGTTTTGTCTATGTTACCTACATCCGCACCACGCCTGAAAAACTCTGGCAGGCGCTGACCGATCCGGAATTCAACCGGCGGTTCTTCCTCAGCTCCCATCAGGAGAGCGACTGGAAGGTCGGCTCGAGCTGGAAGCTGGTCTTCCCCGACGGCCGCATCGCCGATTCCGGCGAGATCCTCGAGATCGACCCGCCGCGGCGTCTGGTGATCAAATGGCGCAACGAATGGATGCCCGAGGTGAAGGAGGACGGCTACACGCGCTGCACTTTCACCATCGAGCCCGACGGCGAATTGATGAAGCTCGCCGTCACCCACGAGGCCGACGGCCCGCACAGGCTGATCCAGAACGTCTCCAAGGGCTGGCCGCTGGTGCTGGCGAGCCTTAAGAGCCTGCTCGAGACCGGCAAGGGTTTCGAGCGCCCGCCGTCGAAAGACTAAAGGTTCGTTTCGGATACGAGACAATTGTCGGCAGAGGTGGATTCGATGCTTCAATTATCCTTGCCGCAGGCCATGGCGAATGCGGACACGGTCATGGCCTCGGCCGAGCTTCCCGCCTCGCCGGACCAGGTTGGCGCCGCGCTGATAACCAGCGAGGTCGAGCGCTGGTGGGGTTCGCCCGAAACTTACCGCATGACCGGCTGGAACGCCGATCTGCGCGTCGGCGGAAGCTGGCGTGTCACGGTGCGAACCGCCGACGGCAGGCACCTGCCCGCCGGCGGAGAGTTTCTCGAAATCGAGATGCCGCGCCGGATCGTGCAGACGCGGCGCTACGACTGGGATCATCCGACGCTCGGCCGGCGCGAAACGACCCTCGCCTATCTGCTGGAGCCGATCGCTGGCGGCACGCGGCTCATCATCTGCCATGGCGGCTTCGCAGGTTTCCCGGACGCCGCGGCGGAACATGCCGAGGGATGGGCGCGGGTGCTTGGGTGGCTGCAAACATATTTTAGTGACGGACGGCAGGCGGCTTAGCGCCACCTTCTCCCCTTGTGGGAGAAGGTGGATCGGCGCGCAGCGCCGAGACGGATGAGGGGTGTTCCAGCGGAGTGAGACGTTGGCTTTCCCTGGAACACCCCTCATCCGTCGCCTTCGGCGACACCTTCCCCCACAAGGGGGGAAGGGGGAGCCCTCAGATCACATTCAGCTCCCTGAACGCCCGTCCCTCAGCCACCCGCTCATACCCGAATGCCCTGCAATCCACCGTCCGATACCCGCCATGCACGATGAGCTCGGCGATCGACTTCCCCGCCGCCGGCGCCTGCTGCAGGCCATGGCCGGAGAAGCCGTTGGCGAACAGGAAGTTTTCGACCTCCGGATGCGGGCCGATCACCGCGTTCTGGTCGAGCGTGTTGTAGTCGTAATGCCCGACCCAGGCGCGCGTCGGCTTGATCGCCTCGAAGACCGGGATGCGGGTGGCTAGGACCGGCCAGATCACCTCTTCGAACAGCGGCCACTCGACCTCGAAATCCGTCGGATCGGGCGCATGATCGCCTTCCTCCGGCTCGGCGCCGCCGGTGATGTAGACCGAGCCTTCGGGCCGCACATAGATGCCGGACGGATCGACCAGCAGCGGCATGTCGGCGAATTTGTCGCGCGCCTCGAAGACGAAGACGTTGCGCTTGCGCGGCTCGACCGGCAGCGCCAGCCCGGCAAAAGCCGCCACCTTGCCCGCGTTCGGGCCGGCCGCGTTGACGACGATGCCGGTTTCCAGCGTCTCGCCATTGTCGAGGCTTACGCTGGTGACGCGGTTGCCGTCACGCGCGATGGCGGTGACGGAGGCGGTGATGAGATCGATCTTCTTGTCGCGCAGCGCCTTGCGGAACAGCGTCAGCATCGCATGCGCGTCGAACCAGCCCTCGCCGCTGCGGCCAAAGGCGCCGGCGGAAATACCTTCGGTCGACAGCCACGCGAAACGCTGCGTCAGCTGCCCGGCATCCTCCAGCAGGATGTCGGCGCCCTCGGCGACCTGCGTCTCGTGATTGGCCTTGAGGATCGGCAGCCCGGCCTCGCCGGCGAGGATGAGATAGCCGCCCTCGCGAAAGCCGATATCGGCGTCGGCGCCGAAGGTTTCCTTCAGCCGCCGGAACAGTTTCAGCGTGAACTGCGACAGGCGGATGTTTTCAGGGATCGAGAATTGCTGGCGGATCGAGGCGCAGGACAAGGTCGTCGCCGCATGCGAGAATTGCGGATCGCGTTCGATCAGCGCGATGGACCCGGCAAAGCCCTCCTCGCGCAAATAATAGGCGACCGAGGACCCGACGATGGCTCCGCCGATGATGACGATATCGTAGCGCACGCTTTCGGCTCTCCAGTTCCAGGGCATGATCCTGCGACGCAGGCACCGGTTCTTCGGACAGGATCACGCTCGAATTCAAACGACCGGCAAATCGATCTCGAAGCGCGTGCCGCGCTCGGAGTCAACCAGCCTGATCGTGCCATCATGCGCTTTCAGGAGGGCCAGCACGATGCCGAGCCCCATGCCGGTGCCGCCGGTCTCGCGCCTCGTGGTGAAGAAGGGCTCGAAGATCCTGGCGCGGTTGGCGGCCGAGATCCCGTCGCCGTCGTCGCCGATCTGGACCGACGCGCGCTCGCTATCGGCTGAAGCATGGATCGCCACCTGTCGGGCGCCATGTCGTGCCGAATTGTCGATGAGATTGGCGAGCACGATGCCGAGATTCTCGGCCGAGATGCCGAGCCTGATATCGCCGCCGCCGTCAAGCCGCGCTTCCAGCCTTGTGTCGACCGGCAAGGATGCCAACGCGGCATGAAGCGTCGTGTTTTCGCCGCTCGGTTCCAGATTTTCAGCGCGCGCCAGGTCAAGCAGCCGGCGCACCAGGAGATTGAGCCGCCCGGCGTCGGTGACGATGTTGTTGGAGAAACGCTTGCGCTCGGCCTCGTCCATCGCGCCGCCGGAATCGCGAAGCAGCTCCGCCGCGCCCTGGATCGCCGTCAGCGGCGATTTCAGCTCATGCGAGACATGGGTGGCGAAGGTCTGGATGCTGTCGGAGCGCGCCTGCAGTTTTTGCGCCATGTCGAGGAACGCCGCCGAGAGCGCTGCCATCTCGCGCGTGCCGTGATGGGCGAGCGGCCGGATCGCCTCGCGGTCGCCGGCGGCGATGCGCTTCGTCCGCTCGATCAGCGCGTAGATCGGCCGGCTGACGGTGCGGATGAACACCAGCGCGATCAACAGCGTGCCGCCGAGGATGGCGATCGCCGCCAACGTCACCTTGCCGCGCTCGCCATAGAGGTGCTTGACGATGTTGTTCGGCGTTCGCGACAGATAGACCACGCCCGCGACCCGGCCGTCGAGCTCGACCGGCAGGGCGACGAAGACGCGCACCCTGGTGCCGCGGCTCACCGAGTAGAGCGGCGGCGGCGGCTGGTCGGGAATGCGCAGCCTGAGCGCGCTAGCATAGGCGCCTGAAAGCGCGGTCCGCACCTCTTCGATTTTGCCGAGCGACTGGCCGACCTCGTCGCCGCCGGCGATCACCACGCCGCGCGGGTCGAGCAGGCGGAAGCCGGCAAGCGTCGTTTTCTGCGTCTCGTCGAGGATGCCGTCGAGCCGCGCGCCTATTGCCGCGAAGGTCGGATCGGCGGTGGCGGGAAGCGCCGCCGGGCGCGTCGGCATGACATCGTCCGAGGCAAGGTCGAGGCGCGGCTCGATCGGATCATAGGGATAGTTGTTGTCCCTTGCCGGATCGGCCGAGATCGGCGACCCCAGTTTTTCCTGGGGAATGCCGGCAGCACGCACCTCCCGGGCATAGACGGCGGCGGCGACCGCGCCTTGCGCGATCAGCTCGCCCTCGGTCTGGCGGATCAGCTGGTTCTCATAGAGCCGGAAGAAGAACAGCCCGACCAGCGGCAGCGCCATCACCAGGATGAGGATGACGACAACGACGGTGGCAAGCCTGGGCCGCCACTTCTCCTTGCTCAACCACCGCATCGGCCGAGCCGGAAACCAACGCCGTGCACCGTGGCTATCGCATCGAGACAGCCGACCGCCGCCAGCTTGGCCCGCACATTGCGGATATGGCTGTCGACCGTGCGCTCCGAGACATGGATGTTCGAGGCATAGGCATTGGCCATCACCGCCTCGCGGCCAAGCACATGCTGCGGGCGGGCGAGGAAGCCTTTCAGGATCGCGAATTCGATCGCCGTCAAGGTGAGCGGCTTGCCTTCGAAGCTCGCTTCATGGCTTGACGGGACGAGCATGAGCTTGCCATGCACGAATTGACGGTCGTCGGCTTCTTCTTCGACCGGCGCCGGACGCGCGCGCCGCAGGATGACGTTGACGCGGGCGACCAGCTCGCGCGGGCTGAACGGTTTCGTCACATAATCGTCGCCGCCCATCTCCAGCCCGAGCACCCGGTCGATCTCCTCATCGCGCGCGGACAAAAACAGCACCGGTACATCGGACTTTTGCCGCAGCCTGCGGCAGACCTCCAGCCCGTCCATCTCCGGCATGCCGATATCGAGCACGATGAGGTCGGGCGCGCGGCGCTCGACCGCTTGCAGCGCCGCTGCGCCGTCGGCGACGGCGGCCGTCTTCATGCCGGCCTTTTCCAGCGCGAAGCAGATGATCTCGCGGATATGCGGGTCGTCGTCGGCGACAAGGATGTTGTGCGGCATGAAGTCAGCGGCCCAGCGCGTAAGGTTGGATGACGGCAGGATTAGAGCAATTCCAGGCAAAAGTGCGAAATTGTTTTCGGTCCGGAGCTGCATCGGGACAAGGAGATGAATCGACAAAGGCTTCGGGGCATTTGCGCATGCCTGGGCAGAGCCCATGGCAAGCTGGCAAAGAGCGTCATCGCCGGGCCGTCCTCGGAACGTCCGCTCCCACCATGCGGAGCGACCTCGGGGCGAAAAGCAGGATGCCTGCCTCATGGCATGGCCTTTGCGGCTCGACGAGCCACCAGCCTTCGTTGCGGAGCCGGCGCGGCAGCGACCAGCGGGATTTATGAGGCGTTCGCATGCCGCCGGTTTCGCCGGCCCATGCGGAAAGCGCGCGGCGGAATCCCGGAGCTTTTCAGCAAGAATTTGCAGATTTGGTGCAGAGGCAATCGCCAGATATTGGCGCTGCTCCTCACCTGCCTGCCGGCATCCTCTCCCCGTATAGTGACGGGGAGAGGGGAACACTCCCGCCGCCGATTTCGCCAATCGTCAACGTTGCAAGGAGAGCGGCGAGGCTGCGGCCAGCCCCTTCTCCCGTCACTATACGGGGAGAAGTGCCCGGCAGGGCGATGAGGGGCAGCGCAGGTATTTCGGCAGATAGCCTGCGTACTTGCTTCGCTTGAACTCACCCGGCATAGATCGGCCATGGCTCAAGAACCCTACCGCCCGCGCCGTTCGGTGCTCTACATTCCCGCCTCGAACGACAAGGCGCTCGCCAAGATCGGCTCCTTGGCCTGCGACGCCGTCATCATCGATCTCGAGGATGCCGTCCTGCCCGCCGGCAAAAAAGCCGCGCGCGACAAGGTCGCCGGCATTCTCGCCGGGCGCGAACGGCGCTGCGAGATGGTGGTGCGCATCAATCCTTTGGCCAGCGAATGGGGCACCCATGACCTCCTGGCAGTGGCCAAAGCCGAGCCCGACGGCATTCTTCTGCCCAAGATCGCCACGCCGCGCGATATCCTCGAGGCCGGCGACCTGCTCGACGACAATTTCGCGCCGGACAGCGTGAAACTATGGGCGATGGTCGAGACGCCCAGGGCGCTGCTCAACATCGGCGCCATTGCCGAACTCGGCCGCGATCCGGCTTCGAGGCTGGCTTGTTTCGTAACCGGAACGAATGACCTGATGAAGGCGACCGGCATCCTGGCGACACCCGATCGGCGCTATCTGATGCCGTGGCTGATGCAGCTGGTGCTCGCGGCGCGGGCCGGCGGCCTCGACGTCATCGACGGCGTCGCCAATGATTTTCGCGATCTCGACGCTTTTGCCGGCGAATGCGCCGACGGGGCCGCCATGGGCTTTGACGGCAAGTCTCTGATCCACCCCGCCCAGATCGAGCCGGCGAACCGCGCCTTTTCGCCGTCGCCCGAGAGGCTGGCTGCGGCCCGTGCGATCAAGGATGCGTTCGCGCGGCCCGAGAATGCCGGCAAGGGCGTGATTGCGATGGACGGCCGCATGGTCGAACGGCTGCATCTGGCGGAAGCCGAGAAACTTCTGGCGAAGGCCACGATCATCGGCGCATGATGCACCGGTATTCAAGATAGGCTCGATAAATGAAACTCTACCGCTTTCTGTCCGGTCCGGACGATTCGACTTTCTGCCACAAGGTGACGGCAGCCCTGAACAAGGGCTGGCACCTGTTCGGCTCGCCGACCTATGCCTTTGACAAAAAAACCAAGTCGATGCGCTGCGGCCAGGCCGTGGTGAAGGATGTCGAAGGCCAGGACTACGGCCCGGACACCAAGCTCAGCGACTGGTAAAAGGGCGGCGCCCCTCCGACTTCGTCATCCTAGGGCGGAGCGACGCGAAGCGGAGCGCAGACCCTAGGATCCATGCCGTTACGTCTGCCGAAGAGTGCTGCGATCGAGAATAAAAACCCGTTCTGGGATGCTCTCGTAAGGTAAAACAACGTCTGAACCGCTGCAACGTTCACATGTCACGGCATGGATCCTAGGGTCTACGCGCGTCGCTTCGCTCCTTGCTCCGCCCTAGGATGACGAGTGCCTGGGATGGCGATGTGGCTCTCACCCAGCCGCCGCCTGCTCCGCCGCTTCCTCGATCCGCTCCATGTCGTCGTCCGACAGGCCGAAATGGTGGCCGATCTCATGGATCAGCACATGGGTGACGATGTCGCCCATCGTCTCTTCATTCTCGGCCCAGTAGTCGAGGATGGCGCGGCGGTAGAGCGTGATGCGGTTAGGACCTTCGCCGGTCTGCGGGTTCCAGCGCTCGGCGATGCCACGCCCCTCGAACAGGCCGAGCAGGTCGAAGGGCGTCTCCAGCGACAGATCGTCCATGATCTCGTCGGTCGGGAACTCGGCGATCTGGATGATGATCTCGCCGGTGAGCTTGCGGAACTCGTCCGGCAGATGGGCATAGGCCTCCAGCGCCAGAAGCTCCATCTCGTCCATCGACGGCGAGAGCTGGTCGTGCCAGGTGCGGGTCTTGTAGATGCGGGCCATGAAACGTCCTTTAATCCCGGCATATAGGCTTTCACGCCGATTGAGGCAAATGGACCGGCTGGGGTGTTCGCTTTCAGGGTAAAAGACGAAGGAATAAATTCCTTGTGACTCTGCTTGACTCTTCCGGGCGCCTCTGGAATCTATAGGAACATAACAGGAACAATTGCTGCTGGAAGTGAACGTCATGGCGGTGAGCGCCGTGGCGCGGGACACTGTTTTTGCCCTGCGCCGCCAGATCGCGAAGATCGAGGGAACGCTGCCCGAGCGCCTGCAGGCGCCACCGGGGTGCGCGCCCGGAATTGCGCAAAACCAAACATCCAGCGATGCCGCCGGGCCGGACATGACGATTGTCCGGCCCGGCCTTGCCGTGGCTTCGGCGGACGCCTTCCTCCACACCGGCATCGATCGCCTCGACGCAGCGCTCGGCGGCGGCCTGCCCAAGGCGGCGCTCAGCGAAATCCATGGTCTGGAGACCCGCGATGCCGGCGCCGTTGCCGGCTTCGCGCTGTCGCTCGTAAGTCTGGTCCTCAGGGAAAAGCAGGGTCTGCCGATCCTCTGGGTCGGCACGACGGAAATCTTCCACGAGGCCGGCATGCCCTATGCCAGGGGCCTTCACGCCCTGTTCGGCGTCGAGCCCGGGCAATTGCTGTTTTCCGAGGCGCCGAAGCTGCTCGACGCGCTGTGGATCGCCGAGGAGGCCGCCCGCATGACGGCCTTTGCCGCGGTCATCCTCGAGATCCGCGGCAGTCCGCGGCTTCTCGACCTCACCGCCACGCGCCGGCTGCATGCGCGGGCCCGGAGCGCCGGCCGCCCGCTGCTGTTGCTGCGCCAGGCCGGCGAGGCCGATCCCACCGCCGCTCCGGTGCGCCTCATCGTTTCGGCGGCGCCCGCGGCAAGCCGCGAGACCCTCGCCGGGCCGCTCGCCGGCTCGATCGGCCGCCCCGCCTTCAAAGTCGATATCGGCAAGAGCCGCACGGCCCTGCCTGGACAGTTCACACTGGAGTGGAACCCCAATGAGCACGCTTTTGCAGAAAGAACAGAGAATTCTGTCGCTGTGGTTTCAGCATCTGGCCGCGGAGCGGATCCTGCGCCAGCGTCTGGGGCGGTCCTGGCGTTCCCGGCCCTCGCATCGCCTGCCGTCGCCTCAGCCGCCTCTGGTGATCAGCCATCGCGACAACAACACCCAGCGCATCGCAGCCCTCGACGAGCGGGCTGAGGCGCTCAGATTGAAGCGCGGCATGGGCATCGCCGATGCGCGCGCCATGCATCCCTCGATCGATGTGGTCGAGGCAGACCCGGAAGCCGACCGCCGCCTGCTCGAAGGCCTTGCCGACTGGTGCGACCGCTACACGCCGCTGGTGGCGATCGACGGCGAGGACGGGCTGTTCCTCGACGTCACCGGCTGCACGCATCTGTTCGGTGGCGAGCGCGCCATGCAGGACGAGATCCTCGCCCGCTTCTTTCAGCAGGGCTTCGATGTCCGCGCCGGGCTGGCCTCGACGCCGGGCGCCGCCTGGGCGGCGGCGCGCTTCCATGGCGATCGCATCGTGGCCGGCGGCGAGGAAGAGGCGCTGCTTTCGCCGTTGCCCTTGTCGGCGCTGCGCATCGCGCCGGAGACCCGCGCCAGCCTGGAAAGTGTGGGCCTGCGCACCGCCGGCGCGGTGATGGCAGCCCCCCGCGCACCGCTCGCCCGCCGCTTCGGCGCTACCTTGCTTCTGCGCCTCGACCAGGCGCTCGGCCGCCTCGACGAGGCCGTGTCGCCGCGCCTCCCCGTCGCGCCGCTCTCGGTCGAGCGCCATCTTGCCGAGCCGGTCGTGCTCACCGACGACATCGAGCGGCTGGTGAGCCGGCTGGCGATCGCCTTGAAGACCGATCTCGAACGTCGCGGCGAGGGCGCAAGGACGCTGGCGCTGCTTCTCTTCCGCGTCGACGGCGCCGTCAACCGCATCGCCGTCGGCACCTCGCGCCCGATGCGCGAGCCGCGGCTGATCCAAAGACTGTTCCACGAACGGCTCACCGCGCTGGAGCAGAGCATCGACGCCGGCTTCGGCTTCGACCTCGTGCGGCTGTCCGTGCTGTCGGTCGCGGCCTTCGACTTGGTTCAGGGCGACCTCACCGGCGAGACGGACGACGATGACGCCGACATCGCGCTCTTTGCCGACCGCGTCCGCGCCCGTCTCGGCGAGGCCGCCGTACTGAAGCCGGTGATCGTCGAAAGCCATCTGCCGGAGCGCGCCGTCAAGACCGTGCCTTTCGCCGAAGCGCCGCAAAGGCGCGCCCCGGCGGCCGGACGGACGCCGCCGCCCCGAACAGCGCCACCGATGACCGTTTACCCGCCGGAGCGGCCGGTGCGCCTGTTCCGCTCGCCCGAGCCGATCGAGGTGCCGGCGACCGAGATCCCGGAGGGACCGCCGATGAATTTCCGCTGGCGGCGCGCGCTCTACCGTGTCGCCCGCGCCGAAGGGCCGGAGCGCATCGCCGCCGAATGGTGGCGCCAGCTGCCCGGCGAGGAAGAAGCGCCGACCCGCGACTATTACCGCATCGAGGACAGCGAGGGGCGCCGCTACTGGCTCTACCGCCAGGGCCTCTACAGCAGCGCGCCGCAGGCCGCGCCGCCGCGCTGGTTCATGCATGGGGTGTTCGCATGAATGCGCTGACCGTCATCCCCTATGCCGAGTTCGGCATAAGCTCGAATTTCTCCTTCCTGCGCGGCGCTTCGAAACCCGAGGAGCTGGTGGTGACGGCGAAGTTCTACGGTTTTGCCTCGATCGGCCTTGCCGACCGCAACACGGTCGCCGGCGTCGTGCGCGCCTGGCAACAGGCCAGGGTGGAAAAGCTCGCCTACCATCCCGGCTGCCGCCTGGTGTTTGGCGACGGCACGCCGGATATCCTCGCTTATCCCCGCGACCGCCAGGGCTGGGGGCATCTCTGCCGCATGCTCACGCAAGCCAATCTGCGCGACGAGAACGAGAAGGGCGCGACGCTGCTCCAGCTGAGCGACCTGCTCGAATGGGGCGATCGGATGTCGCTGGCGATCCTGCCCGATCTGTCGGCAGGCGCGGAAGACAACCTGGCATTCATTAGCCGGTTTAAGGATCGCTTCGGCGCGGCGCTCCGGCTGGCCGTGGCGCCGGATTATGCCGGCAACGACCGTTTCCGCATCGAGCAGGCTTCCGCGATGGCCGAGCATGCCCGCGTCCCGCTGATGGCGACCAACGACGTGCTCTACCATGCCGCCGATCGCCGTCCGCTGCAGGACGTGCTGACCGCAATCCGCCTCAACACGCCGGTTTCCGAGGTCGGGCTGGAGCTGATGGCCAATGCCGAGCGCCACCTGAAGCCGCCGCTGGAGATGGCGCGGCTTTTCCGCCGTCACCCGCAGGCGCTGGCCGAGACGCTGCGCTTCGCCGACGAGCTCGCCTTCTCGCTCAGCGACCTCGAATACAATTATCCGGACGAGCCGACCGAATCCGGGCTTGGACCGCAGGCCGAGCTCGAACGATTGGCACGGGAAGGCGCGGCCGTTCGCTATCCGGCCGGCGTTCCCAAGGATGTGTTGAAACGCATCGACAGCGAGCTCGTTTTGATCGAACGCCTGAACTATGCCCGCTATTTCCTCACCGTCCATGACATCGTCAAATTCGCCCGCAGCCAGGGCATCCTTTGCCAGGGCCGCGGTTCGGCCGCCAATTCGATCATCTGCTTCTGCATCGGCATCACCGAGGTCGGACCCGAGCGCATCGACACCTTGTTCGAGCGCTTCATCTCGGAGGAACGCAACGAGCCGCCCGACATCGACGTCGACTTCGAGCATGAGCGGCGCGAAGAGGTCATTCAGTACATCTATACGAAATACAGCGCCAAGCGCACCGCTTTGGCCGCCGCCGTCATCAGCTATCGCGGCCGCTCCGCCTTGCGCGAGGTGGCCAAGGCCATGGGCTTGTCGGAGGATGTCCGCAGCGCGCTGTCCAGCACCATCTGGGGCTGGTCGACCTCCGAGCTCGGCGAAAGGGAAGCCAATGCCGGCGGCCTCGATCGTACCGATCCGCTGTCACGTCAGGTGCTGGAACGCGCCAACGAGATCATGGGCTTTCCCCGCCATCTTTCCCAGCATGTCGGCGGCTTCGTCATCACCCGCGACCGGCTCGACGAGGTCGTGCCCATCGTCAAGACGGCGATGGAGGAGCGCAAGATGGTCGAGTGGGACAAGGACGATCTCGACGCGGTGAAGATCCTCAAGGTGGACGTGCTGGCGCTCGGCATGCTGACCTGCCTGAAGCGCGCCTTCACCTTGCTCACCGATCATTATCCGCGGGCGCGCGATCCGTTTGGACAGCCTTATGTGCTCGCGACCCTTCCCGAAGAGGACAGGCGCGTTTACGCCATGATCCAAAGAGCCGATACGCTCGGCGTCTTCCAGATCGAGTCGCGTGCGCAGATGTCGATGTTGCCGCGCCTCAAGCCGGCAAATTTCTACGACCTCGTCATCGAGGTGGCGATCGTGCGCCCCGGCCCGATCCAGGGCGACATGGTGCATCCCTATCTGCGCCGGCGGCAGGGCAAGGAGAAGGCCGAATACCCCAAGCCTGAGTTGGAGGAGATTCTCGGCAAGACCCTTGGAGTGCCTTTGTTCCAGGAGCAGGCGATGAAGATCGCCATCGTCGCCGGCGGCTTCAAGCCGGGTGAGGCAGACGAGTTGCGCCGCGCCATGGCGACCTTCAAACGCACCGGCACGATAGGAAACTATGAAACGCGAATGGTCGAGGGGATGGTCAAGAAGGGCTATCCCAGGGAGTTCGCCGAGCGCTGCTTCAAGCAGATCGAAGGCTTTGGCGAATATGGCTTTCCTGAAAGTCACGCCGCCTCCTTCGCGCTGCTTGTCTACGCCTCCTGCTGGTTCAAGACTTTTTATCCGGACGTGTTCTGCGCCGCGATCCTGAATTCCCAGCCGATGGGTTTTTACCAGCCGGCCCAGCTCGTGCGCGATGCGCGCGACCATGGCGTCGAGGTGCGCGAAGTCGACATCAACCATTCCGTCTGGGACTGCACGCTGGAGGAAACCGCCTTGGATCCGTCCCGCATCCTCGAGCGCCACGCCTCGATGCGCGGCGTCATCGAGACGGCTCACGCCGTCCGCCTCGGCTTCCGCCAGGTCAAGGGCCTGTCCGAAGAGCGCATGGATATAGCCATTGTCCGCCGCGGCGACGGCTATCGCTCGGTCAGGGACGTCTGGCTGCGCTCGGGCCTCGATGTCGGCGAGATCGAAAGATTGGCTGAAGCCGACGCCTTCCGCTCGATCGGCCTCGACCGCCGTGCCGCGCTCTGGGAAGTCCGCGCCCTTGACGGCAAGAGCGCCGCCGAGAAACTGCCGCTGTTCGATCAGCCGTCGCTTCGCCTGCGCGAGCTGGAGCCGGAAACGAGACTGCCGAAAATGCCGCTCGGCGAGCATGTCGTGCACGACTACCGCTCGCTCGGCCTGTCGCTGAAGGAGCATCCCGTCGCCTTCCTGCGCGAGCGGCTGGATCGCGCCGGCGTCACCCCCAACGCCCGCCTGCCGTCTGTGCGCGACGGCCGCCGCGTTTCCGTCGCCGGGCTGGTGCTGGTGCGCCAGCGTCCGGGCAAGGGCAATGCCATTTTCCTAACGCTGGAAGACGAAAAGTCGATCGCCAACGTCATCATCTGGCCACGCGTCTTCGACCGCTTCCGCCCGGTGGTCATGGGCGCGCGCCTCATCCGCGTCACCGGTAAGCTGCAGCATGAATCGGACGTCATCCACATCGTCGCCGACCGGATCGAGGATTTGACGTCCTGGCTGAGCGTGCTGCTGGAGTCCACCAATCGGCCGGTCATCGAGCATAATCCCGCCGAACGGCCGGTTGGAGCCGCCGCAAGCCGCGGCCAGCCGGTCCGCCAGGAGATCGAGGCCCTGTCGGGTGCCGCGCAACAAGTCATGCCCAAAGGGCGGAATTTTCAGTAGCAGCGATTTCCAGCACAATAGGGAACGCAGCAGGGGCGAAAAGCGCCTTCGTCATCCACGGGCGGAGCAAGGAGCGAAGCGACGCGCGCAGACCCGTGCCGTGACCTAGGAGCGCCACTCCGGTGCAGAATTCTGCTCCGCTGCGCCCTTCGATCAAGATCACGGCATGGATTCCAGGGTCTCCGCGACGGAGCTCCGCTCCTGCTTCGCCCTGGAATGACGACGTAAGAACGTCCCGCCAATCTCGAAGGCCGCATGACAGCGCAAGCCCTGCTTCACGAAGGCCCGCCGAGCCGCGGCGGCGGGGTCAGCATGTCCTCGGCCGAGATCGTGCGCGCCTCGGAGGGCAGCATGATCGGGATGCCGTCGCGCACCGGATAGGCGAGCTTCGCCACGCGCGAGACCAGCTCGTTGCGCTCGGGGTCCCAGGTCAGCGGTCCCTTGGTCAGCGGGCAGGCGAGCAGCTCCAGCAGCTTCGGGTCGACCGTGGCTTTTCGTCCGTCCCGTCCGTCCGCCGCCATCGCACTCTTCCCTTGTCCTCTACACGGTCTAAGTGTGTTGAGATTCAGGTCAGGCCGAGTCGAGAACGGTGGCTTCCGAGAACCGGAGCGGAGCGTACTTAACGTACGTGAGCACCGGAAGCGCAGGAAGCTGCCGTTCGCAGGCCGGGCTCACCTGAATATCAATACACTTATTGTAGACTCGAGCCAAACTCATCATCCTCGCGCGCCAGCGTCATTTCGGTGATGGCGATCAGCGTTTCGGCGCGCGTCTTCAGGTCCGGCGCTTCCAGCAGCGCCTGCTTCTCGGCCGGCCCGTAGGGCGCCATCATCGACAGCGCGTTGACCAGCATGCCGTTTTCGGCGCGGCTGACGCTTTCCCAGTCGGCCTCGAGGTCGTTGGCTTGCAGATAGGAGCGAAAGGCCTTGAGCAGCGCCGGCCGGTCGACCTCGGCGCCGGCCGGGTCTTCCTCGAGGTCGGCGAGAAACGGCGCGATCTTGCACTGCCGGAACGGCGCCTTCGCCGTGAGCTCCTGCACAATGCGAAACCGGCACACGCCCTGCAGTGAGATCAAATAGCGCCCGTCGCCCGTCTCGGCGAGCGAGATGATGCGCCCGGCGCAGCCGACGCTGCACAGTTCGGGCTCGCCGTCGTCGCGCAATGCGCCGTCGAGGCTGGGCTGGATCATGCCGATCAGCCGCGAGCCGGCCATCGCCAGGTCGATCATCTGCAGATAGCGCGGCTCGAAAACGTTGAGCGGCATGCGGCCGCCCGGCAGAAGCAGCGCTCCGGCGAGCGGGAAAACCGGGATTGCCGCCGGCAGATCCTTGGCAAGCCTGTAAAGTGCGTTACCGACGCGCACCGCAACCCTCCCAAAGCAACGCCGGCAAGCGTATCAAGCTGCAATCTCCTCTCGCATCGGCAAATTCGTCACGATCTGCATCCGGCCCCGCCCTTATCTGGCGCTGACGTCCCGCTGCGCAAGCCTGCCGGCTGCGACAGCCGGCAAAAAAATTCACGGCAATTCCGGGAAAAGTATGCAGTTGGCTCGGCGACTTCGCCGCAGCCTTCCGTCCGGAATTGCGCGAACCGAACTTAAAGCGGTTCGCCGGCTCTGTGAATTGCCGAAACCGTTCTACGAGAACAGCAGCGACGAGAGCTTGCGGCGTGCCGCGAGCGTCGCCTCGTCGGTCATTCCCCAGGCTTCGAACAGCTTCAACAGCTGCGCCCTGGCGCCGTCGTCGTTCCAGGTCCGGTCGGCCTTGACGATCGCCAGCAAATTGTCGGCGGCCGCGTCGCGCTCGCCGCGCGCGTTCTGGATCATCGCCAGATCGAAGCGCGCCTGATGGTCGGCCGGGTCGGCGGCGAGCCGGCGCTCGAGCTCGGCCGGATTGCCGAGCGCGGCCGCTGCCGCGGCAAGCGTCATCTTGGCGCGCAGTGCGGCCAGCGCCGGCGCGTCCTTCTTGTCCTCGGGCGCCCGGGCGAGCACGGCCTCGGCGCCTTCCACGTCCCCGGCATCGTACAGGATCTCACCCAGACCTGCGACCGCCTCGATCGTCTCCGGCGCCTGGTCGAGGACCGCGTCGTAGATGTCGGCCGCGGTCTGAACGTCGCCAGCTGTACGCGCCTCGGCCGCCGCGGCAAGCGCGTCGGCGATCTGCGGCGCGCCGCCGCCCTTGCCGCCGACCTTCTCGATGAATTGGGCGACCTGGCTTTCCGGAACCGCGCCCATGAAACCGTCGACCGGCTGGCCGTCCTTGAAGGCGATGACCGCGGGAATCGACTGGATGCCGAGCTGGCCGGCGATCGAGGGGTGATCGTCGATGTTCATCTTGACCAGCTTGACCTTGCCGCCGGCGTTCTTCACCGCCTTTTCGAGCTGCGGCGTCAGCTGCTTGCAAGGCCCGCACCATGGCGCCCAGAAGTCGACCAGCACCGGCTGGCGGCGCGACTCCTGGATGACGTCGGCGGCGAAAGTCGCGGTTGTGGTGTCCTTGATCAGGTCGGCCGCCGCCGGCCCGTCGCCGAGCGAGACCTTGGCGCGGTCGCCGCCGCCATATTGCACCGTCTGGGCATACTGGCCGCCATTGCCGCCAAACGCGCCGCTATACGGATTCTCGTCACTCATCTTCTCGCCCTTTCGGTCACGCTCTCAGGCGTCGGCGCCCGGCGCGTCATTGTCGGATTTCGGAAACCGCCTTCCATGTGGCGATCAGCCCCCGAGTTTCAAGGCAATAAGGCCTTCAAGGCAAGGGCACCTTCAAGGTCATGAGACCTTCAGGATAACAGGATCGTGGCCGGTTGCCTCGACGAATCTGATCAGGTCGGCGGCGGCGATCGAGGTCGTCGCCTCATTGGTCAGCGGATGGCCGTTGATGACGGCGTGGCTCATCAACGCTTCGTCGAGCACGATCTTGACCTTGCCTTCCGTGTCGTTGATCAGGCCGAAAACGGTGACCGCTCCGGGGGTGACGCCGAGCAGCTCCATCAGCATCTCCGGCCTGCCGAAGGACACCCGGCCGGCGGCGCCGATCAGGTGGTGGATCTGCTTCAGGTCGACCACGGCGTCCTCGCCGACGGTGACGAGGAAATAATTGTCCTTCTTGTCCTTGAGGAACAGGTTCTTGGTGTGGCCGCCGGGAATCTCGCCGCGCAGGTCTTGAGAATCGGCGACCGTGAACAGCGGCGGGTGCCGCACCGTCGAGACGGAAATGCCGAGATCGGCAAGAAATTCGTTGAGATCGGCTTCGGTCTTCGGCATCGGTCCTCGCGCGGTCAAAAAAGGGGTCATGCCGTTTACGGCCAACCGTGGCGTCGGGGCAAGGCCGCCGACGCATTCCGGCCAAAGCGGGCGGCGGCGGCGCGTGCGGATTTGCGACCGGTCCGGCTTGGCGTCGCTTCGATGCTTTTGAAGCGAATGTCGCCGCGGGAAGAATTCGCGCCAAAAAAGACCGTCATTTCCCTGTTGCAATCGGCGCGCTCTTCGGCCATATAGGCGCGGCTTGCGGCCCAAGGCCGCGCGAGCGGGTGTAGCTCAGGGGTAGAGCACAACCTTGCCAAGGTTGGGGTCGAGCGTTCGAATCGCTTCACCCGCTCCAGTTTCCTTTAAGGAAATTAAGCGCTTATCGAAATGGGCCGGATCAATCCGGCCTTTTCCATTTGCGCCGGGCGGCACCAGGGCACCCCGTAGCGTAGGAACAACTGTCGTCACGGGCGTCCGCCCACTCGAAATTGCGGGGAAGAATCAGACCTGCGGAAACTCTGAGCCTGTCAAGGAAAATAGTGGATTGGACTTCGTTTATGTGCATACTCTTAAGGCACAGGCTTTAAGTGTTTGATTACATTGATCTCCTTTTCATGCTTCCAAGCTTGAAATTGGGAGTCACATCAACAACTTAATGGGTGGGAGCCGAGGTCGCGCGATGGAAATCAAGAAATTGGATGATTCGGCGCAGCGTGGGGAAAAGAAGCCAGGGCTGCGTCCTATTCCCCCTCTTAACACGAAGATTTCTCCGGAAACGCGTGAAGCGCTCAAGCAGATTGACGCCAACATCCGGACCGCCGAGCAAAAGAGCGGGTACTTGCTAGTAGGCTAATTGCCTTGCATATTGGGTTCGGCTTGGGGAGGGTCGAACTTAGATGGCGGTATCGGCAATTTTGCTCGACGCTGCCGGCTGGACGCAGATTGAAACTATTCTGCAGGCTGGGCAGGCCAATCCTCACATTGTTGGCAACATTGTTACGCACCTGCGAGCTCTTGCCGCGCAGACCGTGTTGCTTGAAGACGAATACCTGGATCGCGATTTTACAGAAGCTTTCGCGGCCTATTATGCACGGCTATTCAAGCGTCACAGCAAGCTATGCAAGCGGTTACATTTTTTTCGAAGCGACCTGACGCAAATAGTTGGGCTCGCATCTCCTACTGATATCGCGCTCCAACTTCAGGAGTGCGCGACGGATTACTTGGGCTTCGTGGTGCTCCGCCCAATTCACGAGGCTCCTTTGGCGCAAGCCGTCTTGCAGGCGCCCGACACTCCTGCGAATTCAGAGGGACATGTTCTTGTCCGAGCGAGATATCAGGCTCACGTCCTAGGGGCCGAGTTCGCTATCGATACCCTTCCAATGACCCAACAGGACCAGCGGATCGGTGCGTGCGCTCAGGCGGCGATCTGGACTGTGGCGCGCCATTTCCATGCGCGCCACAAAGGTCCCTGGATATCTACCGTCGGGATCACGGAGGCCGCTATGACCGGGGAGTGGGCCAGTGTTGCTTCCACAATCCCCAACGGCTCTGAGTTCCTAAGCTTAAACGGGATGGTTTCAGCACTGAGGGCTGCAGGCAGAAAGCCGCTGACATACGCCGCAACGATTGGCAGCAATCCACCGAACTGGCAGGGAATTCGACCAACCGATGTGATCAATCGTTACATTGATTCAGGCATTCCAGTTATCGTCGGACTGGGCAATCTTGGCGCTGACATCGGCCACGCTGTTGTCGCATCTGGTCAAGTCTTTTCCCATGGAATGCCCGCCGCTGCATTACCGGTACGCCCTACCCGCGCTGCCTTCTGCTCCGCGTTTTATGTCAACGATGACCAGCAGGGTCCCAATCGACGAATGGCTGTTGCCGTCGGGAACGCGCTCGGGGAGACACCTTACAATGTCCACGCCAACGTGATTTCACTGATTATTCCGTTGCCTGACAAAGTCTTCGTTCCGGCCGAGAAGGCAGAAGCATTCGCCTGGGACTTTCTGCAGATGTACGCCGCGGCATGGCCACAGCTGCGGCAAGACTACGCAAACGATCTCGGTCATAGCGTCGCTTTGGGAGACGGGTTCACCCACCAATTTCAGCAAAACGAAGTGATAGCAAGAACATACCTAACGTATGGGTGGAAATACAAACATCGGATGCTTCGCAATAATCTCACCGACGCGACAAAATCTCTCGCAAGAGCAACCGAATTGCCTCGTTATGTATGGGTAACCGAGTTTGGCACGCGAATTTCTTTTTCACATGCCGACAAGTTCCAGCGGCGGATTTTTGCACATTGCGTCGTCGACGCCACGGCGAAAAATATGGGAGACGACAGTCGCCTTTTCTTCCACGCGCCCGGATTTGCCGTGAGCCGCGCCCACGATCTGGTTAATCCGGACGGGCCTTACAAGCAGGAGATGGCAGCGATTGCCGATGATCGAGAATACTACCCAAAACTTCGCGGCAACATCGACTTCGCGGGATATTAGCATAGCGTCTCGCGCGTCACGCCGTCGCGATCCAGTTCCACCCCACGAGCAGTTCTGCAGATGCCTTTGGGCCTCATCGCACGAGCTGACCAGCTTGCACGTTCGCGGCGGCTCGCTGGAATAGCCGCTCTGAGCGACCAGCTTGCGGCTGACGATGCCGAACGGCCGGCTGGCCGGCACCGCGCCGTCGGCGTGCGAAGCACGCCAGTCCCATAGCACATCGAGCTTGCCAACCCACAGACCGACCTTCGCCGCTTCCGCCTTCGCCTCACCCGCTCCAGTTCCTTCAAGCAAACGAAAAGCCGCGGTCTCCGCGGCTTTTTCGCATTTGTGGCCTGCGGGAAACCCGGGCCGCAGTTACGTCTGGACCGTCGGCAACGCGCATTGCCGCATCCCACGGATCTCCCGCAAAACATCCAGCAGATGGTTCACGCGATATTTTCCTTCAAACAGCCACGTTCGCCGCCCGGAAAGTATCCGCTGCCCATCGGACTTGAGTCGCATGCCGAAGGGACTGTAGAGCCTCTTTTGCCGGGTGCCCGACAACTATATGTTGTGTGAAAGTGCTGGAATTAATCCGGCCGGGCAGTCTCGCGGGAGGCATTCCCGCAAGTCGTTACGTTGGGGCATAGCTGGAGCAATTCCAGGAAAGTGTGAGCGGTTGTGGTCGACGACTTCGCCGTAGCCTTCCGTTCGGAATTGCGTCAAAGCAAAGATACGTCGGCCATGAGGTTCACATCCTTACAGGATCCGTGCGGCCAATGGATGGTGTTTGATTTGCGGTCCGGTTTCCCGGCGCGAATACCGAACATGCTGCTGCTTGGCCCGACTCGCGAGGAGGCGCAGCAGCTCGCGGGGCAGGCAAATGAAATCCTCTCGGTGCCGCGCTCCGCCGTACCTCTTTCTCGATATTTGATCGCCCCGCGATGGAACGATTGGGCATCATCGGAAATTTAGCTTGCGCTAAAACAAGGAGCGCCCATGAGATTCGCGGCAATGCAGGATCCCTGCGACGACTGGCTTGTCTGCGATCTGGTTTCCGATCTCCCGGCGGAGATAGCAGGCCGGCTGCTGATCGGGCTGACGCAACGCGAAGCCGAGCAACTTGCCGATCGGGCCAATGCCGAGCCAATCGGGCAGGCCATCAATTGGCCGGTCCCATTCGCCAGCGTCGCCTGAAGGCGCCCGGCCTCGGCGACCCGCCTCGCCGACCGCGCATCGGCGATTCAACCCCAGATCACATTGGATAACATTTGCGTTCCACCTCCGTTTCAACACCGGGGCGGCTTTCTATATGTCGTTTCTGGGCCGAGATCCGCCGGCGGCGAATGGCCAGCACCGCGACACGACGCGACCGGACGGCCCGTTTTCGGAAAAAGCGGTCTTGCCGCTTCCTCCATCACGAGGAGATGTCATCATGCGTTCTTTCACCCCAAAACTCATCGCGGCCGCCTCGATCTTCGCGGCCATACCGCTTTCGAGCGCCTATGCCGTGCACCGCCACCATAGGGCGCAGGTCGACACAATGACCACGGCGTCGGTGCCGGCGGAGCCTGAAGCGAGAGCCGCGACGCAGCAGTTGCTTGGCGTGAAGCAAGGTATCCGTGCGGCCAGGCAGGCCGGCAAGATCACGCAGGAACAGGCCCGCGACCTGATGCGGCAGGCCGATAGCATCCAGCCCGCCGGCGGCCGTTCTGCGATCGGGCGGGTCAATGAGCTGGACCAGCGGCTCCGAAACGTTACCGGCCAGGGAATCTATATGGGCGACGGCTCGGACGGCGGCTATTATCCGAACGGCTGACCGCCTGCATGAGCGGTGCGATGCGGCAGTCATGGAGCAATTCCGGGAAAGCCGGATCGCGGCCCGGCGCCGTCGCCTTCGGCCCGCATCGCACGAAGTAAGGACCTGAAGCGGCCCGGCGTTTCGCAAGATCACCGAACCGCTTCACGCCTTGGCGCTGCCGTCACCGATCCTGCCGCTACGCCAGCCGCGCCCGTGTCGTCCTCGGCGTCGCCAGCAGCAGGCTTGTCTCGCTCCCCGTAATGCCGGGGATCAGCCGGATGCGGCGCAGCACCGCGTCGAAATCCGTTAGCGTGGCGGTGCCGAGCTCGACCACCAGGTCCCAGCGGCCGTTGGTGGTGTGGATGGTCGAGACCTCGGCGAGGCCGCCGAGCGCCTTGACGACGCGGTCGGCGGCGTGGCCCTCGATCTCGATCGTCATCACGCCGCGTATCTTCTGATCGACCGCGTCGGCGCGCAGCACCACCGTGTAGCCGATGATCTCGCCGGACTTTTCCAGCCGTTCCATCCGCGACCTGACCGTGGCGCGCGACACGCCGAGATCGATGGCGAGGTCGGATACGCTGCGCCGCGCATCGTGCCTCAGCAGCGTCACCAGTTTCTCGTCGAGAGCGTCCATGGCTTTCCATTTCGATCAAATCATCTGGTCAATATGATAGATTAGTCTTCTCGAAATGCCAATTTTCGCTGTTCAAACCGCCAGCGGCTGATGGTTCACTCTTCCAATCAATCGCAAGGTGAGAAAAATGCGCTGCAGGATCGTCGGCGCGCCGGTGCAGGACGGCGCGGGCAGGATGGGATGCGAAATGGGGCCGAGCGCGCTGCGCACGGCAGGGCTGGTCTCGGTGCTGGCCGAGCTCGGCCATGAGGTCGAGGACTGGGGCGCGGTCGAGAAGGCCGCGGCGCGCCCGGTGGTGCACGGCAATCTCGCGCTGAAGGCGCTGCCGGAGATCTCCGCCTGGACGGCGGCGATCGCCGAGACCGCCTACACGGCGTCGCGGGACGCCATGCCGATCTTCCTCGGCGGCGACCATTCGATCTCCGCCGGCACCGTGTCCGGCGTGGCGCGCCGCGCCGCCGAGCGCGGCCGGCCGCTCTTCGTGCTGTGGCTCGACGCGCATCCCGATTTCCACACGCTCGACACCACCACCAGCGGCAATCTGCACGGCGTGCCGCTCGCCTATGCCAGCGGCCAGGCCGGCTTCAAGGGCTATTTCCCGGATCTGCCGCAAGCAGTCGACCCGGCCCGCATCTGCGCCATCGGCCTGCGCAGCGTCGACCCGGCCGAGCGCCGCGCGCTCACTGAAGCCGGCATCACCGTGCACGACATGCGCGCCATCGACGAGCACGGCATCGCGCCGCTGCTGCGCGCCTTCCTGGCCCGTGTCGAGAAGGAGAACGGGCTCTTGCATGTCAGCCTCGACGTCGATTTCCTCGATCCTTCGATCGCGCCCGCCGTCGGCACCACCGTGCCGGGCGGCGCCACCTTCCGCGAGGCGCATCTGGTGATGGAGATGCTGTCCGATTCAGGCCTCGTCTCGAGCCTCGACCTGGTCGAATTGAACCCGTTCCTCGACGAGCGCGGCCGCACCGCCACCCTGATGGTCGACCTCACCGCCAGCCTGATGGGCCGCCGCATCATGGACCGCCCGACCCGCAGCCATTCCGGAAGCCTCTGATCATGACCCAGCCTTCGCGCCTCGCCATCGTTCCCTTCGTCAGCGTCGACCGCATGATGAAGCTGGTGCTCGCCATCGGCGTCGAGCGCTTCCTCACCGAGCTCGCCGCCTATATCGAGGAGGATTTCCGCCGCTGGGAGCTGTTCGACAAGACGCCGCGCATCGCCTCGCACAGCCATGACGGCGTCATCGAGCTGATGCCGACCAGCGACGGCAAGATGTACGGCTTCAAATATGTCAACGGCCACCCGAAGAACATGCGCGAGGGCCGCCAGACCGTCACTGCCTTCGGCGTGCTCGCCGATGTCGGCTCCGGCTATCCGATGCTGCTCACCGAGATGACCATCCTGACGGCGCTGCGCACCGCCGCCACCTCGGCCGTCGCCGCCAAATACCTGGCGCCGAAGGGTTCGCGCGCCATGGCCATCATCGGCAATGGCGCCCAGTCCGAATTCCAGGCCATTGCCTTCAAGGCGCTCATCGGCATCGACCGGCTGCGGCTCTACGACATCGACCGCTCGGCCTCGGAAAAATGCGCCCGCAACCTCGCCGGCAAGGGTTTTGATATCACCATTTGCTCGACCGGCCAGGATGCCGTGGAAGGCGTCGACATCATCACCACGGTGACCGCCGACAAGCAGTACGCCACGATCCTCACCGACAACATGGTCGGCTCCGGCGTCCACATCAACGCCGTCGGCGGCGACTGCCCCGGCAAGACCGAGCTGCACCGCGACATCCTCTTGCGCTCCGACATCTTCGTCGAGTTCCCGCCGCAGACGCGCATCGAGGGCGAGATCCAGCAGCTCGACGCCGATCATCCGGTGACCGAGCTGTGGCAGGTGATGACCGGGAAGGCCGAGGGCCGCAAGTCGGCCGAGCAGATCACGCTGTTCGATTCCGTCGGCTTTGCCACGGAAGATTTTTCCGCGCTGCGCTACGTCCGCGACCAGCTCCAGGCCACCGGCCTCTATGAGGAGCTCGACCTGCTCGCCGACCCCGACGAGCCGCGCGACCTGTTCGGCATGCTGGAGAGGGCGGCCATACAGCCGGCGGCGTGAGGGAGTTCGTTGAGGCGATTTCATACGGCGGGATAATCGCATAGGGCGCTCCCCTCTCCGTCCCGGCTTCGCCGAGCCACCTCTCCCCCGCCTCTGGCGGGGGCGAGGAACCCAAGCTTGCGAAGGCCGTGCCCTCGGCGATTAGCGTTTCCTCTCCCCAGAAACGGGCTACGCTATGCACACATCTTCTGTGACTGGCGCGACTGATCGACCTGAGGCTTGATTGCCAGGTGGTTCCCCCAATCCGTCGCTGCTTCGCAGCGCCACCTTTCCCCCCTCCGGAGGGAAAGGAAGGGAGCGTTGCTGGACTGGCGTTGACGGCAAAAAGCTTGGCCCCTTTCCTCTACCCCGTCGATCGGGGGAGAGGTGGCTCGGCGAAGCCGAGACGGAGTGGGGGTCGATCAGCGCGCTGCCATGCACGCTATCGCCAAAAGCCGGCCGCTTGGAAATGTGCATGCCGTGGATGAAATGGGGGAGAGGTGGATCGGCGCGCAGCGCCGAGACGGAGCGGGGCAGCGCCCGCATCGACAATTGCCAGGCTACCCCCGTGCCGCGCAGCTTTCCCTCTCCACCAGAACCGGCGCCAGCACCTCGCGCCTTGAAGGCGCTTCCGGCTCGCCCAGCCTCTCGAGCAGCAGGCTCACCGCCAGCGTGCCGATCTTTTCCACCGGCTGCGCGATCGTCGTCAGCGGCGGCCAGGTGGTGACGGCGTAGGGGATGTCGTCGAAGCCGATCATCGACATGTCGTCGGGAACGTGCATGCCGCGCGAGCGCAGCGCGGTGACCGCGCCCATCGCCATCAGGTCGTTGCAGGCGAACACCGCGGTGATGCCGGACGCCTGCGCCATCAACTGATCCATCGCCAGGCGGCCGCCGGCGAAATGATAGTCGGAATCGACGATCGACGACGCCGGCAGCTCCACGCCTGCCTCGCCAAGCGCGCGGGCAAAACCGCGCAGGCGGGCCGGGCTGGAGCTCGAATCGCGCGGACCGCCGATGACGCCGATCTTCCTGTGGCCGAGCCCGGCCAGGTATTTCCCGGCGAGATAGCCGCCATGGTCGTGGTCGACCAGCACCGAATCGACATTGACCGACTGGATCTCGCGGTCGAGCAGCACCGCCGGCACGCTGGGCAAGAGGCGGGCGAACACCCGCGCATGGTCGGACGAGCCGGCGAAGATCAGCCCGTCGATCTGCTTGGCCATCAAGACCGAGAGATAGCGCTCCTCCTTCTCGGCATTGCCGTCGGAGTTGCACAGGATCACCGTGTAGCCGGAAACGAAGCCGGCGTCCTCGATCTGCCGCGCCACGCTTGCGAAGAACGGATTGGAATTGTCGGGGAGCAAAAGACCGATGGTCTTGGTTTCGCCGCGCCTGAGGCTGCGCGCCACCGAGTTCGGGCTGTAGCGCAGCGCCGCGATCGCGGCGCGCACGCGCTCGGCCGTTTCCGGCTCGACGTGACGCGTATGGTTCATCACATGCGAGACGGTGGCGACGGACACCCCCGCATGGCGCGCAACATCGGCGATCGTCGTCATGGCCCGTTCCCCTCAGCGGATTCTCCGCAACAGCCTCTCCCGATACGCGTCTAGGATGACCGCGAGCACGATGACAAGGCCGATTACGATGGGTTTGAAATTGTCGCCGACGCCGAGCAGCTGCAATCCGGTGGAGAGCACCTGCAGGATGCAGGCGCCGACCAGCGTGCCGATGATCGAGCCCTTGCCGCCGCTGAGGCTGGTGCCGCCGATGATGACGGCGGCAATCGCATTGAGCTCATAGCCGACGCCGGCGATCGGACTGCCGATGTTGAGGCGCAACAGATAGACCATTGCGGCGATGCCGGCGGTGAGCCCGCTGATGGTGAAGGCGGCTACCTTGTAGAAATCCGGATTGTGGCCCGACAGCCGGACCGCCTCATCATTGGTGCCGACGGCAAAGATCATGCGGCCGAAGACGGTGAAGCGCAGCACGAACCAGCCGGCGGCGATCACCAGCACCGCGACCAGGAAGATCGACGGCAGGAAGCCGCCGATGATCAGGTTGCCGAAATCGACAAAACTCTGCGGAAGGCCGGTGATGGTGGAATTGTCGCTGACCACGCGCGCGGCGCCCGCCGCCATGTTGAGCATGCCCAGCGTGACGATGAAGGAAGGGATCTTCCAGCGCGTCGAGATCCAGCCATTGAGGAAGCCACACACCGCACCCGTCGCCATGCAGGCAAGCAGCGCCAGCGTGATTGCCGCGGCCGGCGACAGGCTCTCGTTGATCATGACGGTGGCGCCGACCACGGTGCACAGCGCCAGCACCGAGCCGACCGAAAGGTCGATGCCGCCGGTGAGGATGACGAAGGTCATGCCGGCCGCCAGCACCGTGTTGATGGCGATCTGGACGAAGATCTTCAGCGCGTTGCCGGAGGTAGCGAAATAGGGGGCGGTGGCCGAGAAGAACAGCGTGATCAGCACCAGCGCCAAGAGCACACCGGCATCGCGCACCAGGAAGCGCAGGAATTTCGCCCGGCCCGGAGAAACAGGCGCCGCCACGGCTATCTCGGACGTCTCGCTCATGGTCGCACATACTCCTGATAGGCGAGCGACAGGATGCGCTCCTGGTCGAAGTCGGATCGCGGCACCTCGCCGACGATCTTGTTTTTCGAAAAGACGATGATGCGGTGGCACATGCCCATCAATTCAGGCAGATCGGACGACACCATGATGATGCCCTTCTGCCGCGCCGCCAGCATCCACAGCAGCTGGTAGATCTCGCGCCGCGCGCCGATGTCGACGCCGCGCGTCGGCTCGTCCAGGATCAGCGTCGAGGTGCCGCGGAACAGCCATTTGGCCAGCACCACCTTCTGCTGGTTGCCGCCGGAGAGATTGCGCACCGCCTGCTCGATCGAGCTCGCCTTGACGCGCAGCTGGCCGACGAGATCGTTGGCGGCCGCAGCCTCCGTCTTTCGGTTGAGCAGCCCGTTGCGCGAGATCTTGCTGAGATCGGTGATGGTAATATTCTTGTCGACGGCCATGTCGAGCAGCAGGCCTTGGCCCTTGCGGTCCTCGGTGAGCAGGCTCAAGCCATGCCGCACCGCATCCTTGGGCGCGGCGATCGCCACCGGCTTGCCGTCGATCTCGACGACGCCGTCGAGCTTCGGATCGGCGCCGAACAGCGCCCGCATCGCTTCCGTGCGGCCGCTGCCGACCAGGCCGGCGACGCCGAGGATCTCGCCATGGCGCACGGCGAAGGAGATGTCCGGGGTGGAGACGTCGCGCTTCAGATTGGCGACGCTGAGCGCGACCTTGCCCAGCACGATCGAAGCGTCGAAACCATATTCGTCGGCGATGTCACGGCCGATCATCATGCGCACCAGGTCGGGCACGGTGAGGCCGTGCAGGTCGCGCGTCGCGACCAGTCTGCCGTTGCGCAAAATGGTCACCCGGTCGCCGATCTCGAACACCTCATGCAGCCGGTGCGAGATGTAGATGATGGTGACGCCCTTGGCCTTCAGCCGCTTGATGATGGAAAACAGCCGCTCGATCTCCGGCGGCGTCAGCGTCGCCGTCGGCTCGTCCAGCACCAGAAGCTTCGAGTCGTAGCTCAGCGCCTTGGCGATCTCGACCAGCTGCATCTGCGCGACGCCGAGCGCCTCGACGCGTATGCGCGGATCGATGTCGAGGCCGACTTCCTTGAGCAGCACCAGCGCGCGGCTGTTGAGCGCCTTGCGGTCGACGATGCCGAAAGCGCGGCGCGGCAGGTTTTCCAGCATCAGATTCTCGGCGATGCTGAGATAGGGCAACAGGTTCAGCTCCTGATGCACGACGCGGATGCCGCTCTGCTGCGCGTCATGCGGCGTCTTCGGCCGGTAGGGCTGGCCGTTGAAGGCGATCAAGCCCGAATCCGGCTGGTAGATGCCGGCGAGCAGCTTGATCAGCGTCGACTTGCCGGCGCCGTTCTCGCCCAGGATGATGTGGGTCTCGCCGCGCGCGATCGATAGCGACACCTCGCTCAGCGCGATGGCGCCGGGAAAGGTCTTTCCGACCCCTTCAAGAGAGAGAATCGCATCCATGGGCGGCAGAATCCTAAACCGTGCCCGTCGGCGACGATAGCGGCGCGGACGCTCGTCACCGCCGCCGGAACTGGCGGCGGCGGTGACGAGAGAGACAAAGCCTGGCGCCGGAAGGGAGTGCCGGCGCCTAGGCTCTCCTCATGCCGTGACCAGCTTGACGTCGGTCTTGACCCAGCCGGAGAATTTCTCGCCGGCGAGCTCGCGCAGGCCGTAGTCGATGCCCATCGCCGCCATCTTCGCGCCATACTGCTCGACGGTGGCGAGCATCTTGCCTTCCTTCAGCAGCGGACCGACGGCCGGGATGTTGTCGAAGCCGACGACCTTGATCTGGCCGGACTTACCGGCAGCGTCGATCGCCTTGACGACGCCGAGCGCCATCGAATCGTTGGCCGCCATCACGCCTTGGATGTCGGGATGCTGGGTGAGGAAGTTGGTCATCAGCGTGTTGGCTTCCTCGGTTTCCCAATGCGCGGTCTTGGAGTCGAGCAGCTTCAGCTTGTACTCCTTCACCGAATCGTCGAAGCCGAGCTTGCGCTGCTTGGCGTTGTCGGCCTCGGGATTGCCCTCGAGGATGACGACCTTGCCGCCCTTGCCCAGCGCCTTGCCGAGCGCGTCGCCGGCCAGCTTGGCGCCGGCCCGGTTGTCCGGACCGAAGAAGGCGAGGTCGATGCCGGCCTTCTTCTTGGCCTCGGTGTCGAGCGCCACGTCGATGTTGATGACCTTGATGCCGGCCTTCAGCGCCTTGGCGATCGGCGTGACCATGGCCTTCGAGTCGGCCGGCGCGACGACGATGATGTTGTAGTTCTGGGTGATGAAATTCTCGATCGCGTCGACCTGCGCGGCGAAGTCGCGCTCGTCCTTCATGCCGACGGCGGCGAAGTCGAACTTGTCCTTGTTCTTCGCCGCATACTCCTCCGCGCCGGCCTGCATCTGCTTGAAGAACTCGTTGGCCAGGGACTTCATGACCAGGCCGACCTTCGGCTTGTCGGCGGCGAGAACCGGCCCGAGCGGCAAAGCGAGCGCGCCGGCGGCCAAGGCGCTGGTCTTAAGGAATTGGCGGCGCGAGAACGAGCCAAGCCCATGCGTGTTCGAAATCTTGCTCATTAGTCTCCTCCACTTGATTGAGCCGTAATCGGTTACGTAACCGATTACGCCGGAGAGTAGAGCGCGAATTTGGAAAGTGTCAATATCAGGAGCAGCCCCCGACTGGAGGGTTGGCCGCATTCATCCGCGTCTTCAACCACTTGGTTGAAGGTGAGCGCGTGAAATCCTATCCGAAAAATGCCCGTGCGTAAGTCCGGGCGAACTCCCTGAAACTGGTCGGCCGGACACCGAAGGCGTCGTGCGTGGCGAGATGGACGCGGGACTTCGGCCGCCTAAGACGCTCTTGCAACTGCTCGCCAAGCGCATCGACAAAATCCGCAGGGGCACCGCTACCGAGCAGCGTGCGGCGGCGTTCTTCCCAGCTGACCGGGACATATCTCACCGGCCTTCCAATCGCGGCCGATATCCGTTCAGCCAGCTCGTGCATCGTCAGCGCTTCCGGCCCTGTCATGTCCAGGCTCTCGCCCTGGTGGCCGCCGTCCCGCAACAGCCGGCAGGCGACCTTCGCGATGTCCTCGATGGCCACCGGCGCAAGCTCAATGCCGGCGAAGGGCAACCGCAACTCGCCGTCCCGGCTTATGGTCGAAGCCTCCCTGAGATAGACCTGCATGAACTGCGAAGGCCGAAGATGCGTCCATGCCGGGCCTGCCGCTTCGAGATGGTCTTCGATCTCTTCATGCATGCGCGTGAACCGGAATTTGGCCGGATCGAACCCGATCCCGGACTCAGCTCCGGAAAATTTGACGACATGCTGGACACCGGCCTGCCGGCACAGATCGATGAAGTTGCATTGCGTTTCGCGCATATCCGGTGTCCCCGACGAGATCAGCAACACCCGCGTGACGCCCTCAAGCGCGGTCTTGACATCGTCTCCAGCCCGCATGTCGCCTTCGATCGCGTCGATGCCCGGCAGCTTGTCGAGACCGGCGGCCGACGCCTTGTGAGCGCTTCTTACCAAAGCCCTCGCCGGCACATGGTTTTGCGCCAGCTCACGAACAATTATCTGACCGCTCAAGCCGGTCGCGCCCGTCACCAATATCATCCGTCTTTCCTTTTCACGGCCGGCCGAATCCGCCCGGCAAAACGCCTCGCCCTGCCAAGACGAGACGGCGGATGAAAAGGATTCTCGACTGTCGAAAAAAATTTACCGGCCGCGACCCGGGTCGGCCGCGGCTGGATCAAGCGTCACCGCCAGCCCAGCGCCGGCGCGACATGCTTCAGGATCGACTCGATGACATGGGCGTTGTAGTCGACGCCCAGCTGGTTGGGCACGGTGAGCAGCAGCGTGTCGGCCTCGGCGATCGCGTCGTCCTCCTTCAACTGCTCGATGAGCACATCCGGCTCGGCGGCATAGGTGCGGCCGAACACGGCGCGCTTCTCCGGCTCGATATAACCAAAATGGTCCTCGCCCTCGCTGCCGCCGAAATAGGCGCGATCCATGTCGTTGACGAGAGCGAAGATGCTGCGGCTGACCGAGACGCGCGGCTCCCTGGCATGGCCGGCTTCCTTCCAGGCGGCGCGGTAGGCTCTTATCTGCTTGGCTTGCTGGACATGCAGCGGCTCGCCGGTCTCATCGAACTTCAGCGTCGAACTTTGCAGATTCATGCCGAGCTTGGCCGCCCACACGGCCGTGGCGTCGGTGGCCGCGCCCCACCAGATGCGTTCGCGCAGGCCCGCCGAGAAGGGTTCGAGCCTGAGCAGGCCGGGCGGGTTGGGGAACATCGGCCGCGGATTGGGCTGAGCGAAGCCTTCGCCGCGCAACAGGTCGAGGAATATCTCCGAGTGCCGGCGCGCCATGTCGGCATCGCTCTTGCCCTCTTCAGGCACGTAGCCGAAATAGCGCCAGCCATCGATCACCTGCTCGGGCGAGCCGCGGCTGATGCCCAACTGCAGACGCCCGCCGGCAATCAGGTCCGCGGCGCCCGCATCCTCGGCCATATAGAGCGGGTTCTCGTAGCGCATGTCGATAACGGCGGTGCCGAGCTCGATACGCTTGGTCCTGGCGCCGGCCGCGGCAAGCAGCGGAAACGGCGAAGCGAGCTGGCGGGCGAAATGGTGGACGCGGTAATAGGCACCGTCGGCGCCGAGCTCCTCGGCCGCGACCGCGAGGTCGATCGACTGCAGCAGCGCGTCGGCGCCCGAGCGCGTGCCCGATTGCGGCGAGGGCGACCAATGCCCGAACGACAGAAATCCGATCTTCTTCATGGCTCCATTCCTGCTGGAGCGGCCCATCGACCGCTTGAACTTCTTGTTGCTCCAGCAGATAGCCAGGGCAGTGCTGCGATACAACGGACACCGAACGGATACAGACCGTCAATGCGTTCTGCGAATGTCCGCCCTCGCGTCAGGGCGTGATTGGGCCGGAGGCGGCGCCGATCGCCTCATCCCTGGCATTCTCTGCGCCGCCAAAGCGCTGTATCGTTCACGCTACCCGATGATTCCCGAGCATTGGACGAAGCCTGCATGCATGGCCTGACCCCCATATTTTCCACCGTAACGGCCTCTTTCCTGGCATCCTTCGTCGAAGTGGTCGAAGCCTTCACTATCGTGCTCGCCGTCGGCGTGACGCGCAGCTGGCGCCCGGCCCTGACCGGCGCGGCCCTGGCGCTCATCTTGCTTGCGGCGCTGGTGCTGGCATTCGGGCCGCTGCTGGCGCTCGTCCCCATCACCGTCCTGCAATTCGTGGTCGGCGTGCTTTTGATCCTGTTCGGCATGCGCTGGCTGAGAAAGGCGATCCTGCGCAGCGTCGGCGTGATCGCGCTGCATGACGAGGAGCAGGCCTTTTCCAGGGAGACGGCCGCCTTGCAGCGGCAGGCCGCCGACCGCCGCGCCGAGTATCTGGCGGCCGTCGCGTCGTTCAAGGCGGTGCTGCTCGAGGGCGTCGAAGTGGTGTTCATCGTCATTGCCGTCGGCGCCGCGCACGGCCAGACGCTTTATGCCGGCCTCGGCGCGCTGGCGGCCTTCGTGCTGGTGATGCTGATCGGCCTTGCCGTGCATCGTCCTTTGGCCCGCGTGCCCGAGAATGCGCTGAAATTCGTCGTCGGCCTGATGCTGACCAGCTTCGGCGTGTTCTGGACCGGCGAAGGCCTCGGCGCCGAGTGGCCGGGCGCCGACCTCGCTCTGCTCGCCATCTTCGTCGTCATTGCCGCCGCATCCTTCGCCATCGTGCGCTGGCTGCGCGGCGCCTACCCGGCGCCCGCCGAAGGAGTAGTCCGATGATCCGTCTGGTCTTCAACGAACTCGTCGGCATGTTCGTCGACGACGGCAGCCTTGCGCTGCTGACGCTGATCCTGATCGCTCTGATCGCCGCGGCGGTAAAATTGCTGGCGCTGCCGCCGCTCATCGGCGGCTTACTGCTTCTCGCCGGCTGCCTGGCAATTCTCGTGCAGAGCACGCGCCGCGCCGCGCGCGGCAGGACGCGTTAATCGGCGTTCATTCAGGTGAAGCTGCGCAACCGCTGGAGATCGGTGGAGCCGCCCGAACCTCGTCATCCACGAGCGTAGCGACGCGAAGCGGAGCGCAGACCCGAGGATCATTCCGTGACTTTGGCCGTGGAAACGCAGCGCAAACGCTGGAGACTGGCGGAAGCCTCTCAACCTCGTCATTCCAGGGCGAAGCAGGAGCGAAGCTCCGTCGCGAAGACCCTGGAATCCATGCCGTTACCTTGATCGAAGGGCACAGCGGAGCAGAATTCTACACCGTGGCAACGCCTCGACGTCACGGAATGGATTCTATGGTCTTCGCGCGTCGCTTCGCTCCTTGCTCCGCCATAGAATGACGATAGCGATGGGCATTTCGGCTAGTCTCCAAGGCATGCTGCGTGCCGGCATGGCCCGCCGCCCAACTAATAAACCGTGAAAAGCGTCGGCAGGTCGCCGCTGAGGCGCAAATACTCGACCGCCTCGATCACCGGAAACAAAGCCAGGAAATAGAGCCCGTCGCGAAACGTATTCCGCAACGCCATCGTCGAAAACAGCCACTGCGCCTCGTCGTGGTAAAGCAGCGGGTTGGGCCAGAAGCGCGGCGTGCGGTTGGCATAGGCCGCATAAGCCGCGCCGAACTTGCCGGCGAGGTATTCGGCTTCCTTACGCGCGGTGAAGCGGAAGACGAGATAGCTCGCCAGGCCGAGCATGACGGCCGCCAGCACCGACCCGAACATCAGCCCAATTCCAGTCGCGCCGAGGGTCGAGAAGAAATAGAGCGGATTGCGGGTCACCGAGAACGGGCCGGCGACGACCAGTTCGTTGTTCTTCTTGCCGCCGACATAGAGGATGCTCCACAGCCGACCAAGGAAACAGACGAGCACCAGGCCGAAGCCGACCGTCTCCATCAGCTCGTGCCCGTTCGAGCCCTCGCTGAGGAACGGCTTGGAAAACAGCAACAGGACGATAGCCATCACCGCGGCCGCCTGCACGACGATCAGGCGCTTGTGCTGGTCGAACGCCTTCGGCGCCGATTTGAGGGATGTGTAGGCCATTCTCACCGTTCCGACGCCAAGAAGGCGCGCCAAGCTTGTCTAGCTTCTCTGCCGCGTGATGGCGAGGCCCCGCGGATGTTTTTGGCCAATCTTACGAATTTGTAAGAACGCGGACAGGCCGCGGTGAATTCGCCTGCTTAATTTGGGCGTCGCCGCCATACGGAATTCGAGGTGGCTCGAACGAACAACGGATCGCGCCATGATCTCTCAAGCCGACAGCCTCGCGCCCAACCGCGTCCCGGACGTCACGATCGATTTCTGGCTGATCAAGATCATGGCGGTGACCATGGGCGAGACGGCGGCCGACTACCTCGCCGTCAATATCGGCCTCGGCCTTACCGTCACGTCCTTGATCATGGGCGGCATCCTCATCGTCGCGCTCGTCCTGCAGTTTGCGCAGAAACGCTATGTACCTTGGGCCTATTGGCTCGCGGTCGTGCTGATCAGCGTCGTCGGCACCCTGGTCGCCGACAACCTCGTCGATGATTTCGGCGTGCGGCTGGAGACGACGACCATCGTCTTCTCGGTCGCCCTAGCCCTGACTTTCGCGGTCTGGTACGCCAGCGAAAGGACCCTCTCGATCCACACCATCTTTACCGCCAGGCGCGAGATCTTCTATTGGCTGGCGATCCTCTTCACCTTCTCGCTCGGCACGGCTGCCGGCGATCTGGTGGCCGAGCGCTTCGATATCGGCTATCTCGCCACCGGCCTCATCTTCGGCGGCGTGATCGCGGCGATCGCTTTTGCCTGGTTCTTCCTCGGCCTGAACAGCGTCCTCGCCTTCTGGCTCGCCTATATCCTGACCCGGCCGTTCGGCGCCTCCTTCGGCGACCTGCTCTCGCATCCGGCCGGATATGGCGGGCTGGGCTTCGGCGTCACCTTCACCAGCCTGACCTTTCTCGGCTGCATCGTGGCCATCGTTCTCCATATGACGCTGAGAAAGCTGATCGACGAAGACGAGCTGGCGCTCCTCGACTAGAGGCGCCGCACAGGATTTTGACCGGTCGGCTCTGTTTGTGTTGGCAGGTGGCATGCGTTGGAGATTGGCCGAAACGCCCATCGCGACCGTCATTCCAGGGCGGAGCAGGAGCGAAGCTCCGTCGCGAAGACCCTGGAATCCATGCCGTTACCTTCGCCAAGGCGTGCAACGGAGCAAAATTCTGCACCGAGGCGGCGCTTCCAAGTCACGGAATGGATTCTATGGTCTGCGCCGCGTCGCTTCGCTCCTTGCTCCGCCATAGAATGATGACGTTGGGCGGCTTCAACCAATCCCCGGCGTTTGCGCTGATTTCACCGAAGTGAACGGAAATCTTGCCCTAAGACAAACGCCAACCTTTCAAAATCCCTGTCCGGGGAACTAGAGCATGTCGACATTCACCATAAGTTGCAGCAGCGAGACGGGCCCGGGCGGAGGCGGTCGGCGGCGCAGCACGCCCGCTATCCCTTGCGCGCCGCTCATCGATGCGTTAGATACTGAACCAAATGGTTCAGTATTCGAAACCCAGCCTCGATGTCTCGTTCGCCGCGCTCTCGGACGCCACACGGCGCGGCGTTCTGGAGCAGCTCGGACGCGCGGAAGCCTCGATCACGGACCTTGCCGAGAAATTCCACATGACCCTCACGGGCATGAAGAAGCACGTCGGCGTCTTGGAACAGGCGGGGCTCGTCACCACCCGGAAAGCCGGGCGGGTGCGGACGTGCAGGCTCGGCCTGCGCGGACTGGAGGAAGAGGCGGCTTGGATCGAGAGATACCGCCGGCTTTGGGACGCACGCTTCGAAGAGCTGGACAGGGTTGTCGAGGACCTGAAACGGAAGGAGGAAGTCGATGGCACAACGGAGTGAGCCTGCTCGCACGACGGTAGAACGGAGGTCCGACCGTGAGCTGGTCGTTACGCGAACCTTCGACGCCCCGGCGCGCATCGTGTTCGAGGCGTGGACCAAGCCCGAACTGTTCAAGCGGTGGTGGGCGCCGAAGTCGATGGGGATGATCCTGCGTTCCTGCGAGATGGATGTTCGCGTCGGGGGCGGGTACCGTTTGGCGTTCGGCCACGACGCCTCGAACCCCGCTGAGTTCTTCGGCAGGTATATCGAAGTGGTACCGTACTCGCGCCTCGCCTGGACCAACGACGAAGGCGGCGACGGTGGACCCGTCACCACGGTGACCTTCGAGGAAAAGGATGGCAAGACGCTGTTGGTCATGCACGAGCTCTATCCCTCGAAAGAAGCTCTCGACGCTGCCGGCACCGGGGCGGCCGATGCGATGGGCGAGACGTTCGGGCAACTGGACGAGCTTCTCCTCACGCTGGGCGCGAGCGCGGGACGACCATGAGGTCGCTCTCACCGCCGGCCGCCCGGTTCTTCGCGACTGCCCTCGTCGGCCCGCGATGGATATCGGCTGTCTCTCGCAAAAATGTGAAGCGGCACTCGGTCCGAAAGCTCGTAAAAACAAATGGTTGAGGCGGCAAGGACAGCACTGGGCGATGCGACTTCTGCTTGTTGAAGACGATCCGAGAACCGCGGACTATATCGTCAGGGGACTGACCGAGGCCGGCCATGTCTGCGATCTCTTACGCGACGGTCATGACGGGCTCTTCGCCGCGACCCGCAACGCCTATGACGTGATCGTCGCCGACCGCATGGTGCCCGGCCTCGACGGCCTGTCGATGATCAAGGCGGTGCGCGCCGCCGGCATCCGTACGCCGGCTATTTTCCTGACCTCGATCGGCGGCGTCGACGACCGCGTCGAGGGCCTCGAAGCCGGCGGCGACGACTATCTGGTCAAGCCCTTCGCCTTTTCCGAGCTGCTTGCCCGCATCCATGCGCTCGGCCGCCGGCCGGCTGCGCAGGAGCAGAAGACGACTTTGCGCGTCGCCGACCTCGAAATGGACCTTATCCAGCGCCGCGTCACCAGGCAGGGCCAACCGATCGACCTGCAGCCGCGCGAGTTCAGCCTGCTCGAGGTGCTGATGCGCGGCGAGGGCCGCGTCATCACCCGAACCATGCTGCTCGAGCGCGTGTGGGATTTTCATTTCGACCCCAAGACCAGTGTCGTCGAGACGCATATCAGCCGGCTCAGGGCCAAGGTCGACAGACCGTTCGACGTGCCGCTGATCCACACCGTGCGCAATACCGGCTACAGCCTGCATGTCCCGGCCTGATCTTGCCTCCGCAATCGCGGGGCGGCCAACCGCCGGCGCGATCGCATGAGCGGGACGCGCTCCAGCCTGCTGCGCAGCACGCCGTTCCGGCTGGCGCTGACCTTCGCCTTCCTGTTCCTGCTGGCCTTCATCCTGTCCGGCGCTATCGTCTATCAGCTGATGAGCGCCTCGCTGGCCAGGCAGCTCGATCAGTCGATCAAGGAGACCTATTCGCTCATTGCGGCGACCCATGCCGAGGGCGACGAGGAAGACCTCGTTTCAACCGTCAGGGACCATGCCCAGTTCAGCCAGGACAAGGACCAGATCTTTTCCCTCACCGATCGGAACGGCAACCGCCTCGCTGGGGATTTCACCGCTTCCGGCCTACCGGAGGGTTTTTCGATGTTCGCTGCCGAGTTGCCGGGTGTCCCGCCCCATACCGAATACCGCGCTTACTCAGGAACGGTCGGCGACAGCAAGCTGACGGTCGCCTTCTCGCTCTCGGAAACCGAGGATCTCGAAACCATCGTGCTGATGAGCTTCGGCTGGGCCACGCTCTTCATCACTGTCCTGGCGATCGGCGGCGGCGCCATGCTTGCCTCGCGCGTCCAGCGGCGCCTGGACGGCATCGCCGACACCATGGTCGACGTCTCGCATGGGCGGCTCGACGCCCGCATCCCGCTGATCGGCAATGGCGACGACATCGACGCCGTCTCGGCCCAGGTGAATTCCGCGCTCGAGCGCCTGTCTGCCCTGGTCGACGGCATGCGCGAAGTGAGCGCCAACATCGCCCATGATCTGAAGACGCCGCTCAACCGGTTGCAGATGATCCTGGAATCGGCCGCCGACAAGACGGTGTCGGGCGAGGATGTCTCGACCGAGCTGACCGACGCCCGCGCCGAGAGCCAGCAGATCAACAGCACGTTCGACGCTTTGCTGCGCATCGCGCAGATCGAAGCCGGCGCCCGCAAGGCGCGCTTCGTCGATCTCGATGTCGGGCCGGTCGTCGAGACCATCGGCGAAGTCTATGCCGATGTCGCCGAGGACGACGGCAAGTCTCTGTCCACCGTGATCGTTCCGGATACGAAATGGTACGTGCATGGCGACCGCGACCTGCTCATGCAGATGTTGGCCAATCTGGTCGAGAACGCGCTCAGGCATTGCCCGCCGGGCACCGCGATCGAGCTCTCGGTGACCAAGGCAGGCAACCACGTCCTCATTCATGTCCGCGACAATGGCCCGGGCATTCCCGCCGAGGAGCGCGAGAAAGTGTTCCGCCGGCTCTATCGGCTCGATGCCAGCCGCACGACGCCGGGCAGCGGCCTGGGCCTCAGCCTTGTCAAGGCGGTGGCCGACCTGCATGGCGCCGCGATAACGCTCGAGGACCGCAATCCGGGTCTCGGCGTTACAGTCAGCTTTCCGGCTGTGCGAACTCCGGTGACGTCGTCATTCTAGGGCGGAGCAAGGAGCGCAGCGACGCGCGCAGACCCTAGAATCCATGCCATGACTTCTGCCGAGGAATGCGACGGTGCAGAAGATTCTGTAACCGCTGCAACGCCTAAACGTCACGGCATGGATTCTAGGGTCCACGCGGTACGCTTCGCTTCCCGCTCGCCCTAGAATGACGAACGTTGGGCCACCGTCGGCCATTTTACCGCGCTCCGCCCGCCCGGCGGAAATCGGAAGGCGACATGCCGGCGAGCTTGCGGAACGATTTGTTGAAGGCGCTGAGCGAGCCGAAGCCCGAGTCCATGGCGACCCTCAGCACATTGGCGTCCTCATGCATCAGCAGCGCCTGGGCGTAGCTCAACCGCAGCAGATTGACATATTCGTTGAGCGTCATGCCTGTCGATTTCTTGAACAGGCTCATGGCGTATTTCGGATGGATGTCGGCGGCAGCCGCGATGGTCACGCAGTCGACGTCGTAGAGGAAATTCTCGGCGATGAAATCGCACATGCGCCCGACATTGCGCGAGGACTGCTGGTCGAAGGCATTGCCGGCGCCTTGCCCGACCACCCTTTCCGGCACCAGCCGGTAAGGCTCGAAGCGCACCCGCTCGAGCCTCAAGAGCAGCTCGTTGACGGCGTGCTCGGCCCTCGCCGGATCGCCGGCGCGCGCATATTCGTTCCAGCGCCTGAAATTGTCGTTGTCCGACTGGTCGGTGGCGTTGGTCACCAATGTCGCGCCGGTCATTAGCCGATGGCGGATGTCGGCCGGCAGATGCAGGCGGAAGAAATGCACCAGCGGCAGATGCGCGCCGGCATAGACGGCGTCGTCGGAGAGATCGTCCATCTGGTGCGGCAGGCCGCCCCAGAACAGGCACATCTCGCCGGCCGAAAGCGAGATCTCGTGCTCGGCCATGCGGTAATGCACTGAGCCCTGCACGATGAAATTCACCTCGACCTGGGCGTGCCAGTGCGGCTTCAGCATCACCAACGGGTGGTTGTGGAACATCTGCAAAACAAGCGGCAGTCCTTCGACGCTGCTCGCCCCAGGCTGGTAGAATGGACGCCCCGGCATCTTACTTTCCGCCAACTTCTTATTCCCTCTGACGGCGACAAGCCTTCCGCGCCGCATAGTCTAGCCACGCTCACAGTGAGAGAGCAAATGAAATGGGAGGATTTCAATGCGCACTACACTGACCTGCGCCGCGCTTATGCTTGCCCTGGGTTCCGGCCCGGCGCTGGCGCAGTCCGGCGAGATCACTATCTGGAGCTGGAACATCGCCGCCTCGTCATTGAAGGCGACGGTCGAGGGCTTCAACAAGAAATACCCCGACATCAAGGTCACGGTTCAGGACCTCGGCAACCAGCCCACTTATGACAAATCGATCGCCGGCTGCGCCGCCGGCGGCGTCGGCCTGCCCGATATCGTCTCGATCGAGAACGGCGAGGCGGAGAATTACTGGAGCCAGTTCCCGGACTGCTTCGTCGACCTGCACACGCTGGGTTACACGGCAGAAGACCAGAAGAAATTCCCCGATTTCAAGCGCACCGAGCTCGAGGTCGGCGACAAGGCCTATGCCATGCCCTGGGATTCCGGCCCGGTGGCCGTCTTCTACCGCCGCGACTTCTACGAGAAGGCAGGCGTCGACCCGGCCTCGATCAAGACATGGGACGATTTCATCACCGCCGGCAAGAAGATCCAGGACGCCAATCCGGGCGTGACGATGACCAATGCCGATTTCAACGGCGACACCGAATTCTTCCGCATGATCTCCAACGAGCAGGGCTGCGCCTATTTCGCCGAGGATGGCCAGTCGATCACCGTGGCCGAGCCGAAATGCGTCGACGCCATGACCAAGGTCAAGGAGATGAAGGACGCCGGCATCGTGTCGTCGGCGGACTGGTCGACCAAGATCACCAACAACACCGCCGGCACCGTTGCCAGCCAGGTCTATGGCGGCTGGTATGAAGGCACGATCCGCACCGAATCGCCGAAGGAGAGCGGCAAATGGGGCGTCTACCTGATGCCGAGCCTGACCGCCGACGGCCCGCGCGCCGCCAATCTCGGCGGCTCGTCACTGGCCATCACCTCGGCCTCGAAGAACAAAGAAGCGGCTTACGCCTATCTGAAATACACGCTTGAGACCAATGACGGCCAGATCACCATGCTGAAGGATTTCGGCCTGGTGCCGTCGCTGATCTCGGCGCTCGACGATCCTTACGTGTCGCAGCCGCAGCCCTATTGGGGCGGCCAGGCGGTGTGGAAGGACATTCTGGCGACGCTGCCCAAGGTGGTGCCGAGCCGCGGAACGCAGTTCCAGAGCGACGCCGAGATCATCGTCCGCGCCGTGCAGACCAAATATCTGGCCAACGGCTATCCCGACGCCAAGGCCGCGCTCGACGACGCTGCCAAGCAGATCGCCGCCGCGACGGGTTTGCCGGTGAAGTAGAGCGCCACTTTGCCTTCTCCCCTTGTGGGAGAAGGTGGATTGGCGCGCAGCGCCAAGACGGATGAGGGGTGTTCCAGCGGAGTGAGACGTTGGCGTTCCCTGGAACACCCCTCATCCGGCCGCTTCGCGGCCACCTTCTCCCACAGGGGGAGAAGGGAAAGACAGAGAAAGGAGGAAGCCGATGCGCACCCAGAACGCCACCGCGTACCGCTTCCTCACGCCCTATCTTCTGATCTTCGCCATCTTCTGGATCTGGCCGATCATCTCTTCCTTCATCATCTCCTTCCAGGCGACGCGCACCGTGCCTTGGCGCTTCGCGCCGGCCTTCAACTGGGGCCGCCTGATCGGCGACCCCGCCTTCTACAATGCGCTGAAGAACACGCTGCTGATCCTGGTCATCCAGGTGCCGGTAATGATTGCGCTGGCGATCGTCATGGCGGTGCTTCTGAACTCGCCGCTGTTGAAGGCCCGCGGCCTCTACCGCTTTGCCTTTTTCGCCCCGGTCGTGGTTGGCGAGGTCGCCTATTCCGCCGTCTTCCGGTTGATGTTCAGCCTCGATTTCGGCATCGTCAACAAGCTCTTGAACAGCGTCGGCATCTCAAAGATCGACTGGTTCTCCAACGTCACGCCGGCCATGGCGCTGATCATGATCGCGGTGACCTGGCGCTGGGCCGGCTACAACGCCATCATCATCCTGGCCGGCCTGCAGTCGATCCCGGAAGACGTCTACGAGGCGGCGACGCTCGACCGCGTCAGCCGGGTGAAGCAGTTCTTTCACATCACCTTGCCGCTGCTGAAGCCGGTGATCGTCTTTTGCGCCGTGCTGTCGATCATCGGCACCATGCAGCTCTTCACCGAGCCGTTCCTGATCACCGAACGCGGCGGACCGGGCGGCGGCACCGAGACGCTCGGCCTGCTGCTCTACCGCCAGGGCTTCCGCTCGCTCAATTTCGGCTACGCCTCGGCCGTCGCCTACACCATGGCTGGGCTGGCCATCGCCATCACCCTGGTGCAGCTCTGGCTGATGAGGGAGCCGAAATGATCTCGCGCTCGCAAGCAAGGCTCGGGCGCGTCATTGCGCTGCATCTTTTCCTGACGCCGCTGGCGCTGGTCTGGCTGTTCCCGCTGTGGATGATGGTGGTGTTCTCCACCATGCCCGACAACGGCATCTTCAGCCCGGGCATCGAGCTCCTGCCGCATGACAATTTCCTCGACAATGTCGCCAACCTGCAGCGCGACACCAATTTCATCGGCGCCATCGGCATCTCGGTCTCGGTGGCGGTGACCTACACCATCCTTTCGGTGCTGCTGACCTCGATGGCCGGCTGGGCGCTGGCGCGCTACGAATTCCACGGCAAGGGCGCGGTGGTGGCCATCATCTTCGGCACCATCACGCTGCCGTACGCGGTGGTGCTCATCCCGCAATTCATCATGGTGGCGCGCGACTTCGCCTTGGCCAACACCTGGATCGCGCTGATCGTGCCGCCGCTGTTCAACTCGCTGGGCGTGCTCTTCATGCGCCAGGCCTTTTCGATGATGCCGGCCGAGCTGTTCGACGCGGCGCGCGTCGAAGGCGTCAAGGAATGGCGCATCTTCCTGTTCGTGGCGATGCCGCTGGCCCGCCCGATGCTGGCGGCGCTTGCGATTATCCTCTTCCTCGCCTCGTGGAACAACTACCTGTGGCCGCTGCTGATCAACAGCCAGCCGGGCGCGATGACGGCGCCGGTGGCGTTAGGCACGCTGATCGGCCTGACCAAGGTTTCGTGGGGCGGCATCATGGCCGGCGCCGTGATGCTGACGGTGCCGATGCTGATCGTCTTCGTGCTCTTGCAGCGCCATTTCATCGCCGGCATCGCCGCCGGCGCGGTCAAATAGGAGAGCGCGAAATGCCTCGCAGACTGGGACACAGAATGATCCAACCTAGCCATATCTCGCTCTGACATGGCGGCCGTCACCCTCACCAATGTCGTCAAACGCTTCGGCATCTTCGAAGTCGTCCACGGCGCCAACATCGACATCGCCGACGGCGAGTTCGTCGTCTTCGTCGGGCCCTCCGGCTGCGGCAAGTCCACGCTGCTGAGGATGATCGCCGGGCTGGAGGACATCAGCGGCGGCGACATCGCCATCGGCGGCAAGGTGATGAACGACGTCGAGCCGGCCGACCGCGGCATCGCCATGGTGTTCCAGTCCTACGCGCTCTACCCGCACATGACGGTCGAGCAGAACCTCTCCTTCGGCCTCAGGATGAACGGCAATCCGAAGGCCGACACAGAGCGCCGGGTCAGGAAAGCCGCCGAGATCCTGCGCATCGACGAATTGATGCAGCGGCGGCCGAAGCAGCTCTCCGGCGGCCAGCGCCAGCGCGTCGCCATCGGCCGCGCCATCGTGCGCGAGCCGCAGGTCTTCCTGTTCGACGAGCCGCTGTCGAACCTCGACGCCGAGCTCAGGGTCCAGATGCGGGTCGAGATCTCACGCCTGCACAAGGAGCTCGGTGTCACCATGATCTATGTGACGCATGACCAGACCGAGGCGATGACACTGGCCGACCGCATCGTCGTGCTCAAAGCCGGCAATGTCGAGCAGATCGGCGCACCGCTCGATCTCTATGACGACCCGGCCAACCGTTTCGTCGCCGGCTTCATCGGCTCGCCGAAGATGAATTTCCTCAGCGCCAAGGTCGTCGAAACGTCCAACAGCGCAGCCATCATCGAGCTCGCCCATCATGGCGGCGCCAGATTGCGCAAGCCGCTTTGCGAGACTTTTCCCGCCGTCGGCGCCGAGGTCGTGCTCGGCGTAAGGCCGGAGCATTTCTTCGAGGCCGGCGAGGGCGATTGCGACATCCCGGTCAAGGCCGACGTCGCCGAGCATCTGGGCTCCGTCAGCTATGTCTACGCCAATGCCGGACCCGAGGAGCTGATCGTCGAGCGCGAGGCCTCGCGCCAGCGCGCCAGCGGCGACCATTTCAAGGTCTCGATCAAGGCGGAACGGGCGCTGCTCTTCGACAAGGCAGGCTCGAGGATCCGCTGACCGGAAAATTTCTTTGCCGGCACGCCAGGCGTGGCGGCGACCCATGGAGAATTAGACATGACACCCTCACCCAAGAGAATTCGCTGGGGCATCCTCGGACCAGGCAGCATCGCGAAATCCTTTGCGGGCGGCGTGGCGGGGTCGCGCAACGGCGAGCTGGTGGCGCTCGGCGCCCGCAATCCCGCCAAGCCGGGCTTGGCCGAGACCTTTCCGGGCACGCGCGTCCTCGACGGCTATGAGGCGCTGCTTGCCGACACGCAAGTCGACGCCGTCTACATTTCGATCCCGCATCCGGGCCATGCCGAATGGGCGATCAAGGCGGCGGAAGCCGGCAAGCACGTCTTGTGCGAGAAGCCGCTGGCGCTGACCGCCTTCGAGGCCGACGCCATGATGCATGCGGCGCGCATGGCCGGCACGTTTCTCGGCGAGGCCTTCATGTACCGGCTGCACCCGCAGACGCTGCAATTGGTCGAGCTGATCAAGTCGGGCGCCATCGGCGAGGTGCGCATGATCAAGTCGAGCTTCGGCTTCGCCATGCCGGGCTTCATGCCGGAACATCGGCTCTACGCCAACGACATGGCCGGCGGCGGCATCCTCGATGTCGGCGGCTATCCGGTGTCGATGGCGCGGCTGATCGCCGGTGCGGCCGCGGGGCAGCCTTTCCTCGAGCCGGACAAGGTCGTCGGCGCCGCCCATCTCGGCCAATCGGGCGTCGACGAGTGGGCCTCGGCCCTGCTCACCTTCCCCAATGGCATCGTCGCCGAGATCTCCTGCAGCATCTCGCTCAACCAGGACAATGTGCTGCGCATTTTCGGCACCAAGGGTCAGATCGAGGTGCCCGATTTCTGGTTCGCCGGTGGCAACCGCGACGTCGGACCGGGCCGGATCGAGGTGATCCGGTCCGGGGCGGCTCGCGAGGTGATCAGCCTCGACGAGACCCGCCATGTCTATTCCTTCGAGGTCGATGCCGCCGGCGAAGCGATCCTGGCCGGACGGCAGGAGTTCGCCTGGCCGGGCATGGGCTGGGCCGACAGCCTCGGCACGCTGCGCGTGCTCGACAAATGGCGTGCCGCGGTCGGCCTGGAATATGACATCGAAACGCCGGCTAACCGCGTCAACACCCTCTCCGGCCGGCCGCTGCGGACCGATGGCAAGGCCATCGGCAAGCGCGCCATTCCCGGCCTGCCGCGCGCGGTGTCGCTGCTGGCGCTCGGCTTCGAGGATTTCCGCACCTTCTCCTCCGGCTCGATCCTGCTCGACGCCTATTTCGAGGCCGGCGGCAATCTGTTCGACACCGGCTATGTCTATGGCGCCGGCTACACCGAGACGCTGCTTGGCCAATGGCTGAAGAACCGCGGCGTGCGCGAGCAGTCGGTGATCATCGCCAAGGGCGCGCATTCGCCTCTTTGCTATCCCGATGTGATTGCGAAGCAGCTGGCGCAGTCGCTCGACCGGCTGCAGACCGACCATGTCGACATCTATTTCATGCATCGCGACAATCCGGACGTGCCGGTCGGCGAGTTCGTCGATGCGATGGACGCCGAGGCCAAGGCCGGCCGCATCCGCGGCCTGTTCGGCGGCTCCAACTGGACGATGGAGCGCATGGACGCAGCGATTGCCTATGCCGAAAAGAACGGCAAGCAGAAGCCCGGCGCGCTCTCCAACAATTTCTCGCTGGCTGAGATGCTGGAGCCGATCTGGCCCGGCTGCGTCACCTCTTCTACGGATGACTGGAAGGCCTGGCTGACGGCGAGGCAGATGCCGAACTTCGCTTGGTCGAGCCAAGGCCGCGGCTTCTTCACCGACCGCGCCGGCCGCGACCGCACCGACAATGAGGAGTTGGTGCGGGTCTGGTATTCGGAAAAGAATTTCGGCCGCCGCGACCGCGCCATCGAACTGGCACGCAAACTCGGCAAGAGCCCGATTCATGTCGCGCTCGCCTATGTCCTGGCGCAACCCTTCCCCTCGGTCCCGCTGATCGGCCCGCGCACGCTGGACGAGCTGGAGGACAGCCTTAGGGCGCTGGATATCAAGCTGACGCCGGAGGATGTGGCGTGGCTTGACGAGGGACCGGAGAGACGCAGGGCTTGATCGGAGAGGAAAAACAAACGCCTCATTCCTTCGCCCCCCTCTCTGCCCTGCCGGGCATCTCCCCCTCAAAGGGGGAGATTGGCAGCTTCGGCGCCTTGCTCATTAATGCAAAGTTGGCGATTAGCGAAATCCCGCGTGACATCTAATCTCCCCCCTTGAGGGGGAGATGTCCGGCAGGACAGAGGGGGGCGCCTCGCGCCCGCATCTCAACAGTTTCACCGATCCACCCGCGTCGACAGAATAATCGACGACGACGTCCGTTCCACGCCCTCCATCGCCCCGATCCGGTCGAGCAGCGCGTCGAGGTCGCGGATCGATGGCGCGTCGACGATGACGATCATGTCGAAATTGCCGCTCACCGAATGCACTGTCCGGACCGGCGGCATCGCGGCGAGACTGCGCACCACCTTGTCGGCGAGCTTCGGCGTCACGGTGAGCAGCACATGCGCCTTGACCAGCCCTTGCTCATAATCGGGCGATAGCCTCACACCATAGCCCGCGATGATGCCGCGCTGCTCCAGCCGCTCGATGCGGCTCTGCACCGTCGTGCGCGACACGCCGAGCTGTCTGGCCAGCTCGGCGGTCGAGGCGCGGGCGTTGGCGCGCAACAGTGTAAGCAGCGCCTGTTCGGCTTCACTGATCATTTCGACGAAACCTTTCGGCATATCGCTCAAACTTAAGCTTCATATTGCCAGATTCCACGCTTCCTTTCGACAGGCGAGCTGCGAAGATTCCCGCCAAATCGAAATCAGCATTGGCAGGGGATATGATCATGAAGAACATCGTTGTCGTCGGCGCCGGCAAGATCGGCTCGACCATAGCTGAAATGCTGAACGCCACAGGCGACTACCGCGTCACGCTGGTCGACCGCTCGGCCGCCCAGCTTGCCGCCGCCGAACTGCCGGCTGGCGTTGCGACGCAGGAGCTCGACATCACTGCCTCGGGTGAGCTCGAAAAAGTGCTCGCCGGCAAATTCGCCGTGCTGAGCGCCGCGCCCTTCCACCTCACCACCCGCATCGCCGAGGCGGCCGCCGCCACCGGCGTGCATTATCTCGACCTCACCGAGGACGTCGTCTCGACGCGCCGCGTCAAGGAGCTGGCGCCTGACGCCAAAAGCGCCTTCATCCCGCAATGCGGCCTGGCGCCGGGCTTCATCTCGATCGTCGCCAACGACCTCGCCAGCCGCTTCGACACGCTGGAAAGCGTGCGCATGCGCGTCGGCGCGCTGCCGCAATATCCGTCAAACGCGCTGAACTACAACCTCACCTGGAGCACCGACGGCGTCATCAACGAATATTGCGAGCCCTGCGAGGCGATCGTCGAGGGCGAGCTGATCGAGGTGCCGCCGCTGGAGGAGCGCGAGGAATTCTCGCTCGACGGCGTCACCTATGAGGCCTTCAACACCTCCGGCGGCCTGGGCACTTTGGCCGAGACGCTGAAGGGCAAGGTGCGAACGCTGAACTACCGCACCATCCGCTATCCCGGCCACGCCGCGATCATGAAGGCCTTGCTCAACGATCTGGGGCTCCGCCACCGCCGCGATGTGCTCAAGGACATTTTCGAGAGCGCCCTGCCGGCGACGCTGCAGGACGTGGTCATCGTCTTCGTCACCGTCTCGGGCCGCAGGAACGGGCGCCTGCTGCAGGAGACCTACGCCAACAAGATCTATTCGCAGCGCGTCGGCAACATCGTGCGCAGCGCCATCCAGATCACCACCGCATCCGGCATCTGCGCCGTGCTCGATATGCTGGCCGACGGCAGCCTGCCGGCGAAGGGTTTTGTCCGCCAGGAAGACATCGCCCTCGACGCCTTCCTCGCCAACCGCTTCGGCCGCGCCTATGCCCAGCACGAGATGGTAAGCCGGCTCGCGAGCTGAGGGGCGCCGTCTCCCCTTCCCCCCTTGTGGGGGAAGGTGTCGCCGAAGGCGACGGATGAGGGGTGGTCCAGGGAAAGCCAGCGTCTCACTCCGCTGGAACACCCCTCATCCGTCTCGGCGCTGCGCGCCGATCCACCTTCTCCCACAAGGGGAGAAGGAAGAAGCGCTCAAACATGCAGCGCGTGGCCCAGCGCCTTCAGCGCCGCTTCCTGAAAACCTTCGCCCTGCGTCGGATGTGCATGGATCGTGCCGGCGATGTCCTCCAGCCGCGCGCCCATCTCTAGCGCCAGGCCAAACGCCGCCGATAGTTCCGACACGCCCTGCCCGACCGCCTGGATGCCCAGGACCAGATGATTGTCCGCGCGTGCCACGACCCGCACGAAACCGTCCTCGCCCTGCCTGGTCATGGCGCGGCCATTGGCGGCGAACGGGAACTGGCCGATCTTGATCTCGCCGGCGAGCGCCTTCGCCTCCTCGGGTGACAGGCCGGCGGTGACCAGCTCCGGATCGGTGAAGCAGATCGCGGGGATGGCGCGCTTGTCCCAGCTTCTTTCGTGGCCAGCGACGATCTCGGCCACCATCTCGCCCTGCGCCATGGCGCGGTGCGCCAGCATCGGCTCGCCGGTGACATCGCCGATGGCAAAAATGCCGCGCATCGAGGTGCGGCACTGGTCGTCGATGCGGATGAATTTTCCCGCCCTGTCGAGGTCGATCTGCTCCAGCCCCCAGCCCTCGGTGAGCGGTTTGCGGCCTACCGTGACCAAGATCTTGTCGGCGGCGATCTTGGCGTTCTTGCCGTCGGCCGTCTCGACCAGCAGCGCGTCGCCCTTGGCCGACAGGCCTTTGGCCTTCGCCCCTGCCATGACCTCGACGCCAAGCTCGCCCAGCCGCTTCAGCACCGGCCGGGTGAGTTCGGCATCGTACTGCGCGAGCACGCGCGGCAGGGCTTCGAACACGGTGACCTTCGCGCCCATCCTGGCGAAGGCCATGCCCAGCTCGAGCCCGATATAGCCGCCGCCGACGACCGCGAGCTTCTTCGGCACTTCGCCGAGATCCAGCGCTTCGGTGGACGAGATCACCGGCCCGCCAAAGGGGAAGAACGGCAATTCTACCGGCGCCGAACCAGTGGCGATGACGACGGTCTCGGCGCGGATCACCTGGGTTCCGGTCTCGGTCTCGACCTCGACGGTCTTGCCGTCCCGGAAGGTTGCCCAACCATGCACGGTCTTCACCCTGGCCTTCTTCAGCAATCCGGTCACGCCGCTGTTGAGCCGGCTAACGATCCCGTCCTTCCAGCTGACAGTTTTCGCAAGATCGAGCGTCGGCGTGCCGACCTTGATGCCCAGCGGATCCTTGCCGCCGGCCATATGCGCGACCTTCTCGAACGCCTCCGCCGCATGGATCAGCGCCTTGGACGGGATGCAGCCGACATTGAGACAGGTGCCGCCCGGCTTGCCGGCTTCGACGATGACGGTATCGACGCCAAGCTGGCCGGCACGGATGGCGCAGACATAACCGCCCGGCCCCGCGCCGATGACGAGCAGCTTGCAGGAGATTTCTTTCATGACAGCTGTCCTCTCGGCGATGGCCGGCGCGCGCCTTGCCTTCCCCCCCTTGTGGGGGAAGGTGGATCGGCGCGTCAGCGCCGAGACGGATGAGGGGTGTTCCAGCGGAGTGAGACGCTGATGTTTGAGCGGAGTGAAGCGTCGGCATTCACTGAAGCACCCCTCATCCGTCGCCTGCGGCGACACCTTCTCCCACAAGGGGAGAAGGGGGAGCCCGCATTTCGGCGCGGCGACGTTCGAGATCAACCCCATCCCCCTCAATCCACGAAAATCAGCGCCGGCGTCTCCAGCAGCGCCTTGATGCGCTGCACGAACACCGCGGCGTCCCAGCCGTCGATGACGCGATGGTCGAAGCTCGACGACAGGTTCATCATCTTGCGCGGGATGAACTGTGTGCCGTCCCACACCGGCCGCACCATCATCTTGTTGACGCCGACGATCGCCACCTCCGGATAGTTGATGACCGGCGTCGTCGCCACGCCGCCCATGGCACCGAGCGAGGTGATGGTGATGGTCGAGCCGGAAAGCTCCTCGCGGCTCGCCGTGCCGGCCTTGGCCGCATCGGCCAGCCGGTTGACTTCCGCAGCACTATCCCACAGGTCGCGCGCCTCGGCATGTTTCACCACCGGCACCACCAGCCCGTTGGGCGTCTGCGCGGCGATGCCGATATGGATGCCTTCATGCCGGTGGATGATGCCGGCATCGTCGTCGAACAAGGCGTTGAGGTTCGGCTGCTCGCCGATCGCCTTGACCATCGCCCGCATCAGGAAAGGCAACAGCGTCAGCTTCGGGCGATCGGCGCGCTTCTCCTTGTTGAGCGTGGCGCGCAAGTCTTCCAATGCCGTGACGTCGATCTCCTCGACATAGGTGATATGCGGGATGCGCGATTTGGCGAGCGCCATCTTTTCCGCGATCTTGCGCCTGAGACCAACGACCTTGATGTCCTCGACGCCGTCCTTCCGGGCAAGTCCGGTGGCGCGGGCGACTTGCGGGCCGCGCGCCACGAACGCGTCGATGTCCTCATGGCTGATGCGCCCGGCCGGGCCGCTGCCCGCAACCTGGCGAAGATCGATGCCGGCTTCCTTGGCGCGCAGGCGGACGGCGGGCGAAGCCAGCGGCTTCTCGCCTTCCGCGCGCGGCGCGCCCGAAAGGCTGGGCATGGCGCGATCCTTTTTAGCGCCGTCATCCTCGGGCTTGTCCCGAGGATCTACGGACCTCCCGGTATCGGTCCCGGCATGGGGGACGGCAGGTCCTCGGGACAAGCCCGAGGATGACGGCGCCAGATTGGGCGATGTCGGCGCCGGGCCCGAGGACGGGCGAGCCGCCGCATCGTCAGGCGTACCCTCCGCTGTAACGTCCGCAAGCGTCGAGTCTGCCTTCACATTGCCTTCGCCGGCCACCTTCAGCCGCACGATCGGCGAGCCGATCGCCACCGTGTCGCCGATCTCGGCGCCGAGCCAGAGAATCTCGCCGTCGACCGGCGAGGGGATCTCGACGGTTGCCTTGTCGGTCATGACGGCGGCGAGAACCGTGTCCTCGCGCACGAGGTCGCCGACCTTGACGTGCCACTCGACAAGCTCGGCCTCGGCGACGCCTTCGCCGACATCGGGAAGCTTGATAACGTGCTCGCCCATCTCAGGCCTCCCCCACTCTAAGCTTCCAATGTTTCGACGAGCGCGCGCCCGACCCGCGCCGGGCCGGGGAAATAGTCCCATTCCTGCGCATGCGGATAGGGCGTGTCCCAGCCGGCGACCCGCGCCACCGGCGCTTCCAGATGGTAGAAGCAGTTCTCCTGCACCAGCGCGGCCAGCTCGGCGCCGAAGCCGGAGGTCAGCGTCGCCTCGTGCACGACGACGCAGCGCCCGGTCTTCTTCACCGAGGCGACGATCGCCTCCAGGTCGAGCGGCAGCAGCGTCCTGAGATCGATCACCTCGGCGTCGATGCCGGTCTCCTCGGCCGCGGCCTGCGCGACATAGACCATCGTGCCATAGGCAAGCACCGTGACCGCCGATCCCGGCCTGCGGATCGCCGCCTTGCCCAGCGGGATCGTGTAATGGCCGTCGGCGACCTCGCCCAGCTCATGCTTCGACCACGGCGTCACCGGCTTGTCGTGGTGGCCGTCGAACGGGCCGTTGTAGAGCCGCTTCGGCTCGAGGAAGATCACCGGGTCCGGGTCCTCGATCGCCGCGATCAGCAGACCCTTGGCGTCGTGCGGATTGGACGGCACGATCACCTTCAGGCCCGAGACATGCGTGAACAGCGCTTCGGGGCTCTGGCTGTGCGTCTGGCCGCCGAAGATGCCGCCGCCGGTCGGCATGCGCACCACGATCGGGCAGGTGAAGTCGCCGTTGGAGCGATAGCGCAGCCGCGCCGCCTCCGAGACGATCTGGTCGTAAGCCGGATAAACATAATCGGCGAATTGCACTTCGACGCAGGGTTTCAGCCCATAGGCGGCCATACCGATGGCCGAGCCGACGATGCCGGATTCGCTGATCGGCGCGTCGAAGCAGCGGCTCTTGCCGTATTTGGCCTGCAGGCCCTGCGTGGCGCGGAAGACGCCGCCGAAGAAGCCGACATCCTCGCCATAGACGATGACTTGGCTGTCGCGCCCCATCGACACGTCCATGGCGTCACGGATCGCCTCGATCATCGTGCGTCTCGGCATGGTCAGACCCCCGCCTGCTGGCGCTGGCGCCTGAGATGCGGCGGCATCTCGGCATAGACGCCCTCGAACATGTCGCGTGTCGACGGCTTGCCGCCGGCATGCAGCGTGCCGTGGCTTTCGGCCTCCTTCTGCGCCGCGATCACCGTTTCGAGGATCTCGGCCTCCGCCTGGGTGTGGCGCTCCTCCGACCAGACTTGCTTGTGGATGAGGTGGTTCTTCAGCCGGATCACCGGATCGCCGAGCGGCCAGGCATCGGATTCCGCCTTCGGCCGGTAGGCAGACGGATCGTCCGAGCTCGAATGCGCGCCGGCGCGGTAGGTGACATATTCGACCAGCGTCGGCCCGAGATTCTTTCGCGCCCGCTCCGCCGCCCACTTCGCCACGGCATGCACGGCGAGATAGTCGTTGCCGTCGACGCGCAGCGACGGAATCCCGAAGCCGAGCCCGCGCGCGGCGAATGTGCCGGAGCCGCCGCGCGCGATGCCCTGGAAGGTCGAGATCGCCCACTGGTTGTTGACGACGTTGAGAATGACCGGCGCCTTGTAGGTCGAGGCGAAGACCAGCGCGGAATGGAAGTCGGACTCCGCCGTCGAGCCGTCGCCGATCCACGCTGCCGCAATCCTGGAATCATTGGAGATCGCCGAGGCCATCGCCCAGCCGACCGCCTGGATATACTGTGTGGCCAGATTGCCGGAGATCGAGAAGAAGCCGTGCTCCTTCGACGAATACATGATCGGCAGCTGCCGGCCCTTCAGCGGATCGGCCTCGTTGGAGTAGATCTGGTTCATCATGGTGACCATCGGATAGCCGTCGGCGATCAAAAGGCCGGCTTGCCGATAGGTCGGGAAATTCATGTCGCCGGGCGCCAGCGCCTTGCGGAAAGCGCAGCTCACCGCCTCTTCGCCCAGATGCTGCATGTAGAAGGAGGTCTTGCCCTGGCGCTGCGCCATCTGCATGCGCGCGTCGAAGGTCCTCAGCGTCATCATATGGCGCAGGCCTTCGAGCAGCTCCTCGTCCGAAAGCAGCCCGGCCCAAGGCCCGACCGCTTCACCGGCGCGGTTCAGCACCCGGATGATGGAGAAAGCCATGTCGCGGATGCTGCGCGGATCGACCTCGATCTCCGGACGCGGCACCGAGCCCGCCTTGGGAATGGTCACATTCGAGAAATCCGGCGTGCCGCCGGGCCGCACCTCGGGCTCGGGCACATGGAAGCGCAACAATCCAGCGTCGGCCATGAGCTCACATCCTCCAATGTTGCCGGTGCGATATTTGCACATCCGCGCGGCCAGACCAGTGCCAATTCGCCGGGCCTGGCCACGGCCTTCCTCCCGGGCCGTCAGGTCGGCTGAACAATGCGGCACGCAGGCGCCAAGATGCAGATATGGCGGCGAAATTTCTTGTCGATCTTTTTGCGCGGCGCGCAATTTGGCGGAAGTCTGCGGGGGGATTGCCGCCAGAAAATGCGATTGGGAGGCGGACCCGGGCGCGGCCTTCCCCTTCTCCCCTTGTGGGAGAAGGTGGATCGGCGCGATAGCGTCGAGACGGATGAGGGGTGTTCCAGCGGAGTGAGGCGCCGGCTTTCCCTGGAGCACCCCTCATCCGGCCGCTTCGCGGCCACCTTCTCCCACAAGGGGAGAAGGGAAGACTCTGGTTCCGTCACCCCGCCCCGTGCTAACTCACCCCGCATGGCACAGAAGAAAGGATACGAGGTCGATTCGTGGCTGGCGAAGCCGGATCCGGCCATGGGAATCGTCCTGCTTTACGGCCCCGACCGCGGCCTTGTCGCCGAGCGGGCGAAAACCTTCGCCGCGAAAACCGGGCTGCCGCTCGACGACCCCTTCTCGGTCGTCAGGCTGGACGGCGCCGAAGTCGACCGCGACGAAGGCCGCCTGCTCGACGAAGCGCGCACGGTGCCGATGTTTTCCGACCGGCGGCTGCTTTGGGTGCGCAATGCCAGCGGCCAGAAGGCGCTGGCCGACGACATCAAGGCGCTGACCGCCGAGCCCGCGCGCGACGCGATCATCCTCATCGAAGCCGGCGACCTGAAGAAAGGCACGGGCCTCAGGGCCATCGTCGAGGCCGCCGGCAACGCCATTGCCTTGCCTTGCTATGCCGACGAGGCCCGCGACCTGGATTCGGTGATCGACGACGAATTGCGCAAGGCCGGCATGTCGATGACCTTGGACGCCAGGCAAGCGCTGCGCCGCAACCTCGGCGGCGACCGCCTCGCCTCGCGCGGCGAGATCGAGAAGCTGGTGCTCTATGCGCATGGCCGGAAGGAAATCGGCATCGACGACGTCAACGCGCTGTCGGGCGACGTCTCCGGCGCTTCCTTCGATGCCGCGGTCGACGCCATGCTGGACGGCAAGGTCGGCGATTTCGACATCGCCTTCAACCGCCACTGCCAATCGGGCGGCCATCCCTTCCTGGTGCTGTCCTCGGCGATGCGGCAATTGCAGGCGATCCAGCTGATGCGCGCTCAGATGGAGACCGGCGGCCGCAACGCCGCCTCGGTCGTCGCCGGCGCCCGCCCCCCGGTGTTCTTCTCGCGCCGCAAGCTGGTGGAAAAGACGCTCGAGCGCTGGAACGTCGAGGCGCTCGCACGTGCGCTCGGCCGGCTGCAGACGGCGGTGCTGCAGACCCGCAAGCGCCCGGACCTGTCGGAAGCGCTGGCACGGCAGGCGCTGCTTGGCATTGCGATCGAGAGCGCGAGGCTGGGGCAAAGGTAAACGCCGGCTATTGGCGACGGCCGGGGCGACAGCTGACCTCCCTCCTTGTAGGAGATGGCCGGTCTTCCCTCCGGGAGCTGCAGCGCAGCTGCTGCGAAGGGCGGGCAGGCCAGTGGGCGCTGTCCCGCCGATCCGACTTCGTCATGTATGGACGGCCCCTTTTGGGCAAGAGGCAAAATGGCGGCAGCGGCGTAAGTCTGGAGCGGTCATGTA
>NZ_VFTP01000022.1:0-61344 GCF_006439455.1 Mesorhizobium sp. B2-9-1 | reverse complement strand
TAGGAGCCTTCGGCGAACAGCTTCAGCACCTGGTCGTCCGACACCGGCTTGGCTGCGGCCGGAGCGGACGGGGCGGCCGCGGGCGCCTTCGCAGCCGGAGCGCCGCCGGAAGCGATCGCCGCCTCGACATCGACCTTCACAACGCGGCCATGCGGGCCGGAACCGGTCAGCGCCGTCACGTCGACGCCGGCATCCTTGGCGATGCGGCGGGCCAGCGGCGATGCGAAGACGCGATCGCCTGCGGCGTGGCCGTTGGCGACGGGAGCAGGCTCGGCCTTCGCCGGCGCGGACGCCGCTGCGGCTGCTGCCGGCTTGGGGGCTTCCTTGGGCGGCTCGGCCTTCGGGGCATCCGCTTTCGGCGCTTCGGCCTTGGGCGCGGCGCCGCCGCCGCTCTTGGCAGCGGCCGCGGCATCCTCGCCTTCACCGGCCAGGATGGCGATCAGCGCGTTGACCTTGACGCCCTCGGTGCCGGCCGGAACCACCAGCTTGGCGACCGTGCCTTCATCGACCGCCTCGACTTCCATCGTCGCCTTGTCGGTCTCGATCTCGGCGATCACGTCACCCGGCGAAACCTTATCGCCTTCCTTGACCAGCCATTTTGATAGATTGCCCTCTTCCATGGTCGGGGAGAGCGCCGGCATGGTGATGTTGATTGGCATGATGTCCTCCCGACCGGCTCAGCGATAAGTGACGGCTTTGACGGCCTCGACGACTTCGCCGACGTTGGGCAGCGCCAGCTTCTCGAGGTTCGCCGCATAAGGCATGGGCACGTCCTTGCCGGCAATGGTGATCACCGGCGCATCGAGGTAATCGAAGGCGCGCTGCGAGACCTGGTTGGCGATGTGATCGCCGACCGAGTTCTGCGGAAAACCTTCTTCCACCACCACGAGACGGTTGGTCTTCTTCACAGAGGCGATGATCGTGTCGAAGTCGAGCGGACGGATGGTTCTGAGATCGATGATCTCGGCGTCGATGCCCATGCCGCGCAACTCGGCTTCCGCCTTGAGCGCATAGGTCATGCCGATGCCGAAGGAGACCAGGGTGACGTCCTTGCCCTGCTTGTGGATACGCGCCTTGCCGATCGGCAGCACGAAGTCGTCGAGCTTCGGCACATCGAAGGAATGGCCGTAGAGGATCTCGTTCTCCAGGAAGATGACCGGGTTCGGATCGCGGATCGCGGCCTTGAGCAGGCCCTTGGCGTCGGCAGCCGTATAGGGCATCACCACCTTCAGGCCGGGGATATGGCTGTACCAGGCGGCATAGCACTGCGAGTGCTGGGCGGCGACGCGGGCCGCCGCACCGTTGGGACCACGGAACACGATCGGCGCGCCCATCTGGCCGCCGGACATATAGAGCGTCTTGGCGGCCGAGTTGATGATCTGGTCGATCGCCTGCATGGCGAAGTTGAAGGTCATGAACTCGACGATCGGCTTCAGCCCCGCCATCGCGGCGCCGACGCCGACGCCGGCAAAGCCATGCTCGGTGATCGGCGTGTCGACGACGCGCCTCGGCCCGAATTCCTGCAGCAGGCCCTGCGTGATCTTGTAGGCGCCTTGGTACTCGGCGACTTCCTCGCCCATGACGAAGACATCGCCGTCGCGGCGCATCTCCTCGGCCATGGCGTCACGGAGCGCTTCGCGCACCGTGGTGGAAACCATCTCGGTGCCGGCGGGAATATCCGGATCGGCGGCGATCTCCGCCTTCGGCGCGGCGGCGACAGGAGCGGCAGCGTCGCCCTTGGCCGCGGCCGGGGCTGGCGCCGGCGCGGCCTTTTCAGCCTTGGCGGGCTCTTCACCGACACCTTCGCCGGCCTTGTCGACGTCCTCGCCGTCGACGGCAAGCACGGCGATGACCGCGTTGACCTTGACGCCTTCACTGCCGGCGGGAACCACTATCTTGGCCAGCGTGCCTTCGTCGACGGCTTCGACTTCCATCGTCGCCTTGTCGGTCTCGATCTCGGCGATGACGTCACCGGCGACGACCTTGTCGCCTTCGTTCTTCAGCCATTTGGAAAGATTGCCCTCTTCCATCGTCGGCGACAGCGCGGGCATGAGAATTTCGATCGGCATGTCCTTGCCCTCTCCTTAGAGTACGATGTCGGTCCAGAGCTCGGACGGATCCGGCTCGGCGTCGTTCTGGGCGAATTCGGCGGCGTCAGCGACGATGTCGCGGACTTCCTTGTCGATGGCCTTGAGCTCGTCCTCGCTTGCCCACTTCTTGCCGAGCAGCCGCACCCGGACCTGCTCGATCGGGTCATGCTCGGAGCGCATCTTCTGCACTTCCTCCTTGGAGCGGTATTTTGCCGGGTCGGACATCGAATGGCCGCGATAGCGATAGGTCTGCATCTCGAGGATGAGCGGACCGTTGCCGGCACGGCACCATTCGGTGGCGAGATCGGCCGCCGACTTCACCGCGCGCACGTCCATGCCGTCGACCTGGATGCCGGGAATCTTGAAGGAAGCGCCGCGATGCGAGAAGTCGGTCTCGGCCGACGAGCGCGACACGGACGTGCCCATGGCGTAGCGGTTGTTCTCGATGATGTAGATCACCGGCAGCTTCCACAGCGAGGCCATGTTGAAGCTTTCATAGACCTGGCCCTGGTTGGCGGCGCCATCGCCGAAATAGGTCAGCGAGACATTCTTGTTGTCGCGGTAGCGGTTGGCGAAGGCGAGACCGGTGCCGAGCGACACCTGCGCGCCGACAATGCCGTGGCCGCCGTAGAAATGCTTCTCCTTGGAGAACATGTGCATGGAGCCGCCCTTGCCCTTCGACAGGCCGCCGCGGCGGCCAGTCAGCTCGGCCATGACGCCGCGCGGCGACAGCTCCATCGCCAGCATGTGGCCATGGTCGCGATAGGCGGTGATCATCTGGTCGCCTTCGATCAGCGCCATCTTCATGCCGGTGACGACGGCCTCCTGGCCGATATAGAGGTGGCAGAAGCCGCCGATGAAGCCCATGCCGTAGAGCTGGCCCGCCTTCTCCTCGAAGCGGCGGATCAAAAGCATGTGCCGGTAGGCGGAAAGCTCTTCTTCCTTGGTGAAATCCGCCGGTTTGGGCGCTGACAGATTGGGCTGTTTGTCGGATCTGGGTTTTGCGGGCGCTTTTTTGGCGGCGGTGGCCATGCGTCACTCCCTGTTGGCGTCTCTTCGCGGACATTCAGGGAGATCGATCGTCTCCCCACCGATTTGCGGAAAGCTAACATGCAAGGATGCATTGCGCCATGCTGAAAAACGCATGGCTGGCATGCATCTAAGCGATTAGAATCATTGAAAATAAGAGCGATTAACCGAAATTCAGTTATTTCGTCGCAGCAGGCAACATGATGGTGATTTCGTCGGGATGGGACAGATTGAGCGCCTTTCGGGCCTGCTCGTCAAGCATATCCTTCTCCAGGGTGCCTTCATGCATCAGCTGGACACGACGCTCGAAGTCGATCCGGCGCGCCTTCACGGCATCAAGCTGGGCCTGCAATTCAACCGCCCGGGCCTGCAGCCGATATTTGGAATAGATGCCGAATTCGCCGTGATAGGCATGGAAGCCGAAGTAGGCCAGGAAGAGCACGCAAAGCGAGGGAATGATCAGCCTGCCGGTGTTTCTCTGCTTGTGCTGACGTGTCCACATGACCCGAACCCTCGCGGCCGCGAACGCAGACGGCCATGAGTCGTATTTCGCCCGATTGTGCTTAATGGACGGTTACGGAGCGTGGACTTGGCGAAGTGGAATGACCGGCGGGCAAGTTGCCTCAACGTGTTTGCGGTTGCGTGGCTTGCATGCGTGAAAAAGGTTGACGTTGTCCTGAGGTGATGTATGCATACGCTATGCAACTATTGGACGCCAACAAGCTCGGTGCTCTCGGCGCCGTGATTCGCGACAGGACGGAAGCATCCTTGAGGGAGCTTTCGCCGAGCGCGGCGGCGGTGCTGTCGATGCTGCACTTCAAGCCGGGACTGACGACGACGCAACTCGCTGACGTTGTCGGTGTCAGTCAGCCGACTGCCGTACGTTTGATCGACGGGTTGGAGCGGCAGGCGCTGATTGTGCGTGGCAAACCGGAGGGTCGTGTCACGCCGCTGATGCTAACGGAGAGAGGCCACGCCCAGGTCAAGGAGATGCAGGCTCTCCGGCTCACCGCGCTTGACGGATTGCTGTCCGCACTGCGACCGGATGAGCGGCCGCGCTTTGTTTCCATGCTGGATAGGATTCTTGCCGGCGCGACGTCTTCCCGGGCTTTCGCGAGAACAACCTGTCGCCTCTGCGAGCATGATCTTTGCGGAGCCGAGGTTTGTCCGATCGGCTGTCGCGCCGCTGAAATCGAGAAACAGGAGAGCGAGCGATGATCATTTCTTACGCCGGACATTCGCCGGCGATCGATACCGATGCGTGGGTCGCCCCGGACGCCACCGTATGTGGCGATGTCACCGTTGGCGCCGGCGGCCGGGTCATGCATGGCGCCCGCCTCGTGGCGGAGGCAGGCGGCTCGATCCGCATTGGCCGCTACTGCATCGTGCTGGAGAATGCGGTGATCCGCGCCACAGCGCGTCACCCTTGCACGATTGGGAACTATTGCATTGTAGGTCCCAATAGCCACGTGGTCGGCGCAGAAGTCGGCGATGAGGTTTTTATCGCTACGGGCGCTGCGGTATTCCATGGCGCACACATAGGGCGCGGATCGGAAGTCCGCATCAACGGCACCGTTCACCTACGCACCCGCCTCGAGCCTGGCGCCGTCGTACCGATCGGCTGGATCGCCGTCGGCGACCCGGCGCAAGTCCTGCCCCCCGACCGGCATGAGGCAATCTGGTCTCACCAGAAACCGCTCGATTTCCCGGGCTACGTCTACGGCGTCGACCGAAACGAGCCGGACGTGATGCTGAAAATCACAGGAGGCCTCTCGGCGGCGCTCGGCGTGCATCGCACGGAAAGCGCTTGACGAGTGCGGTGCTCCCAGGCGCGTCGCGCGAGGCCCTGCGACGCGCTCTAAAATCTTTGTTTTGATGTCGTTCTCTCAAAACCGCTGAGCACTTTTGAGCGACATGCATTAGCGGCTCAGCGAACGAGCGCGCTTACATTCCCTGGAAATTGCCTGGATTAGCCCTTGACCACCGACTTGCCCGCATAGCGCGCCTGCTTGCCGAGCTCTTCCTCGATGCGGATGAGCTGGTTGTATTTGGCCATGCGGTCCGAACGCGACAGGGAGCCGGTCTTGATCTGCCCGCAATTGGTGGCGACGGCGAGGTCGGCGATGGTCGAATCCTCGGTCTCGCCCGAGCGGTGCGACATGACGGCGGTGTAGCCGGCCTTGTGCGCGGTCTCGACGGCGTCAAGCGTTTCGGTCAGCGAGCCGATCTGGTTGACCTTGACCAGGATCGAATTGGCGACGCCCATGCGGATACCGTCGCGCAGCCGCGCCGTATTGGTGACGAAGAGGTCGTCGCCGACGAGCTGGGTCTTCTTGCCGATCAGGTCGGTCAGGATCTTCCAGCCTTCCCAGTCGTCCTCGGCAAGGCCGTCCTCGATGGTGATGATCGGATAGTCGGCAGCGAGCTTGGCAAGGTACTTGGCCTGCGCCTTCGGATCGCGGGTCTTCTTCTCGCCCTCATAGACGTAATTGCCGTCCTTGAAGAACTCGGTCGCCGCGCAATCGAGACCTAGGGCCACGTCCTCACCCGGCCTGAAGCCGGCCTTCTCGACCGATTCCATGATGAAATCGAGCGCCGAAGGCGCGCTCTTCAGGTTGGGAGCGAAGCCGCCCTCGTCGCCGACATTGGTGTTGTGGCCGGCATCCTTGAGCTTCTTGCGCAGCGTGTGGAAAATCTCCGAGCCCCAGCGCACGCCGTCGCGCAGCGTCGGCGCGCCGATCGGCAGGATCATGAATTCCTGGAAATCGATCGGGTTGTCGGCATGCGCGCCGCCGTTGATGATGTTCATCATCGGCACCGGCAGGACGTGCGCCTTGGTGCCGCCGACATAGCGGTAGAGCGGCAGGCCCGCGGCTTCAGCCGCGGCCTTGGCGACCGCCAGCGACACGCCGAGGATGGCGTTGGCGCCGAGGCGGCTCTTGTTCGGCGTCCCGTCGAGCTCGATCATCGTCTGGTCGATATGGATCTGGTTCTCGGCTTCCATGCCGCCGATCGCCTCGAACAGCTCGCCGTTCACCGCTTCGACGGCGCGCTGCACGCCCTTGCCGAGATAGCGCGGTCCGCCGTCCCGGACTTCGACCGCCTCATGCGCGCCCGTCGATGCGCCCGACGGCACAGCGGCGCGGCCCATGGAGCCGTCCTCCAGCACCACGTCGACCTCGACGGTCGGATTGCCACGGCTGTCCAGGATTTCACGCCCGACAATGTCGATGATGGCGGTCATTTGCGATGTCCCCGATTGATCGATTGAAGCGTCGCGCCCCTCTTAGCCAAAGCAGAGCAAAAGGCAATCGGCGGGCCCGCATTTATTACCGCGGGTGTGATTCACGAAGCGCAATTTTCTGTCATCATAAGTCATGCGCGCTGTGTGACCATCTCATCTATGGTCGCGTTCGCGCGGGACGAAACAGGAGGAGTTTCGCCATGTCCCAGTTGAGCGGTATCGTGAGTTTGTTCCTGATCGCGGCAGCGTTCCTGACGTCATGCGACGATCAGAAACCCCAGCAGAGCTCGGTGGAGCTATCAACTCTCAACGCGGCGGAATAGTTAAACGTCAAAGGCCCCCGGCTTTATGTCGGGGGCCTTTCGATTCCCAGCTTGCCGATCGCGCGATCAATGCCAATAGGGCTTCACATGGTAATACTGGAATGAAGCATCGCGGGCGGCTTCGCCGTCGGCGCCGGTCAATTCGTCGATCGAATATGCCGGTGCCGCCTGGAGCTGCTCCTTGGTGAACGGCACGACATAGCCGCCTTGATCCTCGTCATAATCGAGCGTCGCCCACGGAATCGCGTGGTACTTCTCGCCCATGCCGAGGAAGCCGCCGAAACCGATCACAGCGAACATGATGCCGTTCGACATCTTGTCGAGCATCACGTCCTCGATGCTGCCGATGCTTTTGCCTTCGGTGTTATAGACCGACGTGCCGATGACGCGCGAGGCGGCAATGGCTTCGGTATGCCCGGACGGAGTAGTCATGATGGTGCTCCTCTCGTTGAATGCATGCACCGACAATGAGAGGAGCGCGCTAAGGTTCCCGACGATTTGCTCAGCTGTCGGTGAGGCAGCCCCCGCTCACCACAAGCCGGCGCAGGATCGAGGTCCGCCGCTGGAATCAGTGGCCCTTGGCGATCCGATCAAAGGCCATGAGCTTTTCCAGCAGCGCCGGCATGTCCTTGAGAGGCACCATGTTGGGGCCATCCGAAGACGTCGAATTGTCCGGGTCCTGATGGGTTTCGATGAAGACGCCGGCGACACCGACGGCAACGGCCGCGCGCGCGAGCGTCGCGACAAAGCGCCGTTCGCCGCCGGAGGAGCCGCCCTGCCCGCCCGGCTGCTGCACGGAATGGGTGGCGTCGAAGATCACCGGGGCGCCGATCTCGGCCATGACCGGCAGAGCACGCATGTCCGAGACTAGCGTGTTGTAGCCGAACGAGACGCCGCGCTCGGTGGTGAGCACATTCGGGTTGCCGGAGCCGGTGATCTTGGCGACGACATTCTTCATGTCCCAGGGCGCGAGGAACTGCCCCTTCTTCACGTTGATGACCTTGCCGGTCCTGGCGGCGGCGACCAGCATGTCAGTCTGGCGCGACAGGAAGGCGGGAATCTGCAGGATATCGACGTGGGGTGCTACGATCGCGCATTGCTCCTCGTTGTGGACGTCAGTCAGCACAGGAAGGCCAAACTCCTTGCGCAGATCGTCGAAGATCGGCATCGCCGCATCGAGCCCCGCGCCGCGCGTCGCCGACAGAGAGGTGCGGTTGGCCTTGTCGTAGCTGGTCTTGTAGACGAGGCCGATTCCCAGACGTTCCGTCAGTTCCTTCAGCGCGCCGGCCATGTCGAAAGCGTGCTGGCGCGATTCAAGCTGGCACGGGCCGGCGATTAGCGACAGCGGCGCATTGTTGGCGAAGACGACCTTGCCGACGGTTACCGATGCGTTGGGCGCCAGGGGCTTGCTCATGGGATCTCCCGGAAGATGAAGGCGGCGCCCTGTCCGGGCGCCGGCGGAACGACGATGTCACTGCCGTTCATGTCGTGATCGATGGCCCCGGCCACAAGCGCGTGCGCCGCTGTAGCTTTGTCGCGGATCGAGAAAACAACCGCCTGAAACCGTAAATGCGGTGAGGGTTCGGCCGCCAGGCCGAAGCGCTGCGCGTAGGTTTCGGGCGTGACGATGCTCAGGACCCCATTTGGCAGCCGCACCGCGTCACCGTCTGCCTCTGAGCCGGCGGCGATCGAGATCAATGCGATCTGCGCGGCAGGCACATCGCTCACGGCGATCACCTCGACGATGCCGGACACGCCATTGGCATGGGCCTGCAGCGCCGTGCGATCGATCTTCGGCGGGTTCACGCGCTCGCAGGCGAAGAGGAAGGCGTCCGTCGCTCCCTTGCCGGCCGCGAAGGCCAGCTTGAAGGACGCCGTGTCGCTCTTTCCGTTCGCATCGGTGAACGCGCGTGAGAAACGCAGCGTATCGCCGGCTGACAGACCGGCTTCGACAAAACGCATATGGTCGGCATCGGCATTGCCGGTTCCAAGCACGACGGCGGAAAAACCTTCCTCGCCCAGCCGCTCGCGAAAAAGGCGGTCGCGCGCTATGAAAACATTGCCGGCCGAAATCGCTTGTCTTGCCGCCCGTTCATTTCCCACCGCTAGCGGCTCGAGATAGGTGCCGTCGGCAAAAAAGACGCAGGCGTTCTCCGAGCCGAACGGGTGGATGCCCGTGGGGGCGACGACGAAGCCGAGCGAGGCCAGACGCGACCGCGCGGCATCGAGGTTCCGTGTCGGCAACACGAGATGGTCGAGCGGATGGGCGGAGTTTCTGGTCATGCCGGCGCGGTGTGCCTCATTCCGGCCGGCTGTTCAAGAGCGGCGGCCCGACGGACCGTGCTCTGCCGCTTCAGGCAGCGGCCACGACATCGGCCGAATAGCGCAGTTCGCGCAGCGGCTTCACCTTGCTGGTCGTATCCGCATAAATCGGATGCGCCTTGTAAGCGGCAAGCGCCGCCTCGTCCTCGAACTCGGCATAGACGACGACATCGATCGCATTGGAGAACTGATCGACCTTGGTGTTGAGCGTCACCTCGAAATGCTTCGAGTGCGGAATCTTGCCGAGCGCCAGCAGGCCCGAGCGCACAGTCTCGACATCTTCCTTGCGCCGCACGCTGAAGAAAACGATGTGCCGGATCAAGCCAGCCTCCCTGGTCTTCGTTTCAGCGGCGTTTTTGTGGGAGCGATGCCCAGGCGTCAACCGGCAACGATGTCGCGCCCGCTATGCGAAACCGGCGAGACCTTACCCGGTGACGTAGCGCACGATGCGCGAGACTTCCCGCACGGTCACGTCGAGGTAGTGGCCGCGATTGTAGAGGCCGTCCCAGAACAGGAAGAAGGTGATGGAGGCGATGACGATCACATAACGCATGGCTAAAACTATCCCATGCGGACGGCCGGAACCAGAGCGGCCGGGGCAGCGATTTTGGCAGTTCACTGCTTTTTGCCTGAAGCGCTTTCCCGTCAGCGACGGCGCGGGCAGCCGCGCAGGCAGCCGCGTCGACGCTGCACGATGTCAAAGCGTGATGCGGTATTTGGCGAAGCCTGCCTCGCCCTCGCCTGCCGGCTCGATCTTCAACGACTTGACCTCGGCAATGAAATCCTTGGCCCTCGGGCCGGTCTCGAAGACGACGCTGGCGCCGGGCAGAGGCGCGAACGACCAGTTGCCGTCTGCCGACGGATTGATGGTGCCCTCGCTGACGACGTAGCGCACGATCACGTCGCGGTTGGTGTCGGGCGCCTCATAGATGATCTTCGAGGCGTTGATATCGGGAAAATTGCCGCCGCCGCCGGCACGGTAGTTGTTGGTGGCAACGACGAATTTCGCTGCCGGATCAATCGGTTTTCCGTCGAATTTCAGGTCGGCGATGCGGTTGGAGCCTGCGTTCGCGACGCCGCCCTTGGCATCGTATTTCGGCGGCTGCGACAGGTCGATCCTGTAGGTGACGCCATCGATGACGTCGAAATTGTAGGACGGGAAATCGGTGTTGATGAGCGGCTGATCCGCCTTGCCCGGCTCGATATGGTTGAAGATGCCGGCCGACATCTCCAGCCATTCCTTCACCTCGGCGCCGGTGATTTCGACGGCGCGCACCGTGTTCGGATAGAGATAGAGATCGGCGACGTTCTTGATGGCAATATCGCCCACTGGAACGTCGGTATAATAGTCGGCGCCGTTGCGGCCGCCGGCCTTGAAGGGTGCCGCCGCCGATAGCAGCGGCACGTCCTTCCACCCAGTGCTCTTCAATATGTCCTTGAGATACCAGGTCTGCGCCTGGTTGACGATCTGCACCGACGGATCGTCGGCCACCAGAGCGAAATAGGAATAGAGCGGCGCCGAGGTCTTGCCGACGGCGCGGCGGACATAGGCAAGGGTTGCCTCGTGGTCCTGCTCGAGCGCCGCGATGATGCGCTTGTCGTCGCCAACCGTCGCCTTGTTCTTGTTGTCGACGCGCTCATAGATCGGCCGCGCCTCGGAGGTGGCCGAGACGACCCGCCATGTCGAGCCGTCGCGCTCAAGAAGCAGGTCGATCAGACCCATATGCGAGCCCCAGAAGCCACCCATGACCGCCGGCTTGCCCTGCAGCGTGCCCTTTTCGGTGTCGACGCCTGCGAGCGCCTGGAAATCCTTCTTGCCGGGGAAGACCAGGTGCTGGTGGCCGGTGAAGACCGCGTCGATGCCCTCGACGCCGGCGACGAAGAAGGAGGCATTCTCCATCTTGTCGCCCTGCTTGATGTCGATGCCGGAATGCGAGAGCGCGATGACGATGTCGGCGCCTTCTTCCCTGATCTGCGGCACCCAGGCCTCGGCCGCCTCGACGATGTCGCGCGTCTGGACGTTGCCTTCGAGGTTTTTCAGGTCCCAGACCATGATCTGGGGCGGCACGAAGCCGATGACGCCGATCCTGATCGGTTGCTCGGCACCCGACCCATCCTTGATCTTCCTGTCGAGGATCACATAGGGCTTGAGGTAGAGCTTGTCGTCGCGCGGGCTCGTGGCAAGCGTGGTGCCGCGGACCAGGTTCGCGCAAACGAAGGGAAAGTTGGCCCCGGCCAGCACCTTGTCGAGAAAGGACAGGCCGTAATTGAATTCATGGTTGCCGAGCGTCGAGCATTCATAGCCGAGCAGGTTCATGCCCTTCATGACCGGGTGCAGGTCGCCATCCTTCATGCCCTCCTCATAGGCGACATAGTCACCCATCGGGCTGCCCTGCAGCAGGTCGCCATTGTCGATCAGCATGGAATTGGTGGCTTCCTTGCGCACCGCATCGATCAGCGAGGCGGTGCGCGACAGGCCCATCGTGTCGTTCGCTTTGTCGGCGTAGTAATCGTAAGGCAACAGGTTCACATGGATGTCGGTCGTCTCCATGATCCTGAGATGCGCCTGGTTGGCCGCGGCGCGGGCGGAGAACGGATGCAGCATGATCAGTGCGCTGCCGGCAGCGACGCCGGCCAGGAATTCGCGACGGGAGATGGGCAGTCGTGACATTTTCTTCTCCTCTTCGACAACGCGACAACCCCTTGCCCCAGGCACGGAGCATGGCGCTGAAGGCGCGTTGAGTCCACGTGCGCGGACAGCCGTTCAATCACGACAAGGTGACGCGTCGATGAAGCAGGCTACAGCTGGCGATCAGCTTTTGTCGTCGTCGCCCTGCGTGATCAGGCGCGCGCTGCGCTGGCCCGTAAAATATATCCATAGCCAGCTAAGCGAGACCGCCAGGCGGTTGCGGAAATCTATCAGGAAATAGATGTGCGCTATGCCCCAGAGCCACCAGGCGAGCCAGCCGGTGAGCTTGATCCAGCCGAAATCGATGGCGGCGGCGCGCTTGCCGATCGTCGCCAGATCGCCGTCATGACGGTATTGGAAAGGACGCGTCGCCATGTCGCCGGCGAGCCGCGCCTTGATCGTCGCGGCAACATGCTTGCCCTCCTGCTTGGCAGAGGGTGCCACACCCGGCACCGGCTTTCCATCCGGCCGCAGCACATGCGCGGTGTCGCCGATGACGAAAATGTCTGGACTGCCCGGCACGGTGAGGTCGGGTTCGACGATTACCCTGCCCGCCCGGTCGGCCGGCGCTGCCAGCCATTCGGCCGCCGGCGAAGCGGCAACGCCAGCCGCCCAGATGATCGTTCTTGCAGGCAGGCGCTTGTCGCCGAAGACCACCCCTTCGGCATCGAGGTGCGTGACGGGGCGCCCGAGCTCGATGGTGACGCCCAGCCGTTCCAGCGCCTTGCGGGCATAGTCGGAAAGCTGCGGCGCGAAATTGGCCAGGATCCGGTCGCCGGCTTCGATCAGCACGACGCGCGCCTGGCTCGGGTCGATGTTGCGGAACTCGCCGCGCAACGTGTCATGCGCGAGCTCGACAATGGTACCGGCGAGCTCGACACCGGTCGGCCCGCCGCCGACGATGACCAGGGTCAGCAGCGCCTGGCGCTTCGCCGGATCCGTTTCGCGCTCGGCCTGCTCGAAAGCGAGCAGGATACGGCGCCGGATCGTCGTGGCATCCTCAAGCGTCTTCAGACCCGGCGCGAACGGCTCCCATTCGTCATGGCCGAAATAGGCGTGGCGCGCGCCGGTGGCGAGCACCAGCGTGTCATAAGGGATCGAGCTGCCGTCCTCGATCAGCACGCGCTTGCCGGCGCGGTCGATGCCGGTGACATTGCCGAGAAGCGTCGTCACGTCCTTGCGCCTGCGCAGAAGATGGCGGATCGGCCAGGCGACTTCCGAGGTCGCCAGCGACGTCGTCGCCACCTGGTAAAGCAGCGGTTGGAAGAGATGGTGGTTGCGCTTGTCGATCATGGTGATGCGCACCGGAGCTCCCGCCAGCGCGCGCGTGAGTTCGAGGCCGCCGAAGCCGGCGCCGACGACAACGACTTTATGCTCGGTTTCGCTCATTTCATTCCACCTCGCCAAAGTGCAATCCTACCGATGATGTAAGTATTTTTGTGCACTGCAACAATATTGCGCGTGGGCAACGGTCATGCCCGGGAGTCGTCGTGCGGCGTCGTGAATGCACATGCGGTCGCACAGGCGCGAGTATAGCGTGAAACAAAACGACAGGAGCCAAGCATGGCTGACAAACACGACGACGAAGGCCCGGCCCAATACGCCTCACCGCCCTGCTTCATGCACGAACTCGACCCGGAATACCGGGAGCCGCTCTCCGACTGGACGGATGTTCGGCGATGGCGCAAGGCCGAGCGAGAGCGACTCATCACCGGGCGCCTCGCCGTTTCAGCCGACGCGCGCGCCGCCATGTCGGCACGCATCGCGGAAGGCCTCGACGCGCTGATCGGCGACATAGCCGGCCGGATGGTCAGCCTCTACTGGCCGTTTCGCGGCGAGCCGGATCTGCGTGGCTGGATGGCCTCGATCAACGATCGCGGCGGGCGCACCGCGCTGCCCGTCGTCATCGAGAAGGGGCAGCCGCTGGTGTTTCGCGCCTACAAACAGGGCGACCGGCTGGAAAAGGGCGTGTGGAACATTCCGATCCCGGCCGAGGGCGACCCGGTGCTGCCCGACATCGTGATCTCGCCGATCGTAGGCATCGATCCAGGTAACTATCGGCTGGGTTATGGCGGCGGTTTTTACGATCGCACGCTTGCCGCAATGCCGTTCAGGCCGCTGGTCATCGGCGTCGGCTACGAATTGCAGCGCATCCCGACCATCTACCCGCAGCCGCACGATATCCCAATGACTACTGTGGTGACCGAAGCCGCAGCGGTCTAAGCCATCTCAGGCCGCAGCCCGACCGCCGTGCGATCGACGATCTCGCGCAGCGCGAAGGACGAGTTGATCTTGGTGACGTGCGGCATGGCTGACAGCCATTCCTTGTGGATGCGCTCATAGTCGACGAGATCCTTCGCCGCGATGCGCAGGATGTAGTCGTATTCGCCCGACATCAGATGACAGGAGAGCACGTTCGGGCAGCGCTTGATCGCCGCCTCGAAATCCGACAGCGTCTTTTCGAATTGCCCCGACAGCGATATGTGCACGATCGCCGTCATCTGGTGGCCGAGCGCGGAATTGGACAGCCGCGCGTGGTAGCCGCGGATGGTTCCGGACTTCTCCAGATTGTCGAGCCGGCGCGAACAGGCCGATTGGGAAAGGCCGACCTTCTCCGCGAGCGCCGCATTGGGGATCCGGCCATCCTTCTGCAAAGTCTCCAGAATGGCGATATCAATCCTGTCGAGCCGCATTTTTCGTGGTTCCTGCGAATTTCAAGTCGTTTTGCGCAACGATTATCGAAGAGCGACCATTGCCGCAAGTGCATTCGCAAACACATACGGAACGATTCGTGGTTGACTGCGGTTACTGCGTGTCCACCCTCCGTATTTTCGACCCGGTGACATGCACGAGCGACAGTGAGAGCGCCCCTTGAAGGGCGCGGACAGGGAGAAGAAAGATGCGTGTCGGCTGCCCCAAGGAAATCAAGAACCACGAATATCGCGTCGGCCTGACGCCGGGCTCGGTCCGCGAATATGTCGCGCATGGCCATGAAGTGCTGGTCGAGACCGGTGCTGGCGCCGGCATCGGCGCCGACGACAACGCCTATCGCGCCGCCGGCGCCACCATCGCCAAGACGGCCGCCGACGTGTTCGCCAAGTCGGACATGATCGTCAAGGTCAAGGAGCCGCAGCCCAACGAATGGGTGCAGCTGCGCGACGGCCAGATTCTCTACACCTATCTCCATTTGGCTCCGGATCCGGAGCAGACCAAGGGTCTTCTTGGCTCGGGCGTCACCGCGATTGCCTATGAGACCGTGACCGACGACCGCGGCGGCCTGCCGCTGCTCGCGCCGATGTCGGAAGTCGCCGGCCGCCTGTCGATCCAGGCCGGCGCGACTGCGCTGCAGAAGGCCAATGGCGGCCGCGGCGTGCTGCTCGGCGGTGTGCCCGGCGTGCTGCCCGGCAAGGTCACCGTGCTCGGCGGCGGCGTCGTCGGCCTGCATGCAGCCAAGATGGCTGTCGGCCTCGGCGCCGACGTCACCATCATCGACCGCTCGATCCCGCGTCTTCGCCAGCTCGACGACATCTTCGGCGGCCGCGTCCATACACGCTACTCGACCGTCGAAGCGCTGGAGGAAGAATGCTTCTCGGCCGATGTCGTCATCGGCGCCGTGCTGATCCCGGGCGCCGCCGCGCCCAAGCTCGTCACCCGCGAAATGCTTTCCGGCATGAAGAAGGGCTCGGTGCTGGTCGACGTCGCGATCGATCAGGGCGGTTGCTTCGAGACCTCGCATGCCACGACGCACGCCGATCCGACCTATGAGGTCGACGGCGTGATCCACTATTGCGTCGCAAACATGCCTGGCGCCGTGCCGGTCACTTCGGCGCACGCGCTCAACAACGCGACACTGCACTATGGCCTGCAACTCGCCGACAAGGGCCTGAAGGCGCTGGTCGACGATCACCATTTGCGCAACGGCCTCAATGTCCACAAGGGCAAGATTACCAACCGCGCCGTCGCTGAGGCGCTCGGCTACGAAATGGTCGAACCGAAGGCGGTCCTTGCCGCCTGATAAGTCGCAACGATTTCCTTCAGTCGCCCGCTGGGTCATTCCGGCGGGCTTTTTCTTGCGCGGAAACTGCGCTTCCGTCGAAAATCTAGGCAACAAAAAAGCGGAGCAAAAAGCCCCGCTTCCTCGACTGTTGCGATCTGCCGCCGGTCCATCCGCGGTCGACACATCGCAACCACTGCTTTTTAGCGCAGCAGTACGACGAGAATACGACGGTCTTGAAATGCGCCTCTTTTCGTTCTTCCGCCATTATGCGGCCTTGTGTGAAACGCTTCACATTCGCTCGACGAGAAACACGCCTAGAGACTGACCGTTACTGGCGGCCCGAGCTGCTTGCCGGGTCGGACGAGTCCGGCCCGGACGGCACTGGCCCGACAGCTTCTGTCAGACCCTCCAACAGCCCGTCCGACCATCGGCGGGCTTCTTTTTTGGGTCATGCCCGCTCGATGCGGCATTGATAGCAATTGTTGCGGGCCGAGCGGACATGGATGTAGGCGATGTCGGCGCGCCCAAACAGCGTCCGCGCGCGGGCGGCAATCTCGCCGGTCGGCGTGACGGCGCCGCTGCCATAAACGATGCGATCGTCCCTGCCGTAACCCCTGACGATATAGTCGCTGCTTTCGAGCATCTCCGGCAGCGCATCCCCTTCGGCTGCGCGCTCGCATTCCTCGGCATGCAGGAAGATCGGGCCGGTTTCGGCATAGGGCTGCAGTTCCGGAAACGGCCGGTAGGCAACGATCAGATAGCCGTCACCTTCGGCGACGTTCCTGAGGCAATGCCTGCATGGCACGCCGTCGCCGTCGGAAATGCGGTGCTCCGGGGTGCGGCCGTAGGCATCGGGCCCACCCCGCTGCAAGGCGCGCACGGCTTCGGTCGGCAAGGCTTTGAACTGGATGCTCATGGCAGATCTCCGGTGTCGATCTCCGGAAATTATGCCTCCTCGACGACGGCTCCCACCCGATTCCTGACTGGCGGAACCGTTTCTCACCAGTCCTGGAATTGCTCTAGGGTCGCATGACGCTGGCCGACCGCTCGGCGAAGGTCAGCGGATGCACGACCTCTCTCTTCTGCGCCACCGGCGTGAAGCCCAGCTTCTGGTAAAGCGGCAGAGCTGCCGGATGGTCGAGCGTGCAGGTCTGCACGGTGACGCGCCTTGGCCCATATGCCCAGGCCGCCGAGATGGCGGCGCCAAGGAACCAGCGGCCGATGCCTTGGCCGTGCGCATGCTCCATCATGCCGAAATAGGCGAGCTCCACCTCGTCCGGCAGATGCGGCTTCAGGTCGAAGAAGCCGGCGGGAGCGCCGTCGAGATAGAGCACGCGGATGTCGCGGTCCTCGCGGTGCAAGCCGGCGGCAAGCTCCTCGTCGCTGAGCCTCAGCACATTGACCCAATGCCATTTGCGACCGACGCGATCCATCAGATAGCGGTAGAAATGAAGCGGGATATCTTTCGTCTTCAGCAGCGCGATCTGGCGATTGTAAGGGATCGGCGGCGAAACCGTCGGAGCCGCGTGCATCTCCAGGAATGTAACCGTGACTTCGATATCCTGCGGCGTGCCGTTTTCCATCATTCTTTCCCCGTCACCACCGGTGTGTCGCTGAGACTGCCCCACTCAGTCCAGGACCCGTCGTAAAGCCGGTTGTCGGTGTGGCCGAGCGTCTCGAGCGCCAGCGTGATCGCCGCCGCCGTGATGCCCGAGCCGCAGGACGTCACGACCGGTTTCGACAGGTCGATGCCGGCATCCTCGATCACCTTGCGCAGGCGATCCTTCGGCAGCAATTCGCCATTCTCGGCAAGCGCCGTGACCGGAACGTTGTGCGCACCCGGCATATGGCCCGAACGGACGCCCGGACGCGGCTCCGGATCGGTTCCGGCAAAGCGGCCGGCCGAGCGCGCGTCGGCGATCTGGCTCTCATGGCTGCCGACGATCCTGCGCATCTCGTCGAGGCCGACAACACGGCCGGCATCGAAATCGGCATAAAAGACGCTCGGCGCGATCTTTGTCGGCTCGGCCGTCACGGGTCGCCCCTCGGCCTTCCAGCGGTCGATGCCGCCGTTCAGGATGTAGACCTGGAAGACGCCCATGACACGGAACATCCACCAGGCGCGCGGCGCCGAGAACAGGCCGGGGCCGTCATAGACGACGATGGTGTCGTCAGCCGAAACGCCCATGGCGCCGACATATTGGGCGAAGTGCTGCGGCGCTGCCAGTGTGTGCGGCAGTTTCGAATCCGGATCGGACACCGCATCCTGGTCGAGGAAGCGAGCACCCGGAATATGAGCGGCATCGTATTCGGCGCGGGCGTCGCGCTTTTGCGCCGGCAGATACCACGAAGCGTCGACAATGGTGAGACCCGGCTCGCCAAGTCGCTTTTCCAGCCAATCGGCGTCGACGATGAAGGGACTGTCCTGCGCCATTTTATTCTCCTGCCCCGCCTAGCTTTAACGTCAGTTCGCCGGCTTCGGTCCGAATCGGATGCGGAAGCGCCGGTTCTCGCGGCCTTTCTTCTCGATCTTGCCGATATGAATCTCGCCGACCTCGCCGGTCGACCTCACATGCGTTCCGCCGCATGGCTGGCTGTCGATCGAGCCGCTCTCGCCGATGCAGACCAGGCGGATCTTGCCGGTGCCGACCGGCGGGCGAACGTTCTTCGATTTGACCAGGCCGGGATTGGCGGCGAGTTCCTCGTCGGTGATCAGCCGGGTGAAGATCGGATGGTCGGCGCGCACCAGCTCCATCAGCCTCGCCGTCACATCCTCCTTCGTGAAGCCGGCGTCGGGAATGTCGAAGTCGACGCGGCTGTCGTCTTCTGCGACCGCTGCCCCGGTGATTGGGAAAGGGCAAACGACAGTCAGCAGGTGACAGGCGGAGTGCATGCGCATCAGGAGGTGCCGCCGCTCCCAGTCGATCAGGAGCTTCAGCTTTTCGCCGACCGCGGGCAGCGCCTGCTCCGGTGCCGGCACATGAACGATCTCGTCCTTGGTCTCGCCGGTGATGGTGGCGGCGATCGCAATGCGGTCGCCATCGGCGCGCTCTAATATCCCGGTGTCGCCCGGCTGGCCGCCGGACGTTGCATAAAAGACTGTCCGATCGAGAAGGATGCCCCCGCGATCGTTGATCGCGACGACCTCGGCCTCCGCCGTCTTCTGATAGGCGTCGTCGCGAAACTGCGCCTCGGTTTTGTACTCCATCATGCCACCTTTTCGAACGGCACTGAAATATCGGCTTTTTCTTCCATCCAGCCCGGCACCGGAAGGCTCTTGCCGCGCAGGAACTCCGGATTGAAGAGCTTGGCCTGGTAGCGCGTGCCGTAGTCGGCAAGGATCGTCACGATGGTGTGGCCGGGTCCGAGCTCGCGCGCCAGCCGGACGGCGCCGGCGATGTTGATGCCGGTCGAGCCGCCGACGCAGAGCCCCTCTTCCTGGATCAGGTCGAAAATGATGGGCAACGCTTCCTCGTCCGGGATCTGATAGGAGAAATCCGGCGAGAAGTCTTCCAGATTCGCGGTGATGCGGCCCTGGCCGATACCTTCGGTGATCGAGCTGCCGTCGGATTTCAACTCGCCGCTGGTGTAGAAACTGTAGAGGGCGGCACCCAGCGGGTCGGCGAGCGCGATCTTGACGTCCTTGCTCTTGCCCTTGAGCCCGAGAGCGACACCCGCAAGCGTGCCGCCGGAGCCGACGGCCGAGACGAAGCCATCGATCTTGCCGCCGGTCTGAGCCCATATCTCCTGGGCCGTCGTGCGGATGTGGCCGTCGCGGTTGGCGACATTGTCGAACTGATTGGCCCAGATCGCGCCGTTCGGCTCCGAACGTGCCAGTTGCTCGGCAAGGCGGCCGGACAGTTTTATGTAATTGTTGGCGTTTTTGTAGGGCACCGCCGGCACTTCGATGAGCTCCGCGCCCAGGATCTTGATCGTGTCCTTCTTTTCCTGGCTCTGCGTGTCGGGGATGACGATGACGGTGCGGTAGCCAAGCGCCTTGGCGACCAACGTCAAACCGATGCCTGTGTTGCCGGCAGTGCCTTCGACGATCAGCCCCCCGGGCTTGAGCAGGCCGCGCTGCTCGGCATCGCGGATGATGAACAGGCCGGCCCGATCCTTTACCGATTGCCCCGGATTCATGAACTCGGCCTTGCCGAGGATCTCACAGCCGGTCGCTTCCGAAGCCTTGTTGAGCCGGATCAGGGGCGTGTTGCCGATCGCTTCGATCACAGAACGGGGCATGCGGGATTCCTTTATGTGTGCGGCGAGACCCTAAAAACCGGACGCCCCGGTTTCAAGGTAAGATTTTGTCTGGTCCAGTCGCATTCTGGACGCTGCAATGCTTGCGATCATTTCAACGCCAAGCGCAAAAGCGCTCTTTTCATTCGATTTCTTCGCCGCTACAGCAAGCCCGAACATTCGCAGGACATCACATGACACTCTACCGGGCCAATCCGAAGGACGGTGTCGCCTGGATCACGGGCGGCAGCAGCGGGCTTGGGCGCGCGTTGGCCAAGGATCTTGCCAATCAAGGCTATGCCGTCGCGGTGACCTCTCTGCCGGAAGATCCGGCCGACACGCTGGTCGTCGAAACGGCGCAAATGTCGGGACATGTGAAATCCTTTCCCTGCGACGTCACCGACGAGCAGGGCATGGCGCGTACGGCCGCCGCAATCGAGGAGCAGATGGGGCCCATCGTGCTTGCCGTCTTCAACGCCGGCAACTACATCGCCACCCCCGGCGAGAATCTTGTTGTGCGCGATTTCCACCGCTCCTTCGCCGTAAACTATTTCGGCATAGTCAACGGCGTGGTGCCTGTCGTCGAGCATATGCGCGTGCGCGGACGCGGCCATATCGTTCTGGTGGGATCGGTCACCGCTTATTCCGGCTGGCCGACCACGGCGGCCTATGGCGGCACCAAGGCCGCGATCAACATCCTGGCGGAGTCGCTGAAATACGATTTCGACAAGATGAATATCCGCATCCAGGTCATCAACCCGGGCTTCGTCGACACGCCGCTGACGGAAAAGAACAAGCTGCCGATGCCGGGCCTCATGCCTGTGCATCGCGCGTCGCGCCGCATGGCACGCGGTATCCGGAAGGGCGGCTTCGAAGTCACCTTCCCGTACCATATTAGCTTGCCGTTGAAGGTGCTCGGCCTGCTGCCGCGGCCGATCGGCCGCTTCGTCATCGGGCTCACCACCCACTGGTGGGGGCGGCCATTGCATTTCGATCGCAGGCTGCCTGGCGACAAGAACCCATCCCGCGACAAGGCGGCATAAGCCGGCGAAACGGCGATTGCCTGCCGGCGGGGACGGCCATAGGTTGAGAATCATTGCTTGGAGACTGTAATGGGGCGGCGGATCGTGCTTGCGGTGCTTGGCCTTGCAGTCGTCCTGACAGCCGTTTTCTTCCTCGGCCCACGCGTGCCGGTCGACACCACAATCCGGTTCAATCCGTCGGCGATCGGCGACGATCCGCAGGCCTATCTGGCGCGTGAAGAGGCCGCCGTGCCCAACATCCGCGACGGGCTCGACAAGGAGATCATCTGGGCGAACCCGATGGTCCATGCCAAGACGCCCTTGGCCATCGTCTATATCCATGGCTTTTCCGCCTCGAAGGGCGAGGTCCGCCCCTTGCCGGACGACATTGCGGATGAACTGGACGCCAACCTCTTCTACACGCGTCTGACCGGCCACGGCCAGAACGGCGCGGCCATGGCGCAAGGCAGTGTCAATGCCTGGGTCAACGACTATGAGGAGGCTTTGGCCATCGGCCGTGCCATCGGTGACAAGGTGATCGTCATCGGGACCTCGACCGGCGGTTCGCTGGCGGCATGGGCCGCAACCCGGCCCGGTGCATCGGACGGCGTCGCCGCTATCGCGTTCATATCGCCAAATTTCGGCGTCAAGGCCTCCGGCGCTGAGGTTCTCACCATGCCCTGGGGCGGACAAATCGCCGAGCTTGTCGGCGGCAAGGAGCGCAGTTTTCCCGCGCGCAACGCACTGCACGAGAAATTCTGGACCACCAAATATCCCATGAAGGCGGTGCTGCCGATGGCGGCGCTCACCAATCTCGCCTACGAGGCCCCGGTCGAGAAGGCGAAAATCCCTGCCCTGTTCATCTTCTCGGATGCCGACAAGGTGGTGCGGCCGGACCGCACGCGCGAGATAGCCGGGCGCTGGGGTGCGCCGCATGAGCTGGTGCCGGTCGACGACACCGGCGATCCGGACAATCACGTCATCGCCGGCGATGTGCTGTCGCCGCAGACCACAGCCTTCCTTACCCAGCGTATCGTGGTGTGGGTGAAGGCGCTGATGCAGCAGCAGTCGGGCCAGTGAAGTCAGCCCAATGGAATGAAAAACGGCCGAAGCATCATCGCTCCGGCCGTTCCTGTTCGCGTGGTTCTGCTAGAGCATGATGCCGAAAAGTGTGGAGCGGTTTTCGGACGACATCATGCTCTATGTCTTTGATTTAGAGCCGGATTCAGATTTCAGGTCGACTCGACCTGAAATCATCCGGCTCTTGGCTCAGGCAGCCCGGTTCGCCGGACGCTTGCCGCCGAAGCGGCGCTTGTTGTTACCTTTGAAGCGCTTGAAGCCATCGGGCTTGCTCGAGCCGTTCGGCTTGGCCGCGGCCGGGCGTTCGCCCTGCGGCTTCGGAGCGCGCTCGCCATGAGGCTTGCCGCCGAAGCGCTTGTTGTCGCCACCGTTGCCCGGGCGGCGGCCATCGCGACGGGCACCGTGATGCTCGCGGTCATTGGCCGGTTCGAAATGACGCTCGGCCTTTTCCCTGGGGTCGCGCTGCGGATCCGGGCTGCCGAGATGGTCGGCGACGACCGGCAGCTTCATGCGGATGATGCGCTCGACCTGCCGCAGCTTGGCGTTTTCCGAAGGATCGCACAGCGTGATCGCAATACCGTCCCTGCCGTTGCGGCCGGTGCGGCCGATACGATGGACATAGCTCTCCGCTTCGTCGGGCAAGTCGAAATTCACGACGTGGCTGATGCCGGGCACGTCGATGCCGCGCGCCGCGATATCGGTCGCGACCAGGATGCGAACCGAGCCGTCGCGGAAATCGTTGAGCGCCTTCTGGCGCGCGTTCTGCGACTTGTTGCCGTGGATGACGGCCGCCTCGAAACCGTCACGGGCAAGGTCCTTGGTGACGCGGTCGGCACCATGCTTGGTGCGCGAGAACACGATCACCGAGCGCATCGCCTCGTCGGCCAGCATCTTTGACAGCACCTGGCGCTTCTGCTTGGTGCGGGCGAGCACCAAGCTCTGCACGATCTCGACCGCAGCGGTGCTTTGCGGCGAGACTTCGATGCGGACGGGGTTCTTCAGCAAGCCCTTGGCAAGCTCTGCGATCTCATCGGGCATGGTGGCCGAGAACAGTGCCGTCTGCCGGTCCGGCGCGGTCGCCTTGGCAATACGCTTGACATCGTTGATGAAGCCCATGTCGAGCATGCGGTCGCCCTCATCGAGCACCAGCCATTTGGTGTCGGCAAGGATGAGGTCGCCCTCGCGCACCAGGTCGGTCAGGCGGCCGGGCGTGGCGATCAGAATGTCGACGCCGGGCGCAACCTTCTTGACCTGACTGAAGCGCGAGACGCCGCCCAGCACCAGCGCGGTCGAGACATGCGCGCCCTTGGCGAGGATCTTGATGGTGTCCTCGATCTGCACGGCGAGCTCGCGCGTCGGCGCCAGGATGAGCGCCCGCGTCGTCTTCGGCCGGCGCTTGGTGCCGAGCCCGATGATCTTCGAGAGAATCGGCAGCGCGAAGGCCGCCGTCTTGCCCGAGCCGGTCTGGGCGATACCGAAAATATCGCGCCCTTCCATCTGCGGTGGGATCGCCTGCGTCTGGATAGGCTTCGGATCGGTGAACCCGGCGGCATGGGTCGCCTTGAGCAGCGCGCCGGAAATTCCCAGTGCTGCGAAACCGTTCAGTTCCGCTGTGTTTTCGTTGGTCAAAATAATCTTCTTTCACGCGGCCTTGTGGCCGCAAACATCAATGGCGGCAGGGCGCAACCTGCCGTCGGATAAATTGTCATGAAACGACAAGGCGGCGGACGGTTCCGTCCGCGCGGCTGCGCTGTCGTGCCCGCAAGCATCATGCCTCGGGGCTTTTTCGCCAGCTTGCCGATCGACCAGGGCCGATTTGCCGGAAAGAGGGAAAACAGACGCAACCAGTCTCATTCGTCGAGAAGGCCGGATTCATTCCCGGCCCAAGCGCCTATACCGCTGCATATGGCTGAGTTCGTCCCGAAATGCAAGGGGCGTCATGTTGCGGTGCAACAAAAAGCCAGAACGAGGAAGCCTAGATGTCATCAAATGTCGTCCGGCCACGCCCTCGCCCTAGCCAGCACGTTGGTTAAGCCCATATCCGCCTATTCTCCATCAAAATCGACCAAGACGGAGTTATCGTCAGCTATCGCGCGGATACTAATAATTTGTAGGACGTATTCCTCAAGAAGAAGGAATTCTTCTTTCGATACTAAAGAGTTTATATTTACTTTTGCGAGTATATCTTGGGACGACGAAGGAGCATCTGAGACCAGTGTGATCCATGTATATCTGAATCGGAGATTGCCCGTCGAATATCCACGGATAGCTTCGAATACTGAGGCATAGTCTCCTTGGCTTATTTCGTCATTCATTGCCGCTCTGGCCCACTCGGAGTCAATGCCCATTGGTGGTCGTGTGGGTTGGTATGGACAACGGGCCTTTCATGATCTGTATCTTAACCGGTCCCCATCGGCGTCAAATTCTGTCGCTTGCGGTCCTTTTTCTCGGGGAAGCGGCTGTGCTCCCTTCCGTTGCTGGATCCGGCGCGGGCCCGATGAGTTAGCTCCCAATCATCAGGAGACAGCCTGCCAACGGAGCCTAGGCTGGCCGGTTAACGCAACACAAATTGCTCGATCCCACCACGCTTGCGCTCTCCTGCGGGTGCCATTACCACAAAATGCAGCCTGCTCTGGAGATCGGCCATGAAGGATGTACTCAGGGAACTCGAGCGCCGCCGCGAGATTGCCCGCATGGGCGGCGGCAAGGACCGCATCGAGGCGCAGCACAAGAAGGGCAAGCTTACCGCGCGCGAGCGTATCGAGATATTCCTCGACGAGGGCTCGTTCGAGGAGTTCGACATGTATGTCGAGCACCGCTCGACCGATTTCGGCATGGAGAAGACCAAGATTGCCGGCGACGGCGTCGTCACCGGCTGGGGCACCGTCAATGGGCGCCCGGTCTATATCTTCGCCAAGGATTTCACCGTGTTCGGCGGCTCGCTGTCGGAAGCGCATGCCGAGAAGGTCATCAAGGTCCAGGAGATGGCGCTGCGCAATCGCGCGCCGATCATCGGCCTCTATGACGCCGGCGGCGCACGTATCCAAGAAGGCGTGGCGGCGCTTGGCGGCTACGCGGAGATCTTCCAGCGCAATGTGCTCGCATCCGGCGTCATCCCGCAAATTTCGTTGATCATGGGTCCCTGCGCCGGCGGCGACGTCTACTCGCCCGCCATGACCGATTTCATCTTCATGGTGCGCGATACATCCTACATGTTCGTCACCGGACCGGACGTGGTGAAGACGGTGACCAACGAGACGGTGACCGCGGAAAGCCTCGGCGGCGCAAGCGTGCACACCACCAAATCCTCAATCGCCGACGGCGCCTATGACAATGATGTCGAGGCGCTGCTGCAGATGCGCCGGCTGGTCGATCTTCTGCCAGCGTCGAACACGGCCGAAATCCCGGAAATCGAGTGCTACCAGTCGGTGACGGACCACGACCTGTCGCTCGACCGGCTGATCCCCGATAATGCCAATAAGCCCTACGACATCAAGGAGCTGATCCTGAAGGTCGCCGACGAAGGCGATTTCTTCGAGATTCAGCAGAGTTTCGCCAGGAACATCGTCACCGGCTTCGGCCGCGTCGAGGGCCGCACCGTCGGTTTCGTCGCCAACCAGCCGATGGTGCTGGCCGGCGTGCTCGATTCCGACGCCAGCCGCAAGGCGGCGCGCTTCGTGCGCTTCTGCGATTGTTTTTCCATTCCAATCGTCACTTTCGTCGACGTGCCGGGCTTCCTGCCGGGCACCGCGCAGGAATATGGCGGGCTGATCAAGCATGGCGCCAAGCTGCTTTTCGCCTATGCCGAGGCGACCGTGCCGAAGATCACCGTCATCACCCGCAAGGCTTATGGCGGCGCCTATGACGTGATGGCCTCGAAGCATCTGCGCGGCGATATGAACTATGCCTGGCCGACGGCGCAGATCGCGGTGATGGGCGCCAGGGGCGCGGTCGAGATCATCTATCGCAAGGATATCGGCGATCCGGAGAAAATCGCCGCCCATACAAAGACTTACGAGGACCGCTTCCTGTCGCCCTTCGTCGCCGCCGAACGCGGCTATGTCGACGAGGTGATCATGCCGCATTCGACCAGGCGCCGCGTAGCGCGAGCGCTGCGCATGCTGCGCAACAAGGACATGCAGAACCCTTGGAAGAAGCACGACAACATTCCGTTGTGAAAAGCTGCACCGATAAGAAATGCGCATAACCCTTGCAGCCCAGAGCCTTATTCCAGCGATGGGGTATGGCGGCACACAGCGCCAGGTCGAATGGCTGATCACCGAACTGGTCAGGCTCGGCCACCATGTGGTCCTGATCGCCGCGCCGGGGTCGTCGCATCCGCTCTGCGAGGTCAGGCATGCGATCAGCGATGCCGAATGCCGGGCGGCGATCCCACGCGACACCCAGATCGTCAATCTCCACGCCTGGAAGGTCGAGGTACCCTTTCCGACGCTCAACACCGAGCACGGCCATCTTCCGGATTATCCGCGGCCACAGCCCAACTGGAATTTCCTCAGCGCCCGCCATGCCGAGCTGCATGGCCGCAAGACCTTCGTCTATAACGGCTTTCCGGTGGACGCCTATCAGCTAGCGCCGTCGAAGAACGACCATCTGTTTTTCATGGCGGCCATCGCCCGGGCCGGAAAGGGCTTGAACCGGGCGGTGGACTTGGCAAAGAAATTCGACTTCACCCTCGATATCGCCGGCGGCTCGCGCTGGAAGCTGCTCGGCCGCAGCAAGACGCGTCGCGAGGGCGTGTTCTTCAAGAGCCTTTCCGCCCGCTACCGGTTTCACGGCATGGTCGACGGCCAGGACAAATTGCGCCTGTTGGGCGAATCGAAGGCATTCCTCAACCCGATCTCCTGGGAGGAGCCGTTCGGCATGGCGCAGGTCGAGGCCATGCTATGCGGCACGCCCGTGCTCACCACGCCGCGCGGCGCGCTCGTGGAAACCGTCGATGCGGATACCGGACGCTTCTTCGAGTCCGACGAGGAGTTCGGGCGCGCCCTTGGCGAGATCGGAGACCTGTCCGCGCAGCGATGCCGGCAGTCTGCCGCGGACAGGTTCCCGATCGAGAAAACGGCGAAAGCCTATCTGGAGCTCTATCACCGCGTCCTTGATGGCGAAGCGCTTCCGTGACAAATCACCGTCATGCTCGCCATTGGCAGCGGCTGTTCCGGATCGAAAAGGTAGCGCTTGTTGCGTCCCATCCTCGTCTTCTGCTTGCCGGCGATCGGTGACTTCATCCGCTGCCATTCGGCAATCCGGATACTTGCCGAGAAATTTCCCGGGCATCCGATCGACGTCGCCACCTCGCCGCTCGCCGCGCCGCTGGCGCGGCTGATGCCGCATATCCGCAAAACCTGGATCGTTGAGAAGCACTGGAAGCCCGGGCTGAAAGAGCGCGCGGGTCTGGCACGCGAAATCCGCAAGGAGAACTACCAAGCGGCCTATATGCTCACCAGCAGCACCAAGGCTTCGCTGGTGCCGTGGCTCGCCGGAATTCCGGAACGCATCGGCTATCCGCGCGAGTTCCAGTTCGGCATCATCAACCGCCTGCCCGCCGGCTGGCCGAAGAGCTTCGTGGCGTTCGGCCCGCGCAAGACAAGGTTGTTCGAGCAAGTCTGCGCGATCGCGATGCTGGGCGAGAAACCTGGCGATGACATGCGCCTGCCTGCTCCGCAAATGGCGGTCTCAGCCGAGGAACTTGCCGATTGGCGCGCCCGGCATGGAATCGATCCGGCGAGGCCGGCGCTGGCGCTCTACACCTCGGCTTTCACCAATTTCCGTTCATGGCCGGCGGAGCGTTTTATCTCGGTTGCGCAGGATCACGCCAGGCGCGGCTGGTCGGTCTGGCTCATCGGCGGCCCGCGCGAGCGCGAGGCCGCGGCTCAGATCCGGGCTGCGCTCCCCGAGGCGGTGGATTTCACATCGACGCCGCAACTGACCGACGCCATATGCCAGATCGCCGCCTCGACTGCGTTTCTCGGGGTCGATGGCGGGCTCTGCCACGCGGCCGCGGCCTTGGGCGGACCATGCGTGCTTATCTTCGGATCGAACCGCTCCTATGAGACCGGACCGGTGAACGACCAGGTGCGCTATCTCGAGCCGCCGATTTCGACACCGAGTTGGGTCCAGGACACACGCGGTGTCAGCGAGGAACGCGTTCTTGCCGCTTTGGCCGACGCCGTGAGGCAGCCGCGCTCGAGGTAGGTTGCCTGACCTATTCCCCGGCACCCGCGCCCATGCGGGGTCGGGCGCGCCGCTTCATAGGACAGCGCTCTGCGCCAGCTCGCGAAGAACCGGCACCATGGCCAGAGGCAGGTCTTCTGCGATCAAACCCGGCCCGAACCGGCTGCCGGCTTCGGCATGGACCCAGACCGCGGCGCAAGCCGCTTCGAAGGCCGGCATGCCTTGCGCCAGGAGCCCGGCAATGATGCCCGCCAGCACGTCGCCCGAACCGGCGGTGGCGAGCCATGGCGCGCCGTTGCTGTTGATCGCGGCGCGGCCGTCCGGCGCGGCGATCACGCTGTCGGCGCCCTTATAGACGATCACGGCGTTGGCGCGCAGCGCGGCTTCGCGCGCCTTGGCCAGCTTCGACGACGTCTTGTTGCCGGCAATGTCGGCAAACAACCTGCCGAACTCACCCTCATGCGGCGTCATGATCAACGCCGGCGCATCCGGTCTGGCCGCTGCCTCGAACAGCGTCGAGGCCGCATTGCGGAAAGACGTGATGCCGTCGGCGTCGAGCACGAGGCCCTCGACACCGCCGTCCTGCCGGTTTTTGGCGAGCACGGCGAGCGCGAAATCGCGCGCCTTGTCACCGATGCCGAAGCCGGGGCCGAGGACGAAGGCGGACGGCCGGCGATCGCCGATAAGATCATGCACATCCTCGATCGCGTCGACCTTGCGCAGCATGATCGAGGTCAGATGCGCCGCGTTGACCTGCATGGCCTTGGCGGGCGAGAGCACGGTGACGGCCCCTGCTCCGCTTCTGGCGGCCGCAAGCGCCGACAGCCGCGCCGCGCCCGTCGCCGATGGTCCGCCCGAAAAGACGCTGGCATGGCCGCGCTTGTATTTGTGCGTGTCCAGGGCGGGCGCGGGAAAGCTTGCGATCCAGAGCCCGGGGCGGTTCTCAAAGGCCCGCGGCGCGACCTCGTCGATGATCTCGTCGCGGATGCCGATGTCGGCCAACACGATCTCGCCGCATCGCTCGCGGCCAGGCAGCAGCAGATGCCCAGGCTTCTTTCGTGCGAAGGTCACCGTGAGAGCCGCGCGAAATGCCGAGCCGAGGACTTCGCCGCTTTCGCCTGAAACGCCCGAAGGCAGGTCGATCGCGACAACCGGCAGGTTCATGCCCGTCGCGGTGTCGACCGCGCCTCTGGCGTCGCCGGCGAGAGGCTTCGACAGGCCCGCACCATAGATGGCGTCGACAACCAGCGATCCAGCTTCCGCGGTGAAGGCTGAAAGCGGGTGCCGCTCCAGAGCGCAATCAGCCGCCGCGAGCGCGGCGTCGCTGCCTGCCTTCGGTTCGCCTGACGCCCACAGGGCCACATCGACGCCGGCCTCGGCCAGCAGCCGCGCCACGACGTAGCCGTCGCCGCCATTGTTGCCCGGGCCGCACAGCACATGCACCTTCTTCGCGCCAGGATAGCGCGCCAGCACGACGGCAGCGACCGCCTCGCCGGCGCGTAGCATCAAGCGATAGCCGTCGAGCGGTCCGGCCGCGATTGTCAGCTTGTCGGCCTCGGCCATTTCCGCCGGCGATAGAAGTTCATTGCGCATGGGATTGCCGATCTCCATGCGATCAAGCATTGTCCAGTTTTCGGTTCGAAGCAAACCAGTGACCGCGCATTGTCTTGCAAATGCGGTCGCATCCGGGAGGGGTTCAGCCTGCAAATTGCGCTGTCTGCCCATTTTTTGCGCAGACGCGAGGAGGAGCGATGTATACGGTTTGGGCGTCCATGACGCATCCGATGCAGCCGATGACGCGAATTTGCATCCGGACGCGGCATGGGCGCGAAAACGCCCCTCCCCGTCTGCACTCCTCAGGATTGGCACGCTTCGTGCTTAATGAAGGCGCAAGCGGGGCACACAACCCGTCTTCTTGGCAGTGGAGGCCACTTTTTACATGAAAAAGATCGAAGCGATCATCAAGCCATTCAAGCTGGACGAAGTGAAGGAAGCGCTTCAGGAGGCCGGACTGCAAGGCATCACCGTCACCGAAGCGAAGGGTTTCGGCCGTCAGAAGGGCCATACCGAGCTCTATCGCGGCGCCGAATATGTCGTCGATTTCCTGCCCAAGGTGAAGATCGAGGTGGTGCTTGGCGACGAGGCTGTCGAAGGCGCCATCGAGGCCATCCGCAAGGCGGCGCAGACCGGCCGCATCGGCGATGGAAAAATCTTCGTCTCCAACATAGAGGAAGTCGTGCGCATCCGCACGGGCGAGACCGGCATCGACGCCATCTGACCAAAACCTACAATCCATTTCCGGACGTCATCACACAGGGAAGAAATGACATGACGACAGCCAAAGACATCATGAAGCAGATCAAGGACAACGACGTGAAATTCGTTGACCTGCGCTTCACCGATCCGCGGGGCAAGCTGCAACATGTGACGATGGATGTCGTCGAGGTGGAGGAAGACATGTTCGCCGACGGCGTCATGTTCGACGGCTCCTCGATCGCCGGCTGGAAGGCAATCAACGAATCCGACATGGTGCTGATGCCGGACACCGATACCGTCCACATGGATCCGTTCTTCGCCCAGTCGACCATGGTCATCCTGTGCGACATCCTCGATCCGATTTCGGGCGAGGCTTACAACCGCGATCCGCGCGGCACCGCCAAGAAGGCCGAGGCCTACATGAAGGCGGAAGGCATCGGCGACACCATCTATGTCGGTCCCGAGGCCGAATTCTTCGTGTTCGACGACGTCAAGTACAAGGCCGATCCCTACAACACCGGCTTCCGTCTCGACTCGACCGAACTGCCCTCCAATGACGACACCGACTACGAGACCGGCAATCTCGGCCACCGTCCGCGCATCAAGGGCGGCTATTTCCCGGTGCCGCCGATCGATTCCTGCCAGGACATGCGTTCCGAGATGCTGACCGTGCTCGCCGAAATGGGCGTGCGCGTCGAAAAGCACCACCATGAGGTCGCCGCCGCGCAGCACGAGCTCGGCATCAAGTTCGACACGCTGGTGCGCAACGCCGACAAGATGCTGATCTACAAGTATGTCGTGCACCAGGTCGCCAACGCCTACGGCAAGACAGCCACCTTCATGCCGAAGCCGGTGTTCGGCGACAACGGCTCGGGCATGCACGTCCACCAGTCGATCTGGAAGGGCGGCAAGCCGACCTTCGCCGGCAACGAATATGCCGGCCTGTCGGAGAGCTGCCTCTATTACATCGGCGGCATCATCAAGCACGCCAAGGCGATCAACGCCTTCACCAACCCGCTGACCAACTCCTACAAGCGTCTGGTGCCGGGCTATGAGGCGCCGGTGCTGCTCGCTTATTCGGCGCGCAACCGCTCGGCTTCCTGCCGCATTCCGTTCGGCAACTCGCCGAAGTCGAAGCGCGTCGAGGTCCGCTTCCCCGATCCGGGCGCGAACCCCTATCTCGGCTTCGCCGCCATGCTGATGGCCGGCCTCGACGGCATCAAGAACAAGATCCACCCTGGACAGCCGATGGACAAGGATCTCTACGACCTGCCGCCGAAGGAGCTGAAGAAGATCCCGACCGTTTGCGGCTCGCTGCGCGAAGCGCTGCAGAACCTCGACAAGGACCGCGGCTTCCTGAAGGCCGGCGGCGTCTTCGACGACGATCAGATCGACTCCTATATCGAGCTCAAGATGGCCGAGGTCATGCGCTTCGAAATGACCCCGCATCCGGTCGAATACGACATGTATTATTCGGTCTAAGCTTCTGATCGGATAGAAAATTCCGCCCTTGGAAGGCACTCCCTTCCAAGGGCTTTTCATTTCAGAAGACGGGTTTTCGCGCTGGCGCGGCGCGTGCCGCTCGGCCTGGCGCGTGCGGGCACTATCGGCTCGCATTTCTCCGGCAACATCTTCATCGCCTTGGTCAACCGCGACGGGAACCGCACGCCGCGCCCTGCCCCACGCCAAGATATGGCGGGCAGCGCTCAAATCGCGTGACGTCATTGCCACCTGACAGCGGCAGGCGGACCTGTATTGCCGGCTTATCCCATGCAAAAAAAGCCCCAGCGGGTTTCCGCTGGGGCTTTCCTAGCGTGCTCATCGTGCCGGGGGGCCTGCGCCCCTAGCAAGCGAGGAGATCAGGCGGCGGCCGAAACCGCGGCGGTCGAAACCTGCGAGATCGTCTTCAGCACCTGCGAGGCGATCTGGTAGGGGTCGCCCTGCGAGTTCGGGCGACGGTCTTCCAGGTAGCCCTTGTAGTCGTTCTTGACGAAGGAGTGCGGAACGCGGATCGAAGCGCCGCGGTCGGCGACGCCGTAGGAGAACTTGTTCCACGGCGCGGTTTCGTGCTTGCCGGTCAGGCGCTTGTCGTTGTCCGGGCCGTAGACCGCGATATGATCCATCAGGTTCTTGTCGAACTGCGCCATCAGCGCCTCGAAATAGGCCTTGCCGCCGACTTCACGCATGTACTTGGTCGAGAAGTTGCAGTGCATCCCCGAGCCGTTCCAGTCGGTGTCGCCGAGCGGCTTGCAGTGGAACTCGATGTCGATGCCGTATTTTTCGGTCAGACGCAGCAGCAGATAGCGCGCCATCCAGATCTGGTCGGCGGCCTTCTTGGAGCCCTTGCCGAAAATCTGGAATTCCCACTGGCCCTTGGCCACTTCGGCGTTGATGCCTTCATGGTTGATGCCGGCGGCGAGGCAAAGGTCGAGATGCTCCTCGACGATCTGACGGGCGACATCGCCGACGTTCTTATAGCCGACGCCGGTGTAATACGGACCCTGCGGGGCCGGGTAGCCGCTCTCGGGGAAGCCAAGCGGACGGCCGTCCTTGTAGAAGAAATATTCCTGCTCGAAGCCAAACCAGGCATCCTCGTCGTCGAGGATGGTCGCGCGGCTGTTGGATTCATGCGGGGTGACGCCATCCGGCATCATCACTTCGCACATGACCAGAATGCCGTTGGTGCGGACCGGGTCCGGATAAAGCGCGACCGGCTTCAGCACGCAATCAGAGCTGCGGCCCTCGGCCTGGTTGGTGGAGGAACCGTCGAAGCCCCATAGCGGCAGCTGCTCGAGCGCCGGGAACTCGGCGAATTCCTTGATCTGGGTCTTGCCGCGCAGGTTGGGGACCGGTGTGTAGCCGTCCAGCCAGATATACTCGAGCTTGTATTTGGTCATTCTAGAGCCTCTCGTTGCTTGATCACCGCCAAAGGGTGGCGACGCTCGGCCGGCTCGAGCCGGCCTGCCGACGGTCAAAAAGCAATTCATATGCCACTCGGCCTTCGCGGGGTGCGGCAAAATGGTCATGGCAACACGTTGATTTTGTTGAGCCGTCTCAGCAATGCGACCGGATCGTTCAGGTGCCGTTTTTGCTTATAAAATAGGCATTTGCTGATCTTTTTGTAAGCATATTGCCTAAAGGAATCGCAGGGCATATTTTGATGGGAAGGTGAATCGGTACGCTCCTGAAAAGGCGAGGAGATCGGCAATGCAAGTCACGCCATCGCGGCCATCGGCAAAAGTCCTGCTGTTCCCGCTCGCAGCACGTAAGCCTGCCTCAAATTTAGGCGCCAAGGCCAAATTCGCGGCAGAACTTGCAGCACTTCGCGGCGAGCACGCCGACTTCGACGGCTGGTACCACGAAGCGGCGATCGAGGAAGAGAACCAGCAGCGCAAGAGCTGAGCTGACCGCTTTCTTCCAATTGGGCATGAAAAAAGCCCGGCGTGATCGCTCACGCCGGGCCTTCTGTTTGAACAGGATGACCGAGGTCATTCCTTGGCGTGGAGGTCTGTGCCGAGCGTATCCCTGACGAAGATCATGCCGATGATAAGCGACATTGCCGCGATGATCACCGGATACCAGAGACCGTAGTAGATATCGCCCTTGTAGGCGCTGAGCGCGAACACCGTTGCCGGCAGCAGACCGCCGAACCAGCCATTGCCGATGTGGTAGGGCAGCGACATGCCGGTGTAGCGAATGCGGGTCGGGAACATCTCGACCAGGATGGCCGCGATCGGCCCATAGACCATGGTCACGAACAGCACCAGGATGAACAGGATGCCGATCGTGAGCGGCCAGTTGATGGCTGCCGGATCGGCAGTCATGGCGAACGGACCGCCGCCCGGGATGTTGTAGACGGTGACTTCGGGCGCACCCGCCGCCTCGTCCTTGGTCAGCAGCTTGTCGGCGATCGCCTTGTCGGCCGAAACCGTCGCCTTTTCGCCGCCGCGGATGGCCGCGGCATCGAGCTTGAGTTCGGGATTGGCCGCGATGAAGGCGTCGAGCTTCTGGTCCGGAACCTTGGCTGCTGCGCGCTTCAGCGGATAGCCGCCGTCCCGCAGCGACGTGTTCACCGCTTTCTGGAAGGCCGCCTCCTTGGCCTTGGCCTGATCGCCAGCGGCAACGGCGTCATAGGACGCCACCGTCTCATTGCCGATCTTGACCGTGGCAGCCGTGCCGGGCGCCGCCGTCGCAACGACGTCGTAAGGCACCGAGTTCTTGGTCAGGAACGACGTCGCGATATCACAGGATGTCGTGAACTTCGCCGTGCCGACCGGATTGAACTGGAACTTGCAGTCGCCGGGCGCCGCCGTCACCGTCGCGCGGGTGTTCTGCTGCGCGGTGGCCAGGGCCGGATTGGCGGCCCAGGTCAGCGCCTTGAACAGCGGGAAGGTGCAGACGATGCCCAACGCAAGCCCGGCCATGATGATGGGCTTGCGGCCGATCTTATCCGACAGCCAGCCGAACACGACGAAGAAGATCGAGCCGACGGCAAGCGCGATAGCGATCATGATGTTGACCGACCACGCATCGACCTTCAGCACGTTCGTGAGGAAGAACAGGGCGTAGAACTGCCCGTTGTACCAGATCACGGCCTGGCCGGCGGTGAGGCCGAGCAGCGCCAGCAGCGCGATCTTGGCGTTCTTCCATTGACCGAAGGCTTCCGACAGCGGCGCCTTGGAGCCCTTGCCCTCTTCCTTCATGCGCTGGAAAGTTGGCGACTCCGAGAGCGACAGCCGGATCCAGATCGAAATGGCAAGCAACAGGAAAGAGACGATGAAGGGAATGCGCCAGCCCCAGACGGCGTAGGTTTCCTTGCTGAGCGAGCCTTGCACGACCAAGATGACGATCAGCGACAGGAACAGGCCGAGCGTCGCCGTGGTCTGGATCCACGATGTGTAGTAGCCGCGGCGGTCGTCAGGCGCGTGCTCGGCGACATAGGTCGCGGCACCGCCATATTCGCCGCCGAGCGCCAGGCCTTGCAACATGCGCAACCCGATCAGGATCACGGGAGCCAAGATGCCCAAGGTTGCGTAGCCAGGCAGCAAGCCGACCAGGAAGGTCGACAGGCCCATGATCGTCATGGTGACGAGGAAGGTATATTTGCGGCCGACAAGATCGCCGATGCGCCCGAAAAGCAGCGCGCCGAACGGGCGGACAAGGAAGCCGGCGGCAAAGGCAAGCAGCGCAAAGATGTTGCGCGTCGCCTCGGGAATCGCCGGGCTGAAGAAGGTTGAGCCGATGAAGGCGGCCAGCGAGCCGTAGAGATAGAAATCGTACCATTCGAAAACGGTGCCGAGCGAGGAGGCGAAGATGACTTTCTTCTCCTCCCGCGTCATGCCGCGGCTGGTTCTGCCGGCGGTCGAGGCCATTGCCATTGATGTATCCTCCCGTGAGATCCCGTCTGTCCTCGATGGCTGCGCGCCACCGTCCGCGCTCCTGCGAACGCAGATTCGAAAACGCAGCCAACGAAGGAAAAATGACAGAAAGGGCGCGCGAAAGGCACCGCGACGATGGGATTATGACTTTCGTATTAGGTGCAGTGCGAAGGCGTGGAGTGGCTCGGCTCTGGAGATTGCCGACCCACTCCAGGTTTTGTTTACGCAATTCCGGACGGAAAACCGCTACGCACTTTTCCTGGAATTGCTTTGGCCTGTAGTGCCTCGAGCAGGCTGACCGCCGCCATCATGTCGCGCTTGCGCGCCAAGCGGCGCGCCAAGGCCTCCGCATCCTGGCCCCAATGCTCGATCTGCCAATCCTCGTCGACATGGCCGGCCGCCCAGGCTTCCTCGCCGTCGAGCTCGCCGAAATCGACCGCTAAAGCCAGCAGCGCCGAGCCGGTCAGCGCGGTCATGACATGGATGGCGGCCAGCCGCATCGGCTCCGAGCGCTGGCCAAGATGCGCGCCGAGGACGGCGATGGTCTCGCGCGGCTGCTCGACATGGATGACGCCTTCGGCAAGGTTGAAGCGTGCGCCGAGGTGGCCGCGCGCCCAGTCCAGCACCGGGTCCCAATGCTTGTTCTGGCGATCGACCAGGCCTTGCGGGCCATCGGCGCGGTAGCAAAGAAGATCGGACGAGGCGAAGCGCAGGATATCTTCGAGCACCGCCTGCGGATCGGAGGCGACGCCGTCGATGGCGGTGTTCACCAGCCGCATGACCGGCATCGTCACGGGATCGATGACCTCGCCTTGTGCGCTGAATTCCGCGGCCACAAGTGCTGCAGCCTTTTCGGTCGGCAGCACCATCACAGCCTTGCCCGGCGTGCGCACGGGGCGGCCGTCCAGATGAACGGCAAAGCCATTCTCGACAGGAGCTACCGAAACAGCCTTGTAGAAACGCTTCGGCAGCGGCGTCTTCATCTGGATCTGGGCGCGGCGCACAGGATCGGGATCCGAAAGCAGCTTACCGGCTTCGAGGTCTTCGAGGATGTCGCGCATGCCGAACTCCTTAAAGCAATTTGAGGAAAATTGTGAAGCGGTTTTCCGTCCGCAATCGCGTCAACACAAAGAGATAGGGCAGCCTTGCCGTTCCGCGAGCTGATCTATGGTGTGGGTTGTCTGCGCGCCGGCCGATTGACGATGACCAGTCCGGCGGCAATCAGGCCGAGCGCCAGGAAAATCCTGGTCGTCGGCAGCTCGCCCAACAGCACCGCGCCGCACAGGACGCCGAACACCGGCGACAGAAAGGCGAAGCTCGACAAGCCGGCCGCCGGATAGCGCGTGAGCAGCCAGAACCACAACACATAGGTGAAGGCGACGATATAGAAAGACTGGAACAGCAGCGCCAGTGTCGGCAGGACGGCAAGCGCGCGGATGGGCGGGCCGGCGAAAGGCATCACCAGGAGGCCGACGACGGCGGCGCCGGCCAGCTGATAGAGCAGCAGTTTCTCCGCGCGCATCTCGACCAGCCTCGATCGCTTGATGACGATGCTGGTCGCCGCCCAGAGAATGCCCGAGCCGAGACTGAGCAGATCGCCGGTCAGTGTCGCGCCGCTGCCGGCAGTGATGCCGTCGGAGAAGACCGCCGCCAAGCCGCAGAAGGCGAGAACAAGCCCACCGAGCTTGCGCGCGTTGATGCGCTCGCCAAGCAGGAAATGTCCGCCGATCAGCACCCAGAACGGCATGGTGTTGACCAAGAGCGTGTTGCGGGCAACGGTCGTATATTCGAGGCCGATATAGAGGCACAGGAACTCGACGCCGAAGAGCACGCCGACGACGATGCCGGCGGCCAGAGTCCTATCCGCTTCGAAGAGCTTGATGCCACGCAGCCGGCACCAGGCGAACACGCAAGCTCCCCCGATGAGCGAACGTGCGATCGAGACGAAGACGGGATCATAGCCTGCGTAGGAGACTTTTGCGGCGACATAGTTCAGCCCCCAGGAAAAGGTCAGTCCGACCATGATGGCCGCCGCCGCCATATCGACTGCATCGCGTCTGTCCAATGCGGGGGCGACAGTCAAGTCAGTCTTCCGCGCTCTGGTCGTCGAAGCCGATCAGGTTCCAGCTCTGGCGCATATGCGGCGGCATCGGCGCCGTGACGTCGATGACGCCATGGTCTGGATGCGGGATGATGATGCGGCGCGCATGCAGGTGCAGGCGGTTTTGAATGCCGCCCGGGAAATCCCAGTTGGTATCGGCCTCGAAATATTTGGGATCGCCGATGATCGGGCAACCTATGTAGGCGGCGTGAACGCGAAGCTGGTGCGTGCGGCCGGTATAGGGCTCCATCTCCAGCCAGGTCATCGTCTGCGCCGCCTGCTCGATGACGCGGTAGTAGGAGACGGCGTGGTCGGCGCCCTTCTCGCCATGCGCGGCCACGCGCACGCGGTCGCCATCCTCCGTCGGCTCCTTGATCAGCCAGGTCGAGATCTTGTCCTCGCGCTTGGGCGGCACGCCCTTGACCAGCGCCCAGTAGGTTTTCTTGGTCTCGCGCGCGCGGAACGCTTCCGACAGCTTCATCGCGGCAAGACGGGTGCGGGCAACCACCAGCACGCCGGAGGTGTCACGGTCGAGGCGGTGGACGAGGCGCGGCTTCTCGCCCTTCTGGCTGCGCCAGGCTTCCAGCATGTCGTCGACATTGCGGGTGACGCCGGAGCCGCCCTGCACGGCGAGCCCCGCCGGCTTGTTGAAGACGAAGACTTTCGGGTCCTCATGCAGAAGCATCTTGGCGAGCACGTCGGCATCGCCCTGGTTGCGGATCGAGTGGCCGGTGAGCGGCGCATCCCCCTTCTTATCGACGTCGAGCGGCGGAACGCGAACAGACTGGCCTGGCTCGACACGCGTGTCGGCCTTCACCCGGCCGCCATCGACGCGGATTTGCCCCGACCGAAGCAGTTTCTGCAGATGGCCGAAGCCGAGGCCCGGATAATGGACCTTGAACCAGCGATCGAGCCGCATGCCCGCCTCGCCGGCCTCAACCGTGATCTGTTCAACACCCGCCATAACTTCGCTTTTCCATTCCAAAGCGGCGCCATAGCACTAAGGCGAACAGGTTGCGAGCCAAAGACCAACAAAGCGCGACGATTACCCCAATTGTCGCGTCATCAGATCAACTCTCCGAAGGTACCGCGCATATGGTCGAGCGGGTCAGGAAGCGCTTCTCGCGGCCATTATCGAGCGAGAACATGCCGCCCCTGCCCTTCACCACGTCGATGATGAGGTCGGTGTGCTTCCACGCCTCATATTGCGAGGCGCCGATATAGACCGGCGTATCGCCGATTTCGCCCAATTTCACGTCATTGTCGCCGATTATGAACTCGCCACGCGGGTAGCACATCGGCGAAGAGCCGTCGCAGCAACCACCGGACTGGTGGAACAGAACCGGGCCGTGATCGGCGATGATCTCGGCAAGCAGCGCCTCGGCCTCCGGCGTGGCCGACACCTTGCTCAACGAAGGCTTGTCCATCAAATCCTCCTCGACTGACGGGAGGACGCGGGTGGGCCGCGCCCTCCTCTTCGCCCAGGGAGGATCAGAAGAAGCCGAGCTTCTTCGGGCTGTAGCTGACCAGCATGTTCTTGGTCTGCTGATAGTGGTCGAGCATCATCTTGTGCGTCTCGCGGCCGATGCCCGACTGCTTATAGCCGCCGAAGGCGGCATGCGCCGGATAGGCGTGATAGCAGTTGGTCCAGACACGTCCGGCCTGGATAGCGCGGCCGAAGCGGTAGCAGCGGTTCGCGTCGCGGCTCCAGATGCCGGCGCCGAGGCCGTAGAGGGTGTCGTTGGCGATCGACAGCGCCTCGTCATCGTCCTTGAAGGTCGTCACGGACACGACGGGTCCAAAGATCTCCTCCTGGAAGATGCGCATCTTGTTGTTGCCCTTGAACACGGTCGGCTTGACATAGTAGCCGCCGGCAAGGTCGCCCGGCAGATGGTTCTGCTCGCCGCCGGTCAAGAGCTCGGCGCCTTCCTGGCGGCCGATGTCGAAGTAGGACAGGATCTTTTCCAACTGCTCGCTCGAGGCCTGCGCGCCGATCATGGTGGCGGGATCGAGCGGATCGCCCTGGACGATTGCCTCGACACGCTTCAGCGCGCGCTCGATGAACTTATCGTAGATCTTCTCGTGCACCAGCGCGCGGCTGGGGCACGTGCAGACCTCGCCCTGGTTGAGCGCGAACATGACGAAGCCCTCGATCGCCTTGTCGAAGAAATCGTCGTCTTCGGCGGTCACGTCCTGGAAGAAGATGTTGGGCGATTTGCCGCCAAGCTCGAGCGTCACCGGAATAAGGTTCTGGCTGGCATATTGCGAGATCAGGCGGCCGGTGGTGGTCTCGCCGGTGAAGGCGATCTTGGCGATGCGGTTCGACGAGGCCAGCGGCTTGCCGGCCTCCAGGCCGAAGCCGTTGACGATGTTGAGCACGCCTTCGGGCAAGAGGTCACCGATGAGGTCGGCCCACAGCATAATCGTGGCGGGTGTCTGCTCGGCGGGCTTCAGCACCACGCAATTGCCGGCGGCGAGCGCCGGCGCCAGCTTCCACACCGCCATCAGCAACGGGAAGTTCCACGGAATGATCTGGCCGACGACACCGAGCGGCTCATGGAAATGGTAGGCGACGGTGTCGTGGTCGATTTCGGAGATCGAGCCTTCCTGGCTGCGCAGCACGCCGGCGAAATAGCGGAAATGGTCGATGGCCAGAGGCAGGTCGGCGGCGTTCGTCTCGCGGATCGGCTTGCCATTGTCCCAGGTCTCGGCGAGCGCCAGCAGATCGAGATTGTCCTCCATGCGGTCGGCGATGCGGTTGAGGATCAGCGCGCGGGCCGCGGGGCTGGTCTTGCCCCAGGCGTCCTTGGCCTTGTGGGCGGCATCAAGCGCGGCCTCGATGTCATTTGCGTCCGACCGGGCAATCTCGCAGAGCGGCCGGCCGGTGACCGGCGAGATGTTTTCGAAATATCTGCCGGAGAGCGGCGCCGTCCATTTGCCGCCGATGAAGTTGTCGTAGCGTTTGGCGAAAGGAACCTTGGCCGTGCGCGAGAATTCCACCTTGTTCATCACTGCCTCCCAATGAGCACGCCGCGGGATGCGGCGCTATGGAGGAAGGGTTGCGGATGGGCTCAGGTTTGTCATCCCGGGGCTGGATGATCGTGGCGCCCGACTGTCGCAGAACTGCGACAGTCGGGTCTGCAATCAATGCGGGCGGCGAATGTCGAAGCGGGCGAGCTTGCGATGCAGGGTGGCGCGGGAGATGCCGAGGTTCTGCGCGGCGGCCGAGACGTTGCCGCCGGCGCGCGCCAGCGCCCGCTGAACCACACCTCGTTCGGCATCGTCCAAATCCTCAGCGGTCTTTGCGCAGTCGCCGAGAATATCGGTGGCAAGCAGTCCTCTCGCCAGCGCTTCCCGCGTTATGCCCAGACCAAGACGGGCAGAGCGCGTCGCGCCGATCACAAGATCATCCGAATCGACCGCTATCAGCGCACCGGCGCTGCGCTCGGTGACGGGTGCGAGCAAGATGCGGGCATCCGAAAACACCATGCGGAAGTTTTCCGCTTCGATCCGGCGCGCAGCGTCGCCGACCGCAACCGCGATGAGCTGGACAAAGCCCTCGGTCAGGTCCGACCGGCAGGACGAGACATCGAGCGCCGCCGCCAGATTGCCCTCATGGTCATAGACCGGAGCCGTGGTGCAGCTCAGCAGCGTGTTGCGGGAGAAGAAATGCTGATCGCGGTGGATGGTCAGAGCGCGCTGGTCGGCGATGCAGGTGCCGATGCCGTTGGTGCCTTCGCTGTCCTCGCTCCAGACGGTGCCGGTCCACAGGCCCCATTCATCGAATGTCTCGTCGTCCGCGACCGCGCCCCGGCGCTCGACCGGGATGCCGTCGCGATCCGCCAGCATGACGCAGCAGCCGACGCCGCCCACGGCGAGATAGAGCCGATTGAGGCTGGGTTCGGCCGCGCGGATCAATCGCTCCATGCGCTGCCTCGTGAGCCTGAGCTCGCCTTCGGTCAGCCGCCTCGGCGCCGTGCGTGCTGCGGGGTCCAGGCCGTGCAATTGGAGGGATCGCCGCCAGGAGGCGACGACCGCCGAATGGGCTGCATCGCTCTTGGCGACCGAGGCCTGGACCTGGTCCGCGTGCACGGCTGGTTGCCGTCCAATCAACCTAATCCTCCCGGTGAGCGGAACCTCCTGCCGCTCCGTCATCATGCTCGCTGGAATATTTCCAGTTGCGGGTCAGCTTTCGATAGAACGCCGGCCGGAACGCGTATTTGATCTTGCGCAATTCCCGACGAAAAATCGCTACGCGTGTCCTGGAATTGTGCCGGAGTCCTAGCGGTCGCGGTTCGTCCGCGCCATTGGACGTTGGTTTAAGGCGGATTGAGGCGGGGTTCCGCCGTGGTCAGTTGCCGGCCGCCTTCGGCTTGGACGAGCCGATCATCTTCCAGTTCTTGTAGAAGACCGAATTGATGCGCTCCACGCTGACCGAGACGATGGCGAGAAGGCCCGCGATCAGCCTCGGAAACGGCGACGGCCGGATGATGTCGACGAAGACGCAGTAGCGTCGGCCGTCATATTCGTTGACCGAGCGGTGGAACAGCGTGTCGTCGAAGATGAACAGCGGATTGTCGTACCAGTAGTTCTTCTTGCTGCCGCACTGGACGAAGATCTCGGCCTTGATCGGTATCAGATTGTAGAGGATGCGCAGGCTGAGCCGGAGCGGACCGAAGTGCCAGGACGTCGATTCGCGCTTGCTGAAAACCGATACCGCGATCGTCTTGATGTATTTGTAATCCTTGTTGAATTCGGGGACGTTATCGATCTTGTGCTTGCCGTACCACTGGTAGACATACATGCCGCGTCGGCCGGCGCCGAAATTGGCATCGATATCGGCGATGATCTCGTCCTTGCGCGCCTTGAAGACGCCCAGCACCTCGTTGATCTCGCGCTGATAGTCCTCGGGGAACTGCTCGGGCTTCCAGACGCCGGGGTTGCGGTAGCTGAGAAGGTCGACGATCAGGTTGAACGGCGACAACAGCCAGGTGAACAGGCCATTGCCGAGGAAGTAGCGCTCGAACAGGTTCTGGTTCTTCTGGTCATTGCGCATGACATCGATCAGGCCGCAGACGACCCAGATGGTGGTCAGGATCGGGATGAAGTAGAAGGCGAGCGCGAGAACTACGACGGCGATGGCGGCCTTGCGGAGCGTCTTGACGGTTTGCTTTGTCATTGTCATTCGCGCGGGAGCGCGATCCTGTTCGATGGGACAACATCACGGCGACCCCCGCCAGCCGTGCGTCTTGATAGGATTTTTTGTTTCCCGGCACAATGCCGCAGCAGGTGTGGTCCACCACAACGCGGCTTCGCGTCGAAGCGTGCCGACCGCCGGGCCGCGCAACTCAGCTGCTCCGTTCGCCGCGCAGCTTTGCCCAGTATTCCAGCCGCTTGCGGATATCGCGCTCGAAACCGCGTTCCGGCGGATCGTAGAAAGTGCGCCGGCCCATCTTCTCCGGAAAATAGTCCTGTCCCGAAAACGCCTCCGGCTCATCATGGTCGTAGCGATAGCCGGCGCCGTAATCCTCCTGCTTCATCAGCTTGGTCGGGGCATTGAGAATGTGCTTCGGCGGCAGCAGCGAGCCGAACTCCTTGGCCGCCGCGGTCGCGGCCTTGAAGGCCGTGTAGACGGCGTTCGATTTCGGCGCCGTCGCCAGATAGATTGTGGCCTGGGCGAAGGCGAGCTCGCCCTCGGGCGAGCCGAGATAGTCGTAGGCGTCCTTGGCCGCATTGGCCACGACAAGCGCCTGTGGGTCAGCGAGCCCGATATCCTCCACCGCCATGCGCACGAGGCGGCGGCCGAGATAAAGCGGATCCTCGCCGGCATCGAACATGCGAGCAAGATAGTAGAGCGCAGCATCCGGATCGGAGCCGCGTACCGATTTGTGTAGCGCCGAGATCAGATTGTAATGGCCGTCCTGGCCCTTGTCATAGATCGGCGCACGGCGCTGGATGACGCGCTGCAGGCCTTCCGGCCCGAACACCTCGCCTTTCTTGGCGGCGCGCCAGACTTCCTCAGCCAGCGTCAGCGAGGCGCGGCCGTCGCCATCCGCCATGCGGATCAGCATGGCGCGCGCTTCTTCGTCAAGCGGCAGCGCCCTGCCCTCGGTTTCTTCCGCCCGGGCCAGAAGCTTGGCGATGCTGTCCTCACCCAGCGAACGGAACACCAGCACGCGCGCGCGCGACAGAAGCGCCGCATTCAGCTCGAAGGACGGGTTCTCCGTGGTGGCGCCGACCAACACCACGGTGCCGTCTTCCATCACCGGCAAAAACCCGTCCTGCTGGGCGCGGTTGAAGCGATGGATCTCGTCGACGAAGAGCAGCGTCTGGCGGCCGTTGGAGCGCCTGAGCTTGGCCGCCTCGAACACTTTCTTGAGGTCCGCGACACCGGAAAACACGGCCGAGATCTGCTCGAAGGCAAGATTGGTCTCGCCGGCGAGCAGCCGCGCCACTGTCGTCTTGCCGGTACCGGGCGGACCCCAGAAGATCATCGAGCCGAGCGAACCCGAATCGATCAACCTGGTCAGCGCGCCGTCAGGTCCGGTCAGATGCTCTTGCCCGACGACCTCGCCGAGGTTTTTTGGGCGCAACCGATCTGCCAGCGGCCGCCCGGGCGGCGCCTTTTCCGGCTCATCGGAACTGAACAGATCGGCCATGCAAGTCTTTTGTTTGAACGCGGTTCCGCTCGTTTGAGAGCATGATCTTGTCCGAACACCGGTCCCCACTTTTTGCTACGCGGGCCTTCAATTCGGGATCATGCTCTAAATGGGCAGATCGCCTCAATAACGCAACACCTGGCGCAGTATCTGCCCGCCGCGCTCAACGGTAAAGCGCCACCAGCGCGTGTCCTGCTGGGCAACCTGCGCCAGTGTCGCCGCGGTCTCGATGGTGGTGCCGTTCACCTCGCGCACGATATCGCCGGGCTGGAAACCGAAATCGGCGGCCGGCGAATCGCGGCTGATATCGATGACGGTGACGCCCTTGAGGTCGGTGCGAAGGCCAAGCCGCTGGGCAAGCCTGGGCGACAGTTCCGCCACCTTGGCTCCGGAAAAGGGGCTGCGGCCACGCAAGGTCATCTCGCTGGGCTTGGCGCCTTCCGGCGCGCGCTCCAGCGCGATTTCCAGCGTCGCCTGCTGCCCCTTGCTCAGCACGGCGAAGGTCGCCTTGGTGCCGATCGACAGCGTCGCCATGCGATAGTCGAGCGCCTCGATGCTTTCGACCGGCGTGTTGTTGAGCGACAGGATGACGTCGCCAGCCTTGAGCCCTGCCTTGCCCGCCGGCCCGGCCGCGTCCACGGACGACACCAATGCGCCGGTGGGTTTCTCCATGCCGAGCGACTCTGCGATCTGCGGCGTCACCAGTTCGAATTCCGCTCCGATATAGGGACGCTCGAAGAAGTCGAGCCCGGCCTTGGCGGCGTCGGCGAAGGCGCGTACCATGTTCGAGGGAATGGCGAAGCCGATGCCGATCGAACCGCCGCTGCGGCTGTAGATGGCCGTGTTGATGCCGACCAGCTGGCCGCCCATGTTGATCAGCGCGCCGCCGGAGTTGCCGGGATTGATGGCGGCATCGGTCTGGATGAAATAGCCCGAATCCGAAACGCCGATATGGCTGCGGGCGAGCGCCGAGACAATGCCGCTGGTGGTGGTCTGGCCGACACCGAACGGATTGCCGATGGCGAGCACAAGGTCGCCGACCTCAAGCGCGTCGGAATCGCCGATGGCGATCACAGGAAACGGCTTGTCGGCCGAGATCTTGAGCACGGCGAGATCGAGCGTCTCGTCCTTGAGCATGACCTTGGAGGTGAACTCGCGTCCGTCGGCGGTTGCGACCTTCACCTCGTCGGCGTCCTTGATGACGTGGAAGTTGGTGACGATCACGCCGCTCGGATCCACCAGCACGCCGGAGCCCAGCGAGGATTGCGCGCGCGGCTGCGCACGGCCGAAGAACTCCTCGAAGAAGGGATCGCCTTCGAATGGCGAGGTCACCTTGGCGGTTTGCGAGGCATAGACATTGACGACGGCCGGCGCCGTCTGCTTGACCAGCGGCGCGAAGGAGAGCTGCACCTCCTCGCGGCCGAACGGCACGCGCTTGTCGGGGCCGGACGTGCCGTTCTCGCCTTCGACGCCATGCAAGAGATCGGTCAGCACGTCGGAGAGGCCCGGATCGGCCGGCTTGGCGGCGTCCTCGGCAAAAGCCTGTCTTGCGGCCGGTGCCGCGGCAAAGACCGCCAGCGCGGCAACAAGAAACAGTCGTTTGAGGTGCATTCTCGAATCCCTCCAGATAGGGCGCCATTGTCTCGACGAATGTGCAGAATGAAAGGCTAATGCACACAAATGCGACACTTGTCGCGCAAAAGCTTGAGCCTGGGCGTGAAATTCCGCTCACCCCGCTCAGACCTGATCCAAATGCAAAAAGGGGCCCGCAGGCCCCTCGAAGTCATTGGCGAAACAGCGACCTCAGGCGGCCGCGGCTTCCTCGTTGGCGCCCTCAGCCTCTATGCGGGCGCGGTCGGCGGCGCCCTTGGCCGAGGTATCGCGATCGACGAATTCGATCACCGCCATCGCGGCGTTGTCGCCCTTGCGGAAGCCCGCCTTCATGATGCGCAGATAGCCGCCATTGCGGGTGGCGTAGCGCGGGGCGATGGTCTCGAACAGGCGCTTGACGACGCCTTCATTGCCGATCTGCGCGATCACCTGGCGGCGGGCGTGCAGGTCGCCGCGCTTGCCGAGCGTCACGAGCTTCTCGACGATCGGACGCAGGTCCTTCGCCTTCGGCAAGGTGGTGACGATCTGCTCGTGCTCGATCAGCGAGACGGCGAGATTGGCGAACATCGACTTGCGGTGGCTGATGCTGCGGGCGAAACGACGGCCTTTGAAACCGTGGCGCATGGCTCTTTTCCTTCTTCAGTTGTTCAAGAGGCCACGGCCTCTGATGGTTTTCCGCATGACCGTCGGATCGAGCGGCTCTCGCCGCCGATCCTTGGAATTCATGCTCAATATTGGTCTTCGTAACGCTTGGCGAGGTCTTCGATGTTTTCCGGCGGCCAGTCCGGCACTTCCATGCCGAGATGGAGGCCCATGGCCGCCAGCACTTCCTTGATCTCGTTCAGCGACTTGCGGCCGAAGTTCGGGGTGCGCAGCATCTCGGCTTCGGTCTTCTGGATCAGGTCGCCGATGTAGACGATGTTGTCGTTCTTCAGGCAGTTGGCCGAACGCACCGAAAGCTCGAGCTCGTCGACCTTCTTGAGCAGCGCCGGGTTGAAGGCGAGCTCGGTGACGGCCTCGGTGGCGACTTCCTTCTGCGGCTCGTCGAAGTTGACGAACAGGCCAAGCTGGTCCTGCAGGATGCGGGCGGCGAAAGCGACCGCGTCCTCGCCCGAGATCGAGCCGTTGGTCTCGATCGTCATGGTCAGCTTGTCATAGTCGAGAACCTGGCCCTCGCGGGTATTCTCGACCTTGTAGGAGACCTTCTTGACCGGCGAATAGAGGCTGTCGACCGGGATCAGCCCGATCGGCGCGTCCTCGGCGCGGTTGCGCTCGGCCGGCACATAGCCCTTGCCGGTGTCGACGGTGAACTCCATGCGGATCTCGGCGCCCTCGTCCAGCGTGCAGATGACGTGGTCGGGGTTGAGGATCTCCACGTCGCCGACCGTCTGGATGTCGCCGGCGAGCACTGCGCCCGGGCCCTGCTTGCGCACGACCATGCGCTTGGGGCCATCGCCTTCCATGCGGATGGCAATTTCCTTGATGTTGAGCACGATGTCGGTCACGTCCTCGCGCACGCCGGCGATGGACGAGAATTCATGCAGCACGCCGTCGATCTGCACGGCGGTGACAGCCGCGCCGCGCAACGAAGACAAAAGCACACGCCGCAGCGCGTTGCCCAGCGTCAGGCCAAAGCCGCGTTCGAGCGGCTCGGCCACCAGCGTGGTCAGCGTCTTCTTCTTCGACGAGAACTCGATCTTGTTCGGCTTGATCAGTTCCTGCCAGTTTTTCTGGATCATAAAAGTCTTCCTTCCTTTGCCCCGCCACCATCCAATCGTGGCGGGCGACACGGAAAACCGCGGAGGAACGCCTTGGCGTTCGCGCGGCGTTTAAAAATCAGACGCGGCGCTTCTTGCGCGGACGGCAGCCATTGTGCGGGATCGGCGTCACGTCACGGATCGAGGTGATGGTGAAGCCCGCCGCCTGCAGCGCGCGGAGCGCCGATTCACGACCGGAGCCGGGTCCGCAGACCTCGACTTCGAGCATGCGCATGCCGTGTTCCTGCGCCTTCTTGGCGACGTCCTCGGCAGCCATCTGGGCTGCGAACGGGGTCGACTTGCGCGAACCCTTGAAACCCTGGGCACCGGCCGACGACCAGGCGATCGAATTGCCCTGCGCGTCGGTGATGGTGATCATGGTGTTGTTGAAGGTCGAATTGACGTGGGCAACGCCCGACGAAATGTTCTTGCGTTCGCGACGGCGAACACGAGCGGCTTCCTTGGCCATGGTATTCCTTTCAGTTGATCTCTACACCGCCGTAATGCCAGCGGCTCCACCTTGGAAAAGCGAGTAGTGAGTAGGGAATAGCGAATAGGGTCCCCTACTCGCTAACCGCTACTCGCTATTCGCTCAATTACTTCTTCTTGCCGGCGATCGCCTTGGCCGGGCCCTTGCGGGTGCGGGCGTTGGTATGCGTGCGCTGGCCGCGGACCGGCAGCGAGCGACGGTGACGCAGGCCGCGGTAGCAGCCGAGGTCCATGAGCCGCTTGATGTTCATCGAGACTTCGCGGCGCAGGTCGCCTTCGACCTGGTAGTCGCGGTCGATCGTCTCGCGGATCTGCAGCACTTCCGCGTCGGTCAGCTGGTTGACGCGGCGGTCCGCCGGGATGCCGACCTTGTCGACGATCTCCTGGGCAAACTTCTTGCCGATGCCGTGAATGTACTGAAGCGCGATGACGACGCGCTTGTTGGTCGGAATGTTGACGCCGGCTATACGAGCCATTTTCTTCTCTTTCTCCATTTGGGCCGGACAAGCCGGCGCTGTCGAAGTTGCCCCGCGTCCGGTGGAGGCCGGCCCTTGCGGGAGTTTCCTGGTTCAAAGCGGATGCCTTGCCCGCAAGGGCAAGCAAAGTCCATGCCTGATAGGAAGACGGGCCGCCATACCCCAACGGCCCATCCTAGTCAAGCGCAATCTTTAATTGTCGACCCGGTCTACTTCACCGCAGCCGCGAGGGCCTTGCCGATCTCGGCGGTCACCGCATCGATACTGGCCATGCCGTCGACGGTCTTGAGCCTACCTTTGGCGTAGTAGTAGCCGATCAGCGGCGCCGTCTTCTTGTAGTATTCGCGCAGGCGCTCTTCGAACACCGCCGGATTGTCGTCCTTGCGCACCGGCTGGCCGGCGACCTTGGCGTCTTCGGCGCGTTTGACGATTCGGCCAACCAACGCCTTGTCGTCGACGACGAGCTCGATGACGGTGTCGAGCGCTATGCCGCGTTCGGCAAGCATGGCCTCGACCGCGTCGGCCTGGATCAGCGTGCGCGGATAGCCGTCGAGGATGAATCCCTTGGCGCAATCCGGCTGATCGATACGCTCGGCGACGATGGCGTTGACGATCGCATCCGAGACCAGCTCACCGGCATCCATCACCGCCTTGGCACGCTTGCCGACCTCGGTTCCGGCCTGGACGGCGGCACGCAGCATGTCACCCGTCGAGAGCTGGGGGATGCCGTGTTTTTCAACCAGTCTTTGTGCTTGTGTCCCCTTGCCCGCTCCTGGCGGCCCAAGCAAAATCAGCCTCATCTGCTCCTCTTCCCCCCGCGCAACTTCGACTTCTTGATCAGGCCCTCATACTGGTGCGCGATCAGGTGACCCTGAATCTGCGCCACCGTATCGAGCGTGACACTGACCACGATCAGAAGCGATGTGCCACCGAGGTAGAAAGGTACGCCAGTCGCCGAAATCAGGAACTCCGGCAGCAGACAGACCAGCACCAGGTAAATGGCGCCGATGACGGTTACGCGCGTCAGAACATAGTCGATATAGTCGGCGGTACGCTCGCCCGGACGATAGCCCGGGATGAAGCCGGAGTGCTTCTTGAGCTGGTCGGCCGTGTCCTTCGGGTTGAAGACGATCGCCGTGTAGAAGAAGGCGAAGAAGACGATCATGCCCGCATAGAAGATCATGTAGAGCGGCTGGCCGTGGCCGAGCGAAGCGAGGATCGTGCTTGCCCAGGCCGGCAGGTTGGTCGCCTGCGAGAAGCCCGCCACGGTCGCCGGCAGAAGCAGCAGCGAGGACGCGAAGATCGGCGGGATGACGCCGGAGGTGTTGAGCTTCAGCGGCAAATGCGAGGTATCGCCCTGGAACATGCGATTGCCGACCTGGCGCTTGGGATACTGGATGAGCAGGCGCCGCTGCGCGCGTTCGAAGAAGACGATGAGCGCAATGACGATAATGGCCAGCACGATGATCGCGAGGATGAGGCCCGTCGACAGCGCGCCGGTACGGCCGAGCTCCAGCGTGCCGGAGATCGCACGCGGCAGGCCGGCGACGATGCCGGAGAAGATGATCAGCGAAATGCCGTTGCCGATGCCGCGCGCGGTGATCTGCTCGCCGAGCCACATCAGGAACATGGTGCCGCCGACCAGCGTGACGACTGTCGAGATGCGGAAGAACATGCCGGGATCGTTGACGATGCCGTTGCCGCCCTCGAGGCCGATCGAAATGCCGTAGGCCTGGATCAGCGCCAGGAGCACGGTGCCGTAGCGCGTGTACTGGTTGATGATCTTGCGGCCCTGCTCGCCTTCCTTCTTCAGCGTTTCCAGCGACGGGATGACCGAGGTCATCAGCTGCATGATGATGGAGGCGGAGATGTAGGGCATGATGCCCAGCGCGAAGATCGCCATGCGCTGCACGGCGCCGCCGGCGAACATGTTGAACATGCCGAGCACGCCCTTGCTCTGCGAGGAGAAGGCCTGGGCGAAAGCATCGGGGTTGATGCCGGGAAGCGGGATATAGGTGCCGAGGCGGTAGACGAGCAGCGCGCCGATGGTGAACCAGATGCGCTTCTTGAGATCCTCGGCCTTGGCGAAGGCCGCGAAATTCAGATTGGAGGCTAGTTGTTCAGCAGCCGAGGCCATGCCTGATTCTCCGCTAGAGCACGATGCCGAAAAATGTGGAGCGGTTTTCGGACGACATCATGCTCTACTTCTTTGATTTCTACGTCGCGCTCGATGCCGCAGCTCAGGCGGCGCGTGTCACCGAAGCTCACGAGATAAGCTCGGGACCGTAAACATGCAAGCGGCCGCGTTGACGCGGCCGCCCAATTCATCCGGTCAAAGCGCGGTTCGACGGAATATGCGAAATCATCCCGGTCGGCCGCGCTTCAAATCGCCGTTACTCGGCGGCGGCCGCTTCCGGCAGCTTCACCGAACCGCCGGCCTTCTCGATCTTCTCGATCGCGGCCTTGGAGGCGCCGGCGACGTCGAAGGACAGCTTGGCCTTGAGTTCGCCGTCGGAGAGCACGCGCACGCCGTCCTTGGCGCGGCGGATGACGCCGGCGGCAACCAGGGCCTCGGCCGTCACGGTCGCCTTGGCGTCGAGCTTCTTGGCGTCGACAGCAGCCTGGATGCGGGCCAGCGACACGACCGTGAAGCTCTTGGCGAAGATGTTGTTGAAGCCACGCTTCGGCAGGCGCCGGTAGAGCGGCATCTGGCCACCCTCGAAGCCGTTGATGGCAACGCCGGAGCGGGCCTTCTGGCCCTTGACGCCGCGACCGGCGGTCTTGCCCGAGCCGGAACCGATGCCGCGGCCGAGACGCTTCTTGGAGTGCGTCGCGCCGTCCTTGTCACGCAGATCGTTGAGTTTCATGTTTCTTCTCCTGCCCTTCCGTTCAGGCCTCGTCCACGACGCGGACGAGGTGCTGGACGGCGGCGATCATGCCGCGCACCGAAGGGGTATCTTCCAGCGTGCGCCGCTTGTGCATCTTGTTCAGGCCGAGGCCGACCAGCGTCGCGCGCTGCTCCTTCGGCCGGCGGATCGGGGAGCCGATCTGCTCGACGGTGATGGTCTTGGTAGCTTTCTTGGCCATGGTCGAAATCCCTGGTCAGCGTCGACTATTCTTCAGCCGCAACGGCGGTGCCGCGGCGGGCCTGAAGGGTCGAGTACTTGATGCCGCGCGCGGCAGCCACATCCTTCGGATGCATCTGGCTCTTCAGCGCGTCGAAGGTGGCGCGAACCATGTTGTAGGGGTTCGACGAACCCATCGACTTGGCGACCACGTCATGCATGCCGAGCGTCTCGAAGACGGCGCGCATCGGACCGCCGGCGATGATGCCGGTACCCTGCTTGGCGGCGCGCAGCAGAACGCGTCCGGCGCCCCAGCGGCCCTCGACGTCGTGATGCAGCGTGCGGCCCGAACGCAGCGGCACGAAGATCATGTCGCGCTTGGCCGACTCGGTCGCCTTGCGGATCGCTTCCGGCACTTCGCGCGCCTTGCCGTGGCCGAAGCCGACGCGGCCCTTCTGGTCGCCAACGACGACGAGAGCGGCAAAGCCGAAACGACGGCCGCCCTTCACCACCTTGGCGACGCGGTTGATGTGGACGAGCTTGTCCACCATACCGTCGTCGCGCTCTTCGCGCTCGCGGCCGCGGCCGCCATCCCTACGTTCCTGTGCCATATCCTGTTCCTTGTTCTTTTCCGGAAGCACGGGTTGCTGTTTGCCGACGCCTCATTCGGGTCGTCAGCGGCGAACTTTTCCTTTGCATGATCTTATCCGAAAAGTCTGCAACTTTTCGCTGCGCGGACCTCTCGGTTCGGGATCAAGCATTAGAAGCTGAGACCGCCTTCGCGGGCAGCCTCGGCCAGCGCCTTGACGCGGCCGTGATAGATGTACGGGCCGCGGTCGAAGACGACTTCCTTGACCCCGGCCTTCGTGGCACGCTCGGCGATCAGCTTGCCGACCGCGGCCGCGGCTGCGGTGTCGGCGCCGGTCTTGAGCGAACCCTTGAGGTCCTTCTCCAGCGTCGAGGCGGCGGCGAGCGTATGGCCGTTGGCGTCGTCGATCACCTGCACGTAGATGTTCTTCGAGGTGCGGTGCACCGAAAGCCTCGGACGCTCGCCGGCGACCTTCTTCAGCTGGCGGCGCACGCGCTGCGCGCGGCGCTGGATGGTTTCTTTGGGGCTTGCCATAATGTCAGTTCCTTGCCTTCAGAAAACGGGGGCAACCCTGTGCGGTAGGCCAAGCCTCCCGCGGCCGCTCCCCGCGGCGTTACACATCTGCGGCTTGGCCCTTTCCGAAAAGTCTGCAACTTCTCGAGGCCAGGCCTATTACTTCTTCTTGCCTTCCTTGCGCACGATGCGCTCGTTGGCATAGCGCACGCCCTTGCCCTTGTAAGGCTCGGGACCGCGATATTCGCGGATCTCGGCGGCGACCTGGCCGACCTGCTGCTTGTCGATGCCCGACACCGTGATTTCGGTCGGCTTCGGCACCGTAATGGTGATGCCCTGCGGCGTCTGATAGACCACGTCGTGGCTGAAGCCGAGCGCCAGTTGCAGGTTCTTGCCCTGCAACGCCGCACGATAGCCGACGCCGGTGATCTCGAGCTTCTTCTCGAAGCCGTCCTTTACGCCCTGCAGGATGTTGACGATCTGCGTGCGCGACATGCCCCACTTGGAGCGGGCGGTCTTGGTCTGGTCGCGCGGCTCGACGGAGATCTCGTTGTTCACCATCTTCACCAGCACTTCGTCGTTCACCACGAAGTTCAGCTCGCCCTTGGGGCCCTTCGCCGTCACGGTCTGGCCGTTGACGGACGCGGTCACGCCTTGCGGCAGCGAAACGGGTTTCTTTCCGATACGAGACATCGTTGTCTCCTTCTTTCCTTAACTGCTGTGAATGGTGAATGGTAAAATGGTGAATAGCCCGGTCGAAGTTCCGCGCAGTTTCACCATTCACTATTCACCATTGACCATTCGCCCCTAGAATATCTGGCAGAGGATTTCGCCGCCGACATTCTGCTCGCGCGCTTCATGGTCGGCCATGACGCCCTTCGGCGTCGAAAGGATGGCGATGCCGAGGCCGTTGGCGACGTGCGGGATCGACTTGGCCGAGACATAGACGCGACGGCCAGGCTTCGAGACGCGCGCAATCTCGCGCACAACCGGGGCACCGTCGAAATATTTCAGCTCAATCTCGATTTCCGACTTGCCGTTTTCGAAGTCGGTCTGGCTGTAGTCGCGGATATAGCCTTCCGACTTCAGCACTTCGAGGACGCGGGCACGCAGGCGCGAGGCCGGGGTCGAAACGCTCGACTTCTTGCGGCCATAGGCGTTGCGGATGCGGGTCAGCATATCGCCGAGAGGATCGCTCAATGACATCTCAGTGTCTCCTTACCAGCTCGACTTGACCAGGCCCGGGATCTGGCCGGTATTGCCAAGATCGCGAAGCGCGATACGCGAAAGCTTCAGCTTGCGATAATAGGCGCGCGGACGGCCCGTCACCTCGCAGCGGTTACGGATGCGGATCTTTGCCGAGTTGCGCGGCAGCGCCGAAAGCTTCAACTGGGCGCGAAAACGCTCTTCCATCGGCTGGGACTGATCCATGATGATGGCCTTGAGCGCCGCGCGCCTGGCGGCGTACTGGTCGGCGAGCTTGCGGCGCCGGTTGTTCTTCTCGACTGAGCTGGTCTTTGCCATTTCAGATGTTTCCTTTTTCGCTGCCGTTACTGGCGGAAGGGGAAGTTGAAGGCCTTGAGCAGCGCTCTAGCCTCGTCGTCCGTCTTCGCCGTCGTACAAACGATGACGTCCATGCCCCAGACCTGATCAACCTTGTCGTAGTTGATCTCCGGGAACACGATGTGTTCCTTGATGCCCATGGCGTAGTTGCCACGGCCGTCAAAGCTCTTCGGGTTCAGCCCGCGGAAGTCGCGAACGCGCGGCAGCGCGATGTTCACGAGGCGGTCGAGGAACTCGTACATGCGTTCCTTGCGCAGCGTGACCTTGGCGCCGATCGGCATGTTCTCGCGCACCTTGAAGCCGGCAATCGAGTTGCGGGCGCGGGTGACGACGGCCTTCTGGCCGGCGATCATCGCGAGATCCTCGGCCGCGACCGAGGGCTTCTTGGAGTCCGCGGTTGCTTCGCCGACACCCATGTTCAGCACGATCTTGTCGATGCGCGGAACCTGCATGTCGTTGTCGTAGCCGAACTGCTCCTGCATCGCCTTGCGGATGGTCTCGTTGTAGACCTTCTTGAGGCGCGGCTCGTTCTTGGCAGTTGCCTGCTTGGTTTCAGCCTTAGCCATTGATGACTTCTCCCGAACGCTTGGCGACGCGCACCTTCTTGCCATCCTTCTGGATGGTGAAGCCGACGCGGGTCGGCTTGCCGTCCTTGGGGTCGGCCAGCGCGATATTCGACAGGTGGATCGGCGCTTCCTTGGTGATGATCCCAGCCTCTTGCGACTGGGTCTGCTTCTGGTGACGGCGAATGAGGTTCACGCCGCGGACGACCGCGGTGTCTTCCTTCGGCTGCACCGACAGGACTTCGCCCGAACGGCCCTTGTCCTTGCCGGCAAGCACGACGACCTTGTCGCCTTTTTTGATCTTTTGCATTGGTCCGGCTCCTTACAGCACTTCAGGCGCGAGCGAGATGATCTTCATGTGGTTCTTGGCGCGCAACTCGCGCGGAACCGGTCCGAAGATACGGGTGCCGATCGGCTCTTTCTTATTGTCGACGAGAACGGCCGCGTTCTTGTCGAAACGGATCACGCTGCCGTCCGGGCGGCGGATGTCCTTGGCCGTGCGAACCACGACCGCCTTCATCACATCGCCCTTCTTAACGCGGCCGCGCGGAATGGCTTCCTTGATCGACACCACGATGATGTCGCCGACGGAGGCGTATTTCCGCTTCGAGCCGCCCAGCACCTTGATGCACATGACACGACGGGCGCCGGAATTATCCGCGACGTCGAGGTTTGTTTGCATCTGAATCATGACTGGCCGCCTTCTTCTTTTCTAACGGGACGGGTTCTTCACCCCTCCCCGGTCTGTCCAAAATTCGGTTCGTCGCCCGGATCAAGCCTGATCCGAAGAGACGACAACCCAGCGCTTGTCCTTGGAAATCGGCTTCGATTCCTGGATGAACACCTGGTCGCCGACCTTGTGGGCGTTGTTCTCGTCGTGCGCCTTGTACTTCTTGGTCATGCGCACGGTCTTCTTCATCACGGGATGCGTGAAGCGACGCTCGACCTTGACCACGACCGTCTTCTCGTTCTTGTCGCTGACGACGGTGCCCTGCAGGATGCGCTTTGGCATGGTCTTAACCCTTCTTGGCCGCGGCTTTTTCCGCGGCGATGGTCTTGATGCGCGCGATGTCCTTGCGGACCTGCTTCACGCGCGCGGTCTTTTCGAGCTGGCCGGTGGCCTTCTGGAAGCGCAGGTTGAACTGCTCCTTCTTGAGAGCGGCCAGGTCGTCGGTCAGCTGATCCTGGGTCTTGGTCCGGATGTCTTCGGCTTTCATGATCGCCTGTCCTTATTCTGCGATGCGCTGCACGAAGCGCGTCTTGACCGAGAGCTTGGCGGCGCCGAGACGCAGCGCTTCACGAGCGGTCTCCTCGCTGACGCCGTCGATCTCGAACATGATACGGCCGGGCTTGACGCGCGCCGCCCAGTAGTCGACGGCGCCCTTGCCCTTACCCATGCGGACTTCGGTCGGCTTCGAGGTGACCGGCAGGTCCGGGAACACCCGGATCCAGACGCGGCCGGCGCGCTTCATCTCGCGGGTGATCGCGCGGCGGGCCGCCTCGATCTCGCGCGCGGTGACGCGGTTCGGCTCAAGCGCCTTCAGCCCGAAACCGCCGAAATCCAGATTGGTGCCGCCCTTGGCGGTACCGTGGATACGGCCCTTGAACTGCTTGCGGAACTTTGTGCGCTTTGGCTGCAGCATCGTTCTAACTCCAAATTCTCAAATGTCTCAGGCGTTCTCGCGACGGCGGCCGCGTTCGCGCTCACCGCCAGCACCGCCGCCGCCATGCGCGGCATCGCCTTCGGTTGCACGGCGCTCGGAAGCCATCGGGTCATGCTCGAGGATCTCGCCCTTGAACACCCACACCTTGACGCCGCAGATGCCGTAGGCCGTGTTCGCCTCGGCCGTGCCGTAGTCGACGTCGGCGCGCAACGTATGCAGCGGCACGCGGCCTTCGCGGTACCACTCCATGCGCGCGATCTCGGCGCCGCCGAGACGGCCGGAGCAGTTGATGCGGATGCCTTCGGCGCCGAGACGCATGGCCGATTGAACGGCACGCTTCATGGCGCGGCGGAACGCGATGCGGCGCTCGAGCTGCTGGGCGATCGACTGGGCGACCAGCGTAGCGTCGATTTCCGGCTTGCGCACTTCAACGATGTTGAGGTGCGTTTCGGACTTCGTCATCTCGGTCAGCTTCTTGCGAAGCTTCTCGATGTCGGCGCCCTTCTTGCCGATGATGAGGCCCGGACGCGCGGCGTGGATGGTCACGCGGCACTTCTTGTGCGGACGCTCGATCACGACTTTCGAGATCGCGGCCTGCTTGAGTTCCTTCTCGAGATACTTGCGGATCTTGAGGTCCTCGTGCAGCAGCTGGCCGTATTCGCCGGTGTTCGCGAACCAGCGCGAATCCCAGGTACGGTTGATGCCGAGACGCAGCCCGATCGGATTGACTTTCTGGCCCATTATGCGGCCTCCCCTTTTTCCTCGACTTCACGAACGACGATCGTGAGGTGCGAGAACGGCTTTTCGATACGGCTGGCGCGGCCGCGGCCACGAGCGTGGAAACGCTTCATGACGATCGACTTGCCGACATAGGCTTCCGCCACGATCAGAGCGTCGACGTCGAGGTCGTGATTGTTTTCCGCATTGGCGATCGCCGATTCCAGCGTCTTCTTGACCGTGCCGGAAATCCGCTTGGCCGAGAATTCGAGGTCGGAAAGCGCTGTCGCGACCTTCTTGCCGCGGATCAGCGCGGCAACCAGGTTGAGCTTCTGCGGGCTGATGCGGATCGTGCGCAGAACGGCACGCGCCTCGTTATCAGCAAGCCTGCGCGGAGCTTTGGCCTTGCCCATGATTATTTCCTCTTCGCCTTCTTATCCGCGCCGTGACCGTAATAGGTCCGGGTCGGAGCGAATTCACCGAACTTGTGGCCGACCATGTCCTCGTTCACCGAGACGGGAACGTGCTTCTGGCCGTTGTAGACACCGAAGGTGAAGCCGACGAACTGCGGCAGGATGGTGGAGCGACGGCTCCACATCTTGATCACCTCATTGCGACCACCTTCACGAACCTTGTCCACCTTCTTGAGAAGGTAGCCGTCGATGAAGGGGCCTTTCCAAATCGAACGAGTCACTTGGCGTTACCTCTTCTTAGCTCTTGCGCTGATGACGCGAGCGCAGGATGAACTTGTCGGTCGCCTTGTTGGACCGCGTCTTCTTGCCCTTGGTCGGCTTGCCCCAGGGCGAAACCGGATGACGGCCACCCGAGGTGCGGCCTTCGCCGCCGCCATGCGGATGGTCGACCGGGTTCATGGCCACGCCGCGATTGTGCGGGCGCTTGCCGCGCCAAACGGTGCGACCGGCCTTGCCGTCGTTGATGTTGCCGTGGTCGGGGTTCGACACGGCGCCGACGGTGGCCATGCAGGAACCGTGCACGACACGCTGCTCGCCCGAGTTGAGGCGCAGGATCGCCATGCCCTGGTCGCGGCCGACGAGCTGGGCGTAACCGCCAGCCGAACGGGCGACCTGGCCGCCCTTGCCCGGCTTCAGCTCGATGTTATGGACGATCGTGCCGACCGGCATCGAGGCCAGCGGCATCGCGTTGCCCGGCTTCACGTCGACCGCTTCGCCAGCCACGATCTTGTCGCCGGCAGCAAGACGCTGCGGGGCCAGGATGTAGGACAGCTCGCCGTCGTCATACTTGATCAGCGCGATGAAGGCGGTGCGGTTCGGATCGTATTCGATACGCTCGACCGTGCCGACGACGTCGTACTTCTTACGCTTGAAGTCGATGATGCGGTACGAACGCTTGTGACCGCCGCCGATGAAGCGGGCCGTGATGCGGCCGTAGTTGTTGCGGCCGCCCGACTTGGTCAGGCCTTCAGTCAGGCCCTTGACGGGCTTGCCCTTGTAGAGGCCCGAGCGGTCGACGATGACCAGCTGGCGGGTGCTCGGCGTTACCGGGTTGAATTTCTTAAGTGCCATTGTCCTGTCCTCGCGGCCTTGCTCAGAGACCCGTCGCGACGTCGATCGACTGGCCCTCGGCCAGCGTCACAACCGCCTTCTTGACGTCGCCCTGGCGGCCAACGGTGCCGCGGAAGCGCTTGATCTTGCCCTTGCGGACGAGCGTGTTCACAGCCGTCACCTTGACGCCGAAGAGAGCCTCCACGGCAGCCTTGATTTCCGGCTTCGACGCCTTCTTGGCGACGTTGAAGACGACCTGGTTCTGCTCGGAAGCCATGGTCGACTTTTCGGTGATCGCCGGCGAGACGATCACGTCGTAGTGACGGAGGTCGGTCATTTAAAGCGCTCCTCGAGAGCCTCGACAGCGGCCTTCGAAAGGACCAGCGTGCCGCGGCGCAGAATGTCGTAGACGTTGATGCCCTGGATGGGCAGCACGTCGATGTTCGGAATGTTGGTCGCCGCCAGCTTGAAGTTCTGGTCAAGCTCGGCGCCACCGATCACCAGGGCGTTGGTCAGCCCCAGCGTCTCGAAATTCGCCACCAGCGCCTTGGTCTTGGCTTCGGTGAGCTTCAGCTCGTCGACGATGATCAGCGAAGCGCTCTTGGCCTTGGCCGAGAGAGCGTGCTTGAGGCCAAGCGCACGGACCTTCTTCGGCAGCTCGTGCTCATGGCTGCGAACGACCGGGCCGTGTGCCTTGCCGCCGCCGCGGAACTGCGGAGCGCGAGCCGAGTGGTGACGGGCGCGGCCCGTACCCTTCTGCTTGTACATCTTGGCGCCGGTGCGCGCGATTTCGGCGCGGCCCTTGGCCTTGTGCGTGCCCTGCTGCTTCTTGGCGAGCTGCCAGCGCACGACGCGCTGCAGGATGTCCTCGCGCGGGTCAAGGCCGAAAATCTCCTCGGAGAGTTCCACCTTGCCGGCGTCCTTGCCGCCCAGCGTTGTGATCTTGAGATCCATTATTCGGCTCCCTCAGTGGCCGGGGCTTCGTTCTTGGCGGCAGCGGCGCGGATCGCGGCCGGCTTCGGCGCATTGGCCGGCAGCGCAACCTTGGCGGCGTCGCGAACCAGGATCCATGCGCCCTTGACGCCGGGAACCGCGCCGCGGATCAGGATCAGGCCGCGATCGGCGTCGGTCGAGACGACCTCGACGTTCTGCGTGGTGACGCGGGTATCGCCCATGTGGCCGGCCATCTTCTTGCCCTTGAACACCTTGCCGGGGTCCTGGCGCTGGCCGGTCGAGCCGTGCGTGCGGTGCGAGACCGAGTTACCGTGCGTGGCGCGGCCACCGCCCATGTGGTGCCGCTTGATCACGCCCTGGAAACCCTTGCCGGTCGAGGTGCCGGTGACGTCCACCTTCTGGCCGGCGACGAAATGCTCGACGGTCAGCTCGGCGCCGACGTCGATCATGTTGTCGGCGGAGACGCGGAACTCGGCGACCTTGGCCTTCGGCTCGACGGAAGCGGCGGCGAAATGGCCGCGCATCGCCTTCGACGTGTTCTTCACCTTGGCAAGGCCAACGCCGAGCTGGACGGCGGTGTAGCCGTTCTTCTCCTGCGTGCGCTGGGCCACGACCTGGCAGTTCTCCATCTGGAGAACGGTGACGGGAACGTGTTCGCCGGCATCGTTATAGATGCGGGTCATTCCCACCTTTTTTGCAATCACACCTGAACGCATCGGTTCAATTCCTTTAGAGTTCCGGGCCAGGGGCACCGCCCCTTACCGCTCTCTTATTCCCTTAGAGCTTGATCTCGACGTCGACACCGGCGGCCAGATCGAGCTTCATCAAAGCATCGACCGTCTGCGGGGTCGGATCGACGATGTCGAGCAGCCGCTTGTGCGTGCGCATCTCGAACTGTTCGCGGCTCTTCTTGTCGACGTGGGGCGACCGGTTGACCGTGAATTTTTCGATCCGCGTCGGCAGCGGGATGGGGCCGCGGACGTTGGCGCCGGTGCGCTTGGCGGTCGACACGATTTCGCGCGTCGAGGCGTCGAGCACCCGGTGGTCAAACGCCTTAAGGCGGATGCGGATATTCTGTCCGTTCATGCGTCAATTCCTTGTTCTGGCGCGGCGCGGGCAGCTCCCGCGCCCGCGACAGATCGGTTTCAGTCCAAATTACTCTTTGATGGTGACGACGATGCCGGCACCGACGGTGCGGCCGCCTTCACGGATGGCGAAGCGCAGCTTCTCTTCCATCGC
>NZ_VFTP01000021.1:0-76826 GCF_006439455.1 Mesorhizobium sp. B2-9-1 | reverse complement strand
CGAACATGGAGCCTCCGCGAGTAGAGCTTGCTTCGCGTTGAGGAGGCATTCCTTCGCGCCCCCCTCTGTCCTGCCGGACATCTCCCCCACGAGGGGGGAGATCGGACGTCGCCGCCGATTTCGCCAATCGTCAACATTGTAGGGAGAGCGGCAGCGCCGAAGCTGCCAATCTCCCCCCTTGTGGGGGAGATGTCCGGCAGGACAGAGGGGGGCGCTGTCCCGCCGGCCTCTCCAGGCCAGCGTTCGTCCAACATAGTGGAGCACTCCCTTATCAAGAGAGTGCTTTGCCGAAGTCGTCTCTTGAGCAGTCTGGTTGATCATCGAGGTCAGCTCTTCCCGAGGTCAGCAATGGCTCGCCGGTATAGTTCCGCGGTCGGCTCGTCGAAGCAGCAGAAAGTCACGGTTCCCGGCAGCACATTCTGCGCGATGAAGTTGCTGACGGTGCCAACGGCAATGCTGGTCGCTTGCTCCTTCGGAAAGCGATAGATGCCGGTCGAGATCGCCGGGAAAGCGATGGTTCGACAATCATGGCCGAGCGCGATTTCGAGCGAGCGCCGGTAGCAGGAGGTGAGCAGCTCGGCTTCGCCCTTGCCGCCGCCTTGCCAGACCGGGCCTACCGTATGGATAACGTAACGCGCCGGCAGCCGATAGCCCTTGGTCAGCTTGGCGTCGCCGGTCTTGCAGCCATGCAGCGTGCGGCATTCGGCAAGCAGCTCCGGCCCGGCCGCGCGATGGATGGCGCCATCCACACCGCCGCCGCCCAGCAGCGAGGAATTGGCGGCATTGACGATGGCGTCGACCGCGAGCTTGGTGATGTCGCCGGTGTGGATACGGATCCTGTCGCCGAGAGCGCTCATCGTCACATCCTGAACACGCCGAATTTCGTCGCCTCGATTCCGGCATTGAGCGCCGCCGAAAGGCTGAGCGCCAGCACGTCGCGGGTCCTGGCCGGATCGATGATGCCGTCGTCCCAGAGCCTGGCCGAGGAATAGAGCGGATGGCCCTCATGCTCGTATTTCATCAGGATCGGCTTCCTGAATTTCGCCTCGTCTTCGGCGCTCCATTCACCGCCCTTGCGCTCGATGCCCTCGCGCTTGACCATGGCAAGCACAGTGGCCGCCTGCTCGCCCCCCATCACCGAGATGCGCGCGTTCGGCCACATCCACAGGAAGCGAGGCGAATAGGCGCGGCCGCACATGCCGTAATTGCCGGCGCCGAACGAGCCGCCGATGATCACCGTGAGCTTGGGCACGCGTGCCGTGGCGACCGCCATCACCAGCTTGGCGCCGTCCTTGGCGATGCCGCCGGCCTCGTATTTGCGCCCGACCATGAAGCCGGTGATGTTCTGCAGGAAGACCAAAGGAATGCCGCGCTGGCAGCAGAGCTCGATGAAATGAGCGCCCTTCAGCGCGCTTTCGGAAAACAGCACGCCATTGTTGCCGATGATGCCGATCGGCATGCCGTGCAGATGGGCAAAGCCGGTGACCAGAGTGGTGCCGTAATTCTGCTTGAACTCGTCGAACTCCGAACCGTCGACGAGCCGGGCAATCACCTCGCGCACGTCATAGGGCTGGCGCAAATCCGTCGGCACGATGCCGTAGAGTTCCTGCGGATCGTGAAGCGGCGGCACCGGTTTCTGCAGATTGAGGTTTAGAGCCTTGTTCCGATTGAGGTTCTTGACGATGCGCCGGCAAATAGCCAAGGCGTGTTCATCGTCCATCGCATAGTGGTCGGCGACGCCGGAAAGCCTGGTGTGGACATCGGCGCCGCCGAGCTCCTCGGCGCTGACATCTTCTCCGGTGGCGGCCTTCACCAGCGGCGGGCCGCCGAGGAAGATGGTCGCCTGGTTGCGCACCATGATCGTCTCGTCCGACATCGCCGGCACATAGGCGCCGCCCGCCGTGCAGGAACCCATGACGCAGGCGATCTGCGGGATGCCGGCGGCCGACATGTTGGCCTGGTTGTAGAAGATGCGGCCGAAATGCTCGCGGTCCGGGAAAACCTCGTCCTGGTTGGGCAGGTTGGCGCCGCCGCTGTCGACCAGGTAGACGCAAGGCAAGTTGTTCTGCAGCGCGATCTCCTGCGCCCTGAGATGCTTCTTCACCGTCAGCGGGTAATAGGTACCGCCCTTCACCGTGGCGTCGTTGACGACGACCATGACTTCGGTGCCCTCGACGCGGCCGACGCCGGTGACGATGCCGGCCGACGGAATGTCCTCGCCATACATCGACCATGCCGCGAACTGCCCGACCTCGAGGAAGGGCGAGCCGGTGTCGAGCAGTTGCGCCAGCCGCTCGCGCGGCAACAGCTTGCCGCGTGAGACGTGGCGTTCGCGGGCTTCGTCCGAGCCGCCGCGCTCGACGCTTGCCGCCTTCTCCGCGATGTCGGCGACCAGTGCGCGCATGCGCTCGGCATTGGCGCGGAATGTATCCGAGGAGGGTGAGATCTGGGACGTAAGCGCAGGCATTGACGGACCTCAGATGATATCATATTTTAGTATCACTTGGCTCTCGCCCTGACCCGAGAGGAGTCGACCAAGTCTTCGATCTCGGGAGGGCGAAAAGTCATGAAGACAGCACATCGACAGACGCTGGACAGGATATTTGCAAACCCGGTCAGCGCTTCGATCAAGTGGCGAGATGTTGAGGCTTTGCTGGTTGCGCTCGGCGCGCAAGTTTCGGAAGGACGCGGATCGCGGGTCCGCTTCACATTGAACGGTATAACGCTTCGAGTCCATCGACCGCATCCCTCGCCTGATACGAAAGCATATGTGGTCCGGGAGATCAGGACTTTCCTACTAGATTCGGGTGTTGAGCTATGAGGCCATACAAAGGATATCTGGGAACCATCGAGTTCGACGAAAACGACGTCGTGTTTCACGGTCGTATCGTGGGTATTCGCGACATCTTCACATACGAAGCCGATTCGGCGGAAGAATTGCTGAAGGCTTTTCATGAATGTGTCGACGACTACCTCGAATTTTGCGCGGAACAGAACAAGGAGCCGGAAAAACCTTTTTCTGGCAAACTCGCCTTGCGCACCACGCCGGAAGTCCACCGTCTTGTCAGCCGGGCGGCTTCCAGCGACGGCAAATCCATTAATCAATGGGTTTCGGACACTCTCGCCGAAGCGGCTCGTAAGCGGGTCGACGAAGGCTCGACGAAAGTGACGAGCCGAGCGCATTAAACCCCCTCCGCCATGATCTCGCGCCCGATCAGCCAGCGGCGGATCTCGCTGGTGCCGGCGCCGATCTCGTAGAGCTTGGCGTCGCGCAGCAGCCGTCCCGTCGGATAGTCGTTGATGTAGCCGTTGCCGCCGAGCAGCTGGATAGCATCGAGCGCCATCTGCGTCGCTTTCTCGGCGGCGAACAGCACGCAACCGGCGGCGTCTTTTCGCGAAGTCTCGCCGCGGTCACAGGCGGCCGCAACCGCATAGACGTAGGCGCGCGCGGCGTTCATCGTCGAGTACATATCGGCAAGCTTGCCTTGTACCAGCTGGAAGGTGCCGATCGGCTGGCCGAACTGCTTGCGCTCTTGCACGTAGGGCACAGCGACGTCGAGGCAGGCCGCCATCAGCCCGATCGGGCCCCCGGACAGCACCGCGCGCTCGTAGTCGAGCCCCGACATCAGCACCTCGACGCCGCGCCCTTCCTCATGCAGCACGTTCTCGAACGGCACCTCGACATCCTCGAACACGAGCTCGCCGGTGTTCGAGCCGCGCATGCCGAGCTTGTCGAGTTTTTGCGCCACCGAAAAGCCGGCCATCGTCTTCTCGACGATGAAAGCCGTGATGCCGCGCGCATGACGTTCCGGATCGGTCTTGGCATAGACCACCATCGTCCCGGCGTCGGGACCGTTGGTGATCCACATTTTCGAGCCGTTGAGCACGTAGCGGTCGTTGCGCTTTTCGGCGCGCAGCCTGAGCGACACCACGTCCGAGCCGGCGCCTGGTTCCGACATCGCCAGCGCGCCGACCGTCTCGCCCGAGCAAAGGGCAGGCAGGTACTTTTCCTTCTGCGCCGGGGTGGCCCAGCGGTTGATCTGGTTGACGCAGAGGTTCGAGTGCGCGCCGTAGGAGAGGCCGACCGAGGCGGACGCGCGCGAAATCTCCTCCATGGCCACGACATGCGCGAGATAGCCCATGCCGCTGCCGCCGAAGTCCGGATCGGCGGTGATGCCGAGCAGGCCGAGCGCGCCGAGCTCGGCCCACAGATGCGCGGGAAATTCGTTGGAGCGGTCGATCTCCGCCGCGATCGGCGCGATCCTGTCCTGGGCGAAGCGCCGCACCGTATCGCGCAGCGCCTCGATATCCGGATCCAATCCGAAGTTCAGCGTATTCGTGTACATGCCGTTCCTCCCTGCGCCGGTCTTCGCGGAGATCGCGCCGTATCAGAGTGCCACGGCGTCCCTGGCGCGCCCCAAGCGACGCGCGGTGCCATGGCTGATTGTCGCGCCGACCAGGCGCATTGTCATCGAAAGATATGATGCCGTGACTTCGGCGATCGACAGCCGCTCGCCCGGCCTGAACCAGACGATGACGCCGGTCATCATCTGGATCAACGCCATGGCAGTGAGCCCGGTGTCGTCGACCTGAAAGACACCGGCCTCGGCGCCGTCGCGCAGGATCGTGCGCAGTTCCTTCTCATAGGCCGTGCGCATTTTGAGGATCTGCGTCAGCCTTTCATGCGAAAGGCTGCGCAACTCCATATTGGAGACATGGGTGGCGTGGCGCCGCTCGATGTGGAACGCGATGTGGTTCTCGACATAGGCGGCGAGCCGGGTGACCGGATCGATGCTCGCCGGTCGCGCCGCTTCCCAAGCCTTGAGCAGACCTTCCATATGCTCTCGCATCAAGGTGAAAAGCAGATCCTCCTTGGTCGGGAAATACCGATAGAGCGCTGCCGCCTGCACGCCGACCTCAGCCGCCAGCTGCCGCATCGACATCGCCTCGTAGCCGAGGCGCGCGATCAGGCTGACCGCCGCCTCGCGAACGGCCGCTTCGGTCTTTTCCCCGTCGGAACCTGTGGTGCGTGCCATGTTTGCCTCTGGCAGGAATAATAAAACGAACGTTTAATTAATTCAAGCGGTTCATACGCTCGTTGCCCGCCCCGGCTTTGCGGAGATGAAATGAGACTAGTTCCCCGATAAGCGATTTCGAAGGTTGCCGTTTGCCTCGGTGAAAGTTTTTCCGTTCATTTGCGTGAAATCAGCGCAAACGCCGGGGAGTGGTTGGGGCCGCCCCAACCTCGTCATTCTATGGCGGAGCAAGGAGCGAAGCGACGCGCGCAGACCATAGAATCCATTCCGTGACTTGGAAGCGCCGCCACGGTGCAGAATTCTGCTCCGTTGCACGCCTTGGCGAAGGTAACGGCATGGATTCCAGGGTCTCCGCGACGGAGCTTCGCTCCTGCTCCGCCCTGGAATGACGACCGCGATGGACGTTTCGGCCAATCTCCAACGCATGCCACCCGCCAACGCAAACAGAGCCGGCCGGTCAAAATCCCTGTGCAGTGCCACTAAACGATGATCTTGAAATCCAAGGGCGCCTCTTCGGCCGCCTCCTCGACCTCGACATTCGAGACGAGCGCGCCCCGCGGCCCTTGCCACAGGCGTTCGATCATCGCCGTGACAGCGGCATCGGCGCCGGCGATCAGCGCGGCGACCGAGCCGTCACGCTCGTTGCGCACCCAACCCGTCAGCCCGAGACGCATCGCTTCTGCGCGCGCCCAGACGCGGTAACTCACACCTTGAACCGTACCGGAAACGCGCGCCCGAACGGCTCTATGCTCGCCTTGCATTGCCTGTGCTCCGCGTTGCACCTGGCGGAATCTGGCACAGCAAAGGGCAAAGGCAACAGGGACTTGGGCTAGGGTGTGTTTAGATTCAGGTCAGGCCAAGCCGAAAATGGTGGCTTTCGAGAACCGGCCTACGCCGGCCGTAGCCTTCATAGAGCCGAGACACTTATGAGGGCTTTGGCCGGCGAAGGCCGGAGCGGAGCGGACATTCGGGTCCGTGAGCACCGGAAGCGTAGAAAACCAGCATTTGCAGGCTGGCATCACCTGAATATCAACACATCCTAGTTCCCTCGCACCGCCGCCAAGGCGCCCGGCAGCTCCTCGGCGAAGATGTCGAGCTCATGGTCGAGGCCGACGCTGACCCGGATGCAGCGGTCGAGCCGTGGCGCCATCGGCTTGCGGATGAACACGTCGCGCGACAAAAGGTTCTGCATCACTTTCAGCGCGAAGGCGCCGTCGCGGCCGCAGTCGATGGTGACGAAATTGGTTGCCGACGGCAGTGGCTTGAGGTCGTTCTGCCTGGCGACGGCCGAAATGCGCTCGCGGCCCGCCGCCACCCGCGCCACCACCGAGCGCAGATAATCCTGGTCGGCAAGCGCCTCGAGGCCGGCGACCTGCGCCATGCGGCTGACGCCGTAATGGTTGCGGATCTTCTCGAAGTCGCGGATCACTTCCGCCTCCGCTACGGCGTAGCCGCAGCGTATGCCGGCCAGGCCGTAAGCCTTGGAGAAGGTGCGCATGCGGATGACGTTCGGCCGCGCGACATCGATCGCCGGCAGCGCCGAGGCCGGTCCCAGCTCGCCATAGGCCTCGTCCAGCACCAGCATGGTGGTTTCCGGCAGCGCTTCGATGAAGCGGACGACATCCGGCGCCTCCCACCAGCTTCCCATCGGATTGTCGGGGTTCGAAAGATAGACCAGCGGCGCCTTTTCGCTCGCGACCTTGGCGAGAAGACCGTCCAGGTCTTCCTTGTCATTGGCATAGGGCACCGTCACCAGGCGGCCGCCGACGCCGGCGATATGGAAATTGAAGGTGGGGTAGGCGCCAAGCGAGGTGACTACCGCATCGCCAGGGCCGACATACATGCGCGCCACCAGGCCGAGCAGGCCGTCGATGCCTTCGCCCACGACCACGTTTTCGATCGCCACGCCGTGATGCGCGGCGGCCGCCACCTTCAATTCGTAATTGTCGGGATCGCAATACATCCACTGGTCGCGGGCAACGCTTTCCATGCGCGCGATGACGCGCGGCGAAGGCCCGAAACTGCTTTCATTGGCGCCGATGCGGGCGCGGAACGGCCGCCCGCGCTCGCGCTCCTGCGCCTCCGGGCCGACGAACGGCACCGTGGTCGGAAGCGCGCCGATGATCGGCGTGAGGGAGGGGCGACGAAGCATGGCACAGGCTCGCGTGGAAATGGCGTTCTTGCTAGCGTGGTGGTTGATTACGCGCAAGCTGGATTGAAACCGCTGAACGCGTTCTTACTCGCGCGGCGAAGGATGCAAACGTCACTGAAAGCATCGGCTGCGCGTCGAGCTTGGACTGGATTCCAGCCGCGCTTTTTGCTAGCAGACACCATGAACAATCGTCTGCCGCCCGCCTGGTCCAAACACTTGAAATCCGGCCCTGCGCCGAAACCCAGATGGCCCCAGGCAAGTCCGCCACAGCCGAGCCTCCACAAGGCAAATTCGCTTGCCCGCGCGCAGGCCGACGACGCTTTGCTGGCGAAAGCCTATGAGTGTCAACAAGCCAAACGACTCGATGAAGCGCAGGATCTATGCTTCCAGGTGCTGGCTCGAACGCCAAACCATCCGCTGGCGCTCTACATCATGGGCACCGTTTGCCTCGGCTACGACGACGAGGCGGCGCTGCGCTATTTCGGGCGTGCGATCGCGGAAGAGCCTAAGAACCCCTATTACCACCTCAGCCTTGGCGAGGCCTATGGCAAGCTGAGTGAATATTCGGCAGCGATCGACCATATTCAGTATGCCTTGGAAGTGCAGCCCGATCTCATAGAGGCGCTTTGCGCCCTAGGGCGCGTCTACACCCAGTTCGACAAACCCGACCTGGCTTTGCCGCTCTATGAGAAGGCGCTGAAGATCAACCGCGACCATCCCAAGGCGCGGATCGGAATAGCGGCCGCGCTCACCGGTCTTGGACGGATGGATGAGGCCGCTACCTATCTCAAGGAGGCGATCGAACGCCGCATCGACGCGGCGGCCGCCTACTACGACCTTGTGCAAACCCGAAAGTTCACCGAGGAGCCCGCCGAGCTCCAGGCGATCCTTCGCGAACTGGACAGTCCGGGGCTTAAGCCGGAGGCCAAAGCCAGCCTCAACTACGCCGCCGGCAAGGTGGAAAACGACCTCAAGCGCTATGCGGAAGCCTTCGACCACTTCAAGAAGGCGAAGCAAGCGGAAGGTTACAAATTCGACATCGATCGGTACCGTCGCTTCGTAGACCTGACGATTGAAACCTTCACGCCGGAGCTGTTTGCCGCAAGGTCTGGTTACGGCAATACTTCCGAAGCGCCCGTATTCGTGGTGGGCATGCCACGCTCGGGAACGACGCTTACCGAACAGATCTGCGCCAGCCATCCTGAGATTCATGGCGCCGGAGAGCTTAGCAAACTGAGGCGGGTTGCGAATGCAATCGGCCTGCAACCCTCTGTCCCGGATTTCAACAAGCCGATCCAGACGATCACCGAAGGCTTGTCCAGGACGTTGGCTGAAGAGCACCTTACCTATCTGCGGGAACGCGCCCCGACGGCGCAGCGCATCGTGGATAAGATGCCGCACAATTTCGAATTGATTGGCCTTCTCACGCTGCTCTTTCCCAAGGCGCGCATCATTCACTGTCGCCGCGACGCAATCGATAACTGCGTATCGTGCTATGTCCTGCCGTTCAGCTCAGCACACAGCTACAACACGGACCTGCAGGCGCTAGGCCTATACTATCGCGAGTACGACCGCTTGATGCGTCACTGGAACGAGGTTTTCCCAGGCCGTATCTTCGAGAATCGCTATGAGACGCTTGTCGAGGACCAGGAGGCACAGTCGCGCCGGCTCATAGACTATCTCGGCCTGCCTTGGGATGACGCATGTCTTCGTTTCTTCGACAGGGAAGGGGCCGTTACCACCCCCAGCCGTTGGCAGGTTCGTCAGCCGATCTACAAATCCTCCGTCAAGCGCTGGAAGAATTTTGAGGGCGAGATCAAACCGCTCATCGAAGCACTAGGCGACCTCGCCGAAGTTTGATTTCGGCCACTGGAACGGCTGCGGCGAGCCGGTTGCTCGATGCGGAAACACTGGCGGCATCTGTCAATGCCGTCTGACTTGGTCGAGAAACCTGCCACATAATGCTGGATCGGTGATGATCCGCTCCCGCCGCTTCGTCCTGCGTTCTCCAGTTCCCCGACACAGGGATTTTGAAAGGTTGCCATTTGTCTTGGTGCAAGATTTTCCATTCATTTCCGTGAAGTCGCCGGGGATTGGTTGAAGCCGCCCCAACGTCGTCATTTTATGGCGGAGCAAGGAGCGAAGCGACGCGCGCAGACCATAGAATCCATTCCGTGACTTGGAAGCGTTGCTGCGGTGCAGAATTTTGCTCCGTTGCATTCCTTGGCGAAGGCAACGGCATGGATTCCAGGGTCTTCGCGACGGAGCTTCGCTCCTGCTCCGCCCTGGAATGACGACGAGGTGGGCGTTTCGGCCAATCTCCACCTGCCAACGCAACAGAGCCGGTCGGTCAAAATCCCTGTGCCGTGCTACTAGAAGCAACTGCGGTGCCGGTCGGGCATTTCCCCGGAATTGATGAAACTGGCACCTTCCCGGTCGATGCCTCGACGTTGGCAATTGGCAAACGCAGCGGGGAGTGTTCGATCTGCTCCCAGGCGAAGAGATGTCGCGTAGGGTCGGAGAGCCTGTTTCGCCGGAGTTGAAGCTCTTCACCGACGCTTCACTTCGACGGTGTGGAATGCCAAACGGCCGCCTTCGACATTGCTGATGAGCACCCAAACCGCGCGGCGGTTTGGAACCTCGACATGCATCAAACCAGAAAGAAAAACCCGGCAGTTGCCCGCCGGGTTTCTTTGTATCGCAGAAATATCTGGCCTTAGAAGTCGCGCTGGAAGCGGAGGATGCCGCCGACGACGTTCTTCTTGGTGCCACCGGTGAAGGTGAAGTTCTCCGGACCAGCATCGCCGAACCGGCCCCCATGGAGGTAGTCGACTTCGGCCGTGACCGTGAGGCCAGGGACAACAGTGTAGGCGACGTTCGCGGCGACGCCGACGTTCTTCCAATCGTCAGCCGAGGCCTGGATGTTGAACGAGGCCTTCTCGTTGAACTTGTAGGTACCGCCGCCCCACACAGCCCAGTTGCCGCCCCACGGCTTGTAGAAGCCGCGACCGCCTGCATAGTGCAAGTAGGTGCGGTCGTTGAGATTGTCGTCGGTGCCATAGCCGGCCATGAGGAACAGCGAGAGGGCGTCGTTGACGTTCACGTCCAAGCGGACCTTGCCGGACACTTCCTCGTAGTTGCTGTCATAGGCGATGACGCCGGTGATCGCGCCCCAGCCCTGCGTCCACTTCACGCCGCCGACGATATGCGGAACATAGGAGTCGATCGCGCCCGCGCCGTAATATGCGCCATAGTTGGCGGCTGCACCAAGACCAACGCCGAGAGGATCCCTGAGAGTGCCGGCACCCGCGCCTTCTTCGAGCGAGACCACCGCCGAGAAGCCGTTGCCGGCGTCGAAGTAATACTGCACGACATTGGTGTCGAAGCCGCCATAGGGGATCAGCGTATCCTGGATGACGTTGCCGGCGTAGCCGACGAACGTATCGAAAGCCGATTCGTCCTTACCGACGCGCAGGCCGCCAAGCTGGATCCAGGCAAAGTTCAGCGAGGTGCTGCTGCCGGGGGCATTGACGAAAGGTGTAGTGTCGGTGTTCCCCGAGTTTTGGAAATTGAAGCGGGTCTCGGTGTAGGTCTTCAAGGTGCCGAGCTCGGTTTCCTGGCCGGTCCAGGTCTTCAGCGAGAAACGAGCATGCTTGAACCAGGTGCCCTGGTCCTTGCCGTCCTTGACGTCGGCGCCGCGGGCACCGTCGAACGAGCCGATGTCGCCGCCGGCGATGTCATAGCGGAGATAGCCGCCGATGCGCAGGCAGGTTTCGGTACCCGGGATGTAGAAATAGCCGGCGCCGTACACGTCGCAGATCTTGACGTATTCAGCCGGTTCCGGCTCGGCGACGGTCACTGCGTCCGCGGCGCGAGCACCGGAAACTGCGACGAGGGCCGCAGCTGAGCCGAGAAGAAGGCTCTTGATGTTCATTTTCTGACCTCCAGTCAAAAGTTAAAAAACGGGTCTGGGTATTTTTTGCTGAAGGACAGCGTTCCCTGCCCCATCCCCACTACCGAAAAAGATGCGCACCGCGCCGCTCCTTCGAAGCTGACATTACCCATGAGCCGGCGCCGTTCAACCACGATCGTGCCACAGCGAGGGCCGTCCGGGCGCTATCGCCGGGGGTTGTTGCACAAATGACACGATTTGGCCTCACTCCGAAAGCTCTCGTTAACCATCGAGGTCCGCGTAAGGCTGAATCCGCCCGAATCCGGCAAAGGACCGACGGAAATGCGGCGGGCAGCTGAGTCGGCCGCCAGGCGATTGCCGCAGAATCGCCATCTGAAGCGGCGGGAGAACGCAGGCCCGCCGATTTTTCGCTGATTATGGCGCCGGCTTGTTGATTGTGCCGGCGCTTTTCTTTATCCACCGGCGCGACGGAGAGGTGGCCGAGTGGTCGAAGGCGCTCCCCTGCTAAGGGAGTAGAGGTCAAAAGCTTCTCGTGGGTTCGAATCCCATCCTCTCCGCCATCCTACACCCTGCGGGCTTCGGGTGGCAGGCCACCCGGAGCCGCATTTTGGGCGTAGGAGTGTCGCCCGAAGCTAGGAAGTAGCGTGGGGGGACCATATGGTACGTCTATTTCCTGCAGCTCCATAGCGGCGATGTCTATGTCGGATCGACAAACGATCTCCGGCGTCGTTTCGAATCGCCAATCAGGACAGGTGACTTCGACCAAGGCTTATCTGCCTGTCGCCTTGAAGGCCTATATCGCGGTTGAAACCGAGGCCAACGCCCGGCAGCTCGAGCAATATTTCAAGACCGGATCTGGAAAGGCCTTCGCCAATAAGCGGTTTTGGCGGACAGGGCTGTACTGACTGGCCAAGGATTATCTCATTGAAATGACAAGAGAATTCTTAGAATGATGCCTTTTCTTCGACCTTTCCCGTCCGATTCTGACTGGAGGTCAGAAAATGAACATCAAGAGCCTTCTTCTCGGCTCAGCTGCGGCCCTCGTCGCAGTTTCCGGTGCTCGCGCCGCGGACGCTGTGACCGTCGCCGAGCCGGAACCGGCTGAATACGTCAAGATCTGCGACGTGTACGGCGCCGGCTATTTCTACATCCCGGGCACCGAAACCTGCCTGCGCATCGGCGGCTACATCCGCTACGACATCGGCGTGGGCGACATCAACGGCGCCACGAACGTCCGTGATCGTTCGGACGGTAGCTTGAACGACACCTACTCCAAGCACGCCCGCTTCACGCTGAAGACCTGGACCGGCCAGGAAACCGAGCTCGGCACGTTGAAGACCTACACCGAGACCCGTTTCAATTGGGATACCGGTCACGGCGACTTTGACGGCGGCTTCATCTCGGCTTCAAGCGGTGTTCCCTCACTGAACTTCGCCTGGATCCAGCTCGGCGGTTTCCGCGTCGGTAAGGACGAGTCGGCCTGGGTGACGTTCAGCGGCTATGCCGGCAACGTCATCGACGACTCGATCGTCGGCTACGGCGGCGATTTCGATACCGGCGTGGTCCAGTACTATTTCGATGCCGGCAACGGCTTCTCGGCAGTGGTTTCGCTCGAAGATGGTGCCGGTGGCAATACGGTCGACAGCTATGTTCCGCATGTCGTCGGCGGCGTGAAGTACACGCAGGGCTGGGGCTCGATCAGCGCTACTGCTGCGTATGACAGCGTCTGGGAAGAGTGGGCCGGCAAGGCTCGCTTGGACGTGAATGCCACGAGCGAGCTGTCGCTGTGGGCCATGGTGAACTATGGCTCGGACAAGCACGTCGACACGAACTCTTTCAAGAACTGGGATGGCAACTGGGCCGTCTTTGGTGGCGGCACCTACAAGTTCAACGACAAGACCTCGTTCAACGCTCAGCTTTCCTATGACGAAGGCAAGACCTTCGCGGTGGCTGCCAATGTTGCCTACACCGTCGTGCCGGGCTTCACGGTCATCGGTGAAGTTGACTACTTCAACGCGTCTGACAGTGACTTCCACGTCAGCGACGACGGCATCGGCGCCGTCCTCCGCTTCCAGCGCGACTTCTAAGGGCTGGACTTGCACAAGTGAAATCCAGCCCGGGCGTTTTCTTGCCCGGGCTGGTTTTTGTTTTCGTGACTGGGTGAGGGCAAACGAAAGACGAGAAGGGGGTACTGGTAGCTGAAGTCTGTGAAATGGTTTCGTCGGGATCCGCCGTCTGGTGGATGAAATCATTTTGTCGGACAAAAACTCTTGAAAGGATGCTTCCAAGCGGGTAGCTGTGCCTATCCACTCGGGGGTGTGGTCAAAAAATGACGAACGAAGCGATTCAAGAGGGGGGGTCCTCTGCACACTTTGCGGTTTTTTCTTCTCAGAACTCGAACTTTCGATACACGTTCAACAAGATCAGAGAAGTAAAGTCGTATAGGGTCGGGGAGCTTTTTGCAGCCTATCGAGATATACTCTGGGATGACGGGCGACATAAATACAATGTCAGCTCTTTCATTGGTGAAATAGACGAGATCCTTCTTGGAGATCGTTTCAGCACCTTTGACCAGAATACCCTGGACAATCTTATCGGTACCTTGCGCCAGCGCGGCAACAGCAACGCAACCATCAATCGCAAGATGGCTGCACTCAGCAAATTGCTGCGTAAGGCGCATAAGATGGGAGATATCCACAGCCTGCCTGAGTTCCGCCGCCAGAAGGAGCGGGCGGGACGGATTCGTTTCCTGGAAAGGGACGAAGAGGCGAGGCTGTTCGCGGCGATCCGCAGCCGCTGCGAGGATGCCTACAGGCTTTCCGTCTTCCTGGTCGATTCCGGCTGCCGCCTCGGCGAGGCGCTTGGCCTGATCTGGAACGACATCCAGGAACACCGGGTCTCCTTCTGGATCACCAAGTCCGGCCGCAGCCGCACCATTCCGATGACCGAACGCGTCAAGGAGGTCATCAAGCTGCCGCCGAACACGGAAGGACGCCGGCCGAAGGGCCCGTTCACCAAGCTTACCCAGGCGCAGTACCGCGCGATCTGGAACGAGGCGAAGACGGAAGTCGGTCTCGGCGCCGACGAACAGGTGGTGCCGCATATCCTGCGTCACACCTGCGCTTCACGTCTGGTCCAGGGCGGTATCGACATAAGGCGCGTCCAGATGTGGCTGGGTCACCAGACCTTGTCGATGACCATGCGTTACGCGCACCTGGCCACCAACGATCTCGATGGCTGCGTCGTCGTTCTCGAGAAACCGCGCGGCGACGAAGCGTCGTCTCGCTCGGCGCAAAACTGCGTGTTCGCGTCGCCTCTCACCACGCCAACCTCAGTTCCTCGGAAAGCGAAAGGGCCGGAACCGGCCAAGGCGACCAGCAAGCGCTCGAAAGGCAATTCCAGAAAAGTGTGAGCGGTTGGACTCGGGCGCCTTCGCCGTAGCCTTCCGTCCGGAATTGCGTAAAAACAAAGAGCTAGGGCGTTTCACCGTTTCCCGGAAACGGTGAAACGCCCTAGGCCCCCGTCACAGGGATTTTGAAAGGTTGCGGTTTGTCTTGGTGCAAGATTTTCCATTCATTTCCGTGAAATCAGCGCAAACGCCGGGTTGAAGCCGCCCCAACCTCGTCATTCTATGGCGGAGCAAGGAGCGAAGCGACGCGCGCAGACCATAGAATCCTGTGACTTCGAAGCGTTGCTGCGGTGCAGAATTCTGCTCCTTTGCATTCGTTGACGAAGGTAACGGCATGGATTCCAGGGTCTTCGCGACGGAGCTTCGCTCCTGCTCCGCCCTGGAATGACGATCGCGATGGGCATTTCGGCCAATCTCCAACGCATGCCATCTGCCAACGCAAACAGAGCCGATCGGTCAAAATCCCTTGCAGTGCCACTAGGTCGGTCGGATCGGCCTTGCTGGCGGGTAAAATTCTATACAAAGCCAGAGACAGATGTAGTCTCGGACTTTACTTTTGCTTGATTTGATTTTCTTGTCGATCAAGGAATACGGCAATCTTCCCGGGCAAATCGCCGGTATCGAGGAAGGGCGCGTGGCCCTGGCCCTCGACGGTGATGGCTTCCATGCCGGGATGCCTTTCCTGCATCTCTTTAAGCGTCGTCGAGGAAAGCAGTTTCGAGTTGGCGCCGCGAATGACAAGCAATGGGATCGCGGCGAGCGCGTCGAATTGCGGCCACAGGTCCGGCAGCGGCTTGCTGAAATCGATGCCGGCAAGGGTGTCGACCAGCGCCGGATCGAAATCCGGCACCCAGCCGGCCTCCGTCTCGCGGCAGATTGCCCGGACCATCCGCGGCCAGTCGGCGTCGGCGAGCGCCGGGAAATCGGCGCCATGCACGCTGCGCTGAGCATCCACCGCCTCGGCGAATGTCTTCGGTCTCGGCGCCGGGTCCAGATAGGAGCGGATATGGGCCAGGCCCGCTGCCTCGATCGCCGGGCCGATGTCGTTCAGCACGACGGCTTTCAGCACGGCGGGCTGCAATGCGCCGAGCACATGGATGATCAGGCCGCCGCGCGACGTGCCGATGAAGGCGGCCTGCTCGATGCCGAGTGCAGACAGCCCGGCAAGGACATCGCCGGCTTCGACCCCGACATTATAGTGGCCGATATCGGGATCGCGGTCGGATTGCCCGCGCCCGCGATAGTCGAAGGCAACGACCTTGCGCGGCCTTGCCGCCTTGGTTGAAAGGTAAAGCGCCAGTTCGTGGAAGTCGCGGGCGTTGCGGGTGAGTCCGGGCAGGCAGACGACCGGCCAACTGCCGGCGTTCGCCTCGCCGTAGATACGAGCATGGAGTCTTAAACCATCGGGCGCGGTATAGAAGAAATCGCAGAAACCGTCGCTGGCCATTTTGGATGCTATCCCTTGCCGGATCGGCAAGAGCTACAGGCGAGGACAGGGATCGTCAAACAAGAAGGCATGCATGTGGGACCGGCCTTCGAACGCGCTATGGCTTTTTGGTGGTCCAAGGTCAACTGAGCGCCGCTAAGAAAGGCTTCCCTCCATCTGTCGTCAGCTGGTCCGCCGTCAGGCCGAAAAGTCGATCCTCGCCCGATTCATCTTTCAAAGAGATCCACCAACAGCACCGCAAACTCGGCCAAAATTGCGCAAAGAATAGCGATCTCCACCCATAGCTCGGTCCGGAAGTTGCGATATTCGATCAGCCGATCGTTGGCCCGTTCGTAAAGGTCTTCGCCGACCTCGATCCCATCGTCCAGCAAGCGGACGCGCGACGCCAAGTCGGACTGCAGCGCAAGGTCGCTAAAAAGCCGCTTCGCCGCAGGAAGGAGCGTCGGCTCCCTTCGTTGCAGTGCCATGTCGATGCGCGTCACCAAAATACGCGCGGATTGAAAGCGCCGGGTCATGCTGTTGACGCGAGATTGCTCACGCAATGCAGCGCGGGGGACGTCATGTGTGAGAGCGACATCTGCCATCATCGCCGGCCATGCCTCCTCCAGTCGCGCCTCTTCCGACGATAGGGTGCTATAAGTGTGCGAGAAGGCCGCCGCCGCCGCAAGGCAGTCGTCAACGCTTTGCGCGGGTGCGAAAGCCAGGCAGCGCCGGTCGCGCCAGACAAGCCGGACATTTCGGCTCACCACATCCAGATATGGTTCGGCGCTATCGCATTCCGCTACCCAGGCTTCGAACTTCTTTTGAACGTCGAAAGGCGTCTCAATTCCTGGAAGCAGGTGGACAAATGTCAGCGATCCGTCCGCGTCCGCCGGCAAATCAGTCAGCAATTCCCGAACGAGTTTAAGCGAGGTGGGATGCTCAAGAGCAAGCCAGATGTTGCTGTCGTCCGGCGTAGCTTGGCGGAGCCGCCAAATCGTAGGACTGCGAACCTCCTGTGGAGTCATTGCGGTCAATCGCGCAAGGCCGGCAAAAGCGAACCGGATGGCTCTTCCTCCGCGATATCGGGAGGTTCGACAAAAGCCACGTCATCCTCGAGGATCGGCCCGGGGAGATCGAGCAGAAACTGCGTTTCCTTGCAGTGGGTGAAACTGGCCTGGATGAAGGGTCCCGTCAGATGGTCGAGCCATTCCGGGCCAAGGCGCGCCAAAATTGCCCGATCGAGCACCTCCGCGCTGAAGCTGTCCGGTGACACGCAGTTCGAGGCGATCAAAAATCCCCAACTGCCCAGAAAGGACGGAACGCATGTCTTGTAACTGTGTACTTCCGCGAAGACCGTCCGGAGCGTGCGCCGCAGGGCGCAATGGGCTTTATAATCCGCAAAGGAAAATTCGAGTGCTTGCACTATGAGGATACCATTCGGGCGCAGATGACTATGCGCAAGTTCATAGAATTGCCGCGTATAAAGTCGCTGCGCCGGTCCGTTTTCCAGCATGTCGACGACGTCGACGATGATGACATCGAACATCTCATCGGCGCTATCCAGGTAAGCTCGACCATCCATGTAGAGCAGCGTAGCTCGCGGATCATCGAAAGCACCCCGGTGCCAAGTCGGCAACTGGTCGCGGCAGATATCGACAAGCTCCCGATCGATATCGATCATCACGGCGCGGCTTACTGACCGGTGCGCCAACACCTCCCTCAGGGTTGCGCCTTCTCCCCCGCCGATAATGAGAACTTCGCGTGGATCGTCGTGCATCAGAAGCGCTGGTTGCACGAGGATCTCGTGATAGAGACCCTCGTCTTCGGCCGAGCTTTGAATCGCGCCGTCCAAGAACAATGCGCGTCCAAAGTTGCAGGTGTCAGCTACGATGACATCCTGGAATTGCGTCCGTCCGGAATATACGATGCTCTTGATGCGGTAGTTGTACTCATCGAAGGGATCGGCATCCTCCCGCACGAACGCGCCAACGGATCCTTGCGGCTTCTCAATCTCTACGTAGAAATAACCTGGCGGCAAAGGCGGCAGGGGATACGTCCGCTGTGGCGTCTCAAGGTCGCTTGGCGTACGATCTATATCGTCGCGGACTGGCATTCTATCCTCGATCCAGGGACTTAAAGCGCGTCGCGTCGAAACAAATTTGAGTAACGCGCTTCAAGCCTTTTTTGTCTTCACGCGTGTCGTTCTTCCGAGAAGATACGCGTAGGCGCCGCCTTGTGGCCGCTTTAGTCCAGCGCGTGCGAACCACGGCTGAGATTCAGTACACTCATGCGTTTTGGTCGAAACGCCGTTGCAAAGGCGAGCAGGCAAGCGAGGGGATTGCAAGTACCGCACATGAATATATCCACCGCAGCGTAACATTCGACTGGCCAGGTATGGATGGAAATATGGCTCTCAGCCAACATCGCAAATGCAGTAACGCCGCCATCGGGCGTGAAAACGTGATGGTGGAGCGCGAGCACTTTCGCTTTGGCGGCCTCGGCTGCGTGCCGCAGGATCTGGTCTATAAAAGAAGCGTCGTCGAGGTTTACGGCATCGTGGAGTTCGACAATAAGATGTCGACCTGGCAAGCTCCCTGGCATTCCCAACGGAGAGGTGACGTCTTCCGATATTGGTAGAGGCGGGCTGTATTTCCCCGAGGACAGGCTATGCACAGTATAGTCGTACTGCCGCTGCGCAGGAACGACCAGCTCACTCGCGAACAACATCCGCCCACCCGGAATATTCGTATTCACTAAAGGAACGACAGAAGCACGTCCTTGTCAAGCAGTGCCGGGGCGCTGCCCATGGGCAGTTCAACCAGCGGTCCAGAGATTCGATTGTAGCGACGCGACCCTTCTGCCGGGACTAACACGTCGTTCGCGAGTGCGCCGCAGTTTTGAGAGAACCAGATGCCAAACACGGATTTAAAACGCACGGCTTGAATTTGTTTTGACGCGATGCGCTTCGATATCCTTGCGCCCTCAACCTCGTCCGTTCACGAGATCCCCCACGATGTCGTATTTGCCTGAAATACGCATCTTGTAGACCTCGTAATTCTCCATCACACGCTGTACGTAACTTCTTGTTTCCGTGTAGGGAATCCGCTCGATCCAGTCGACGACGGCGTCCACGTCCTTGCCGCGCGGGTCGCCGTATTTCGCCACCCATTGGGCGGCGCGGTTGGGGCCGGCATTGTAGCCGGCGAAGGTCAGCACATAGGAGCCGCCGAAACGGTCGAGCTGCTCGCCGAGAAAGGCCGAGCCCAGCGTCGCGTTGTAGCCGGCATCCGTCGTCAGCCGCGCCTGCGAGAAATTCATCCCGGCCTTTTTCGCCAACTGCTTGGCGGTGCCCGGCATCAACTGCAGCAGGCCGCGCGCGCCGGCGCTGGAAACGGCGCCGATATTGAACTCGCTTTCCTGGCGAGCGATGGCATAGGCGAGCGCCTTGCCGGATCCGGAAATGTTGGCCGAGTCGGGAATGACGCCCAGCGGATGCGAAAGCGCGCCGACATCGATGCCGCGCTGGGCGGCGATCTTGCCGACTTTCAGCGCCATGAAATGGTTGCCCTGCTTTTCGGCCAGCACCGCGAGCAGCGCCAGTTCGCCCGGGCTGGTCAGCTGGCCGGCAAGGTCGCGGTAGAGCGTCTCGGCGTAGCGGTCATAGCCCGCTTCCTGCAGCCGTTTGATCGCGCTCACCGCCTCGCGGCCGTCGAAACTCTGACGGTCGGCCGCGCTCGGCTTCGGATAGGCGATGTTGAGGGTCCTCAAGCCCACGCGCTCGCCGGCGAGCTGGCCATAGAAGGTCGTGCCGTAGCTGGCCGCGCGCGTGAAATAATCCTTGGCGCTGCCCGGGCCGCCGACTTCCGCCGCCCGGCCGAGCCAGTAATAGGCGCGCGACAGCGACACCGGTCCCTGGGCGAGCTCGGTGATGCGCGTGAAATGCCTTGCGGCGGTCGCCGGGTCGTTGAGGCCGCGCAACGCGTACCAGCCGGCATGGAACTCGGCCTCGGCGGCGTTCGGCGGGCTTTCGGCAGCGTGCATGGAGACAATCTTGTAGGCGGTCTTCATGTCGCCCTGGTCGACCAGCTCGCGCGAGAGCACGCGGCGTTCGACCCACCAGGCATCGGGGTCGACCAGCGAATCGCGGTTCGTCGGCGCTTTCATCACGGCAGCAGCGGCTTCGGCGAATTTCTGCTGCTTGCGCAGATATTCCGCCTCGGCGAAGAAATAGCCTGCCGAGCGCTGCGCCGCGGGCACTGCTTTCAACAGCTTGGCCGCGTCCTTGTCGCCCTTGTCGGCCGCCGCCCAGGCATCCGCCAGCGGCTGTGCGCCGGCGAGGCCGGCGACGCGCAGCGCCGACGACGGCCGGTCGGCATAGAACATGCGCTCCATGCGGTAGCGATGGTCGGCCGCCGGGATCAGCGTGCCGAACTCCTTGATGACGGCCGCCTCATCCTTTGCTTCCAGTTTTTCCGTGCGCCAAAAGGGTACCAGCACAGACCGCGCCGCGGCCTGGTTGCCAAGCGCCACCTGCGAGCGGGCAAGGATGATAACACCCTCGGGCGTCAGCGGCTGGCTGCGGCCGAAGGCCTGCACCACCACCTGCGGCGGCGGATTCTCGCGATAGAGCGCGCGCTCGCTGTTCTTGCGCAGCGCGATCGTGCCCGGCCATCCAGGCAGCATCTTGGCCGCGTCGGCAATCTCGCCGCTCGGCACCTGGTCGCCGCCGTAAAGCGCGATCGCCCAGGCGAGGATGTGCCTGTCGAGCGAGGTGGCGGGCAGCGTGTCGCGCGCATTGCGCGCGCCAACGATGTTGTTGGCGGCAAGCGCATCGAGCCCGCTCTTCAGTTGCGCTATGTCGGGGGCAATCGGCGTCTGGCTAGGCGCCTGCGGCGCATCTGGCGCCGGAATCGAGGCCGTCGCGCGCGCATCGACGCTGCCACCGATCGCCATGGTAGGCGTCAGCGCGACGATCGCGCTCAAAAGCGCGAAAAGATGGGGCCGCCTCGTCGGCATTTTACGATCCTAGCACATCGTCAGCAGGCGCGGGCATTGAGAACCCGATGCAAAGCCTAGACTTAGGTCGTGAAGGGCTCGTAAACAAAAGGTTATCGAGGCCGTTCGAATTGCGCTTGCTGGCAATACGCCGATGCTTGCCGCTGAACAATGTCGAGACTATGGTGCGCGGCTTCGCTTTCGGGTAGAAGGCGCGCAACTGACCGATCTGATGAAACGCCGATGCATGTCGCCCAGAAGCGGAAACCGGTTTTGGGACGACGACATGCATAAACCGACAAAGTTCCAAGGAGTTTGGACGACATGCTGAGAGGCTCGCTGACTGCGCTCGTGACACCGTTCGAAAAGAGCGGGCGCTTCGACGAGAAAGCCTTTCGCTCATTCGTCGAATGGCAGATCGCCGAGGGCACCAAGGGCCTCGTTCCCGTCGGCACCACCGGCGAGTCGCCGACGCTGTCGCATGAGGAGCACCGCCATGTCGTCAAGGTCGCCATCGAGGTGGCCAAGGGCAGGGTGCCGGTGGTGGCCGGCGCGGGCTCCAACAATACCGAGGAAGCGGTCGGCCTGGTGAAGTATGCCGAACAGGCGGGTGCCGATGCCGCCCTTGTGGTCACGCCTTACTACAACAAGCCGACGCAGCGCGGCCTCTATGAGCATTTCGCGGCCGTCGCCAGAGCGACCAAGCTGCCGATCATCATCTACAACATCCCGCCGCGCTCGGTGATCGACATGACGCCGGAGACGATGGGCAGGCTGCGCCACGATTTCAAGAACATTGCCGGCGTCAAGGACGCGACCGGCAAGGTCGAGCGCGTCTCCGAGCAGCGCATGACCTGCGGCAAGGATTTCATCCAGCTTTCCGGTGAGGATGCCTCCGCGCTCGGCTTCAACGCCCATGGCGGTGTCGGCTGCATCTCGGTGACGTCCAACGTCGCGCCGCGGCTCTGCGCCGAATTCCAGGAAGCGACGCTCTCCGGCGACAGCGCCAAGGCGCTCGAGCTGCAGGATCGGCTCCTGCCGCTGCACAAGGCGATCTTCATTGAGCCTGGCGTATCCGGCGCCAAATACGCGCTGTCGAAGCTGGGCAAGGTCGAGAACGTGGTGCGTTCGCCGCTGGTGACCGTCGAGACTTCGACCGCCGAGAGGCTCGACGCGGCGCTTAAGCACGCCGGCTTGATAAATTAGGGATGAGGCGCCACCTCTCCGCATTATGAATCAAGTCAAGAAAGCCGATCCCAACAACAAGACCGTTGCGGAAAACCGCAAGGCGCGCTTTTCCTACGAGGTGCTCGACACGATCGAGACCGGCTTGGTGCTGACCGGCACCGAGGTCAAGTCGCTGCGCCAGGGCCAGGCCAACATCCAGGAAAGCTACGCCTCGACCGAGGGCGGCGAGATCTGGCTGATCAATTCCTATTTGCCGGAATATCTGCAAGCCAACCGCTTCAACCACGAACCGCGCCGCCGCCGCAAATTGCTGGTCTCCAAGCGCGAGATGGCCAAGCTCTCGCAAAGCGTCGAGCGCGAGGGCATGACGCTGGTGCCGCTGAAAATCTATTTCAACGACCGCGGCCGCGCCAAGCTGCTGCTCGCCGTTGCGCGAGGCAAGAAGCTGCACGACAAGCGCGAGACCGAGAAGCAGCGCGACTGGTCGCGCGAGAAGGGCCGGCTGCTGAAGGAGCGCGGCTGAGCCTCTGGGGCTAGCAGCGTCGGCCGCCTGGAAAAAGCCACCGGCCGGTTCTCCGGTCCGGCACCTTCCGACAGGGGATGGTCTTGGGCAAGCGGATTGTTTTCTGGGGCCTTGCCGTCGCGGTTGTCGCCAGTGCCGTCGCGGCGGGCGCCTTCTTCTGGTTCCGCGGCTTTTCGCCGGACCGCGGCAAGTTTCCGATCCGCGGCATCGATGTCTCGCATCATCAGGGAAAGATCGACTGGCCCCGTGTCGCGGCCGACGATGTCGCCTTCGCCATCATCAAGGCGACCGAAGGCGGCACCCATGTCGACACCCTGTTCGCGACCAATCTGCGCGAGGCGCGGGCGGCCGGCCTGGCGGTCGGCGCCTATCACTTCTTCACCTTCTGCCGGCCAGGCGCCGATCAGGCGAGGAACTTCATCTCGGAGGTGCCGCGCGGCGAGCCGCTTTTGCCGCCGGTGGTCGACATCGAGTTCGGCGGCAATTGCCCGCAGCGCCCGTCGCCGCAGCAACTGAACGCCGAGCTTGCCGCTTTCCTCGGCCCGGTCGAGACGGCATTCGGCAAGCAGGCGGTTTTCTATCTGGCCGACGAGGCGGCAGACGCCTATTCCGGCAGCATCCTTAACCGCCGGCGCTGGTTGCGTTCGCTGGCGATGAGGCCGCGCGAGAACGACTGGACCTATTGGCAGTATCACAATATGGGCCGCGTCGACGGCATCGAAGGCGATGTCGATCTCAACGTCCTGAAGGGCAGCCGCGAGACGCTGGCGAAGTTGTTTGCGCCGACGCCTTGAATTGCCGGCCCTTGAATCGCTTGCCGTATCGCTGAAGGCTCACGATCCTCCCGGCGCCGGTGCATTAAGACGTCTACAGGCAATCCGCCCTCCGATCGCTGACAAGCCCATCCCGGCGGCCATGATGGCAATGGCTGCGAACTGGATCGTCATCGGCGTTTCGCCGAGTACCGCCATGCCGACAGCCACGGTGGCGATGGGTATGCCGGGCAGGAACAGCGATGCCGTCTGCGGCCCCAGTTGCCGGACGATGTAGGTATAGAGGAACATGGCTGCTGCGCCGGCCAGAATCCCCTGGATCACGATCTGACTGATGATCTCCGTGGCGGCCGCGGCATGGATATGGCTTGGTGCGACGAAATAGAGAACCGGCAACGGCAAGCACGACAGAAGTACCACCGCGGCCGTCGCCGTGACCGGATCGGCACGCCAGCGCCTGACAAGAACGGCATAGGCCGAAAACATCAGGCCCGATCCGATGAAAAGCATATCGCCGAAGAGAACGCCGCCGGTGCCGTCGCGCGCCGGCGCGATGAACAGCGACAGGCCGGCGACAATCGCGAGGACCCCGATGGTCCGTTGCCGCGAAGCGCCGTCATTGAAAACGATGCGTGACAGCAGGAACGAAAAGAAGACGATCGACGCTGGACAAAGCGCTGCCGCATGGACGGCAGGGGCATAGGCCAGGCCCCAATTGATGATCAGCGGATAAGGCAATCCGGCCAGCGCCGCCAAGGCCAAGGCCCGTCGCCAGCCAAGCGCCCTCATGCCTGCGAGGCCGCCGCGCCAGACGATCGGCAGAAAGACCGCCCCCGCGCCGCCAAAACGCAAGGCGGCCAGATCCGTCGCCGTCAGGTGCTCCCTGAGGCTGAAGCGGGCGGCGACGAATTGGATTGCGTAGATGCCGATCATGGTCAGGCCCGCGATGATCGCCAGCCTGGAGTTTCCTGAGTCTCGCGCGTCCGCCATGTTCCGCCGCCGTCGTGACATCGCCAGCGAAGAGCATCTCCGCAGAAAGCGATGGAAGCGCAGGCTATTGCCGAAAAGCCCGTGGCAAAATACGCTCTTTTCTCGAAATTCGAGTGAAACTCGCAGATTAGGGGCAGATTTGGCGTGAATCCTGAAGCAAGCGATCTCGACGCGGTCGACCGTAATCTTCTTCGGCTCCTGCAGGAGGACGGGCGTCGCACCACGCTTGATCTGGCGGCGCGTGTCGGCCTGTCGCCGACCGGCACCAGCCAGCGGGTGAAGCGGCTGTTCCGCGAAGGCTACATCACCGCGGTCAGGGCCGTGCTCGACCCCGCCAAGATCGGACGCGGCACGCTCGTCTTCATCGAGGTACGCCTCGACCACACGGCGCCGCATATTTTCGAACGCTTCGCCGAGGCGGTGACCAAGGCGCCCGAGGTTCTAGAGTGCCACATGGTCGTCGGTGGCTTCGACTATCTGGTGAAGGCGCGAATTTCGGAAATGGCCGCCTATCAGGATTTTCTGACGCGGGTCATCCTCGCGCTGCCTGGCGTGAAGGAGACGCACACCTATGCCTCGATCGGCGATGTGAAGCCGCATGCGCTGCTGCCGGTATGAGTCGGGAGTTGGACCGCTGAAGCGCCTGAATCTAGCTCTTCAAGAACGCCGCAATTTCCTTGAACACGCTGACGAACATCTCCTGCGTCAGCACGCCCGTATTGGTGTTATAGCGTGAGCAGTGGTAGCTGGAAAACAGCGCGATGCCGCCGGCTTGCTGCCTCCCGCCATGGCGGAACGGAAAGGCCGCGACGCGCTCACCCAGCGCCCGCACCGTCGATTGATGCGCGATCGAACCCAGCGTCAGGATAGCGCGCAGGTTGGGAAAGCGCGCGACGGTCGGCTTGAGAAAAGTCCTGCAAGTGGCGATCTCGGCGCCCACCGGCTTGTTCTCCGGCGGCACGCAGCGCACCGCATTGGTGATGGCCGTGCCGACGAGTTGCAAGCCGTCATCGGGCCTGGCCTTGAATTCGCCGCGTGCAAAACCGTGGGCGATCAGCGTGCCGTAGAGCAGTTCGCCGGCATAGTCGCCGGTGAAGGGGCGCCCCGTGCGGTTGGCACCGCGCAGGCCGGGCGCCAGCCCGACGATCAAGAGGCGGACTGAATCTTCACCCTCCGGCGGCAGGAAGGTCGGCACTGGCGCGTTGAACCAGCTCGGCTCGCGCTCGCGCCAGGCGGCGATGAAATCATGCAGCCGCGGGCAGAGCGGGCAGTCACGGCTGGGTTCGGGGGAGGGCGCGGCGGTCAAGGCCGCCGCCCGTCAATAATCTTCCTCGTCGACTTCGGCGGGTTCCGGCCGGCGCGCCGGCCGCTCGGACGGATCGCGGCCGACCTCGCTCTTCAGCGTCATCAGGTCGATGAAATGATCGGCCTGGCGGCGCAGATCGTCGGAGATCATCGGCGGCTGCGAGGCCATGGTCGAGATGATCGACACCTTGCGGCCGCGCCGCTGCAGCGCTTCGACCAGCGTGCGAAAGTCGCCGTCGCCGGAGAAGATGACATAGTGGTCGACGACATCGGCGAGCTCCAGCGCATCGACGGTCAACTCGATGTCCATGTTGCCCTTGATCTTGCGGCGGCCGGTCGAGTCGGTGAATTCCTTGGCGGGCTTCGTCACCACCTTGAAGCCGTTATAGTCGAGCCAGTCGATCAGCGGCCGGATCGACGAATATTCCTGATCCTCGACCAGCGCGGTGTAATAATAGGCGCGCAGCAGGTAGCCGCGCTTCTGGAAGCTCGACAGGAGCTTGCGGTAGTCGATGTCGAAGCCCAGCGCGCGGGACGTGGCATAGAGATTGGCGCCGTCGATGAAAAGAGCGATCTTTTCACGGGGATCGAACATTGAAAAACATTCCTTTCGAAAACTTTTTGTCGTCTAAAAGCGTTTGACGAATAGGTCCGGCAAATGAACCTTTGTACCGTCACCTCCGAGATAACGCGCAATTTGTGGATATCCAAGGGCACGGCCCTGTGTTGCAAGCAATTGTGATCGCCACTATGTGGGTAGCTTCACGGCGTGGCGCGATGATGAGCCGGGCAACGGCCCGCCAAGCTGACGCTGGCGCCATAAAGCTTGTATTTCGGCCGCGCCCGCGTTATGGAGCGCGCCAGCTTTCCATCAAATCCATCGCATGAAAGGGGCAGTCCATGGCCCGCGTAACCGTTGAAGATTGCATCGACAAGGTCGACAACCGTTTTGAACTCGTGCTGCTCGCCGGCCATCGCGCCCGCCAGATCAGCCAGGGCGCGCAGATCACCGTTCCGCGCGACAATGACAAGAACCCGGTCATCGCGCTGCGCGAGATCGCCGACGAGACGTTGTCTCCCGACGACCTCAAGGAAGACCTGATCCACTCGCTGCAGAAGCATGTCGAGGTCGACGAGCCGGAAGCCGAGGGCGAGGCGATCGCCGACCAGACCGGTGCGACCGCCGTTGCCGCCGACGCCGACGACGCCGAGGAGAACGTCACTTTCGACCGCATGAGCGAGGAAGACCTGCTCGCCGGCATCGAAGGTCTGGTGCCGCCGGAAAAGAGCGACGACTACTAAGTGCTTTTGTCCGGGTTGGATCAACCATCCAGGACTTCCGTATCCTAGGTTTCGTGGCTATCTATGAGATGCGTCGCACGTCGGTGCGGCGCATCAATCATTTCAGCACCGCGAGATCCCGCCCATGATGCGTCAGTATGAGCTTGTCGAGCGCGTCCAGCGCTACAAGCCTGACGTCAACGAGGCGCTGCTCAACAAGGCCTACGTCTATGCCATGCAGAAGCATGGCCACCAGAAGCGCGCCTCGGGCGATCCCTATTTCTCGCATCCGCTCGAAGTCGCGGCCATCCTCACCGACATGCATATGGACGAGGCGACCATTGCCGTTGCCCTGCTGCATGACACGATCGAGGATACGACCGCGACCCGCGCCGAGATCGACGAGCTCTTCGGCCCCGAGATGGGCAAGTTGGTCGAGGGGCTCACCAAGCTGAAGAAGCTCGATCTCGTCTCGAAGAAGGCCGAGCAGGCGGAGAACCTGCGCAAGCTCCTGCTCGCGATCTCCGAGGACGTCCGCGTTCTGCTCGTCAAGCTCGCCGACCGCCTGCACAACATGCGCACCCTCGACCATATGCCGGAAGCCAAGCGCCTGCGCATCGCCGAGGAGACGATGGAGATCTATGCGCCGCTGGCCGGGCGCATGGGCATGCAGGGCATGCGCGAGGAGCTGGAGGAAATAGCCTTCCGCTACATCAATCCGGAGGCTTACCGCGCAGTTACCGCAAGGCTTGCCGAGATTTTCGAGCGCAACAGGGGCGTCCTGCAGGAGATCGAGACGGCGCTGTCTGGCCTGTTCGAAAAACACGACATCAAGGCGAGCGTGAAGAGCCGGCAGAAGAAGCCGTGGTCGGTGTTCCGCAAGATGGAGGCCAAGGCGCTCTCCTTCGAGCAGCTCTCCGACATCTTCGGTTTCCGCGTCGTGGTCGATTCGGTCGACGACTGCTACCGCGCGCTTGGCGCCATCCACACCACCTGGTCGATGGTGCCCGGCCGCTTCAAGGATTACATCTCGACGCCCAAGCAGAACGACTATCGTTCGATCCACACCACCATCGTCGGCCCGTCGCGCCAGCGCGTCGAATTGCAGATCCGCACCAGGGAGATGAACAAGATCGCCGAATATGGCGTCGCCGCGCATTCGATCTACAAGGATACCGGCGGCAAGATGAACGGCGCGGGCCATGCGATCTCCAGGGAGACCAACGCCTATGCCTGGCTGCGGCGCACCATCGAGCAACTGGCCGAAGGCGACAATCCGGAGGATTTCCTCGAGAACACCAAGCTGGAGCTGTTCCAGGACCAGGTGTTCTGCTTCACGCCCAAGGGCATGCTGATCGCGCTGCCGCGCGGTGCCACCCCGATCGATTTCGCCTATGCCGTCCACACCGATGTCGGCGACACCTGCGTCGGCGCCAAGGTCAACGGCCGCATCATGCCGTTGATGACCGAGCTCAAGAACGGCGACGAGGTCGAGATCATCCGCTCCAAGGCGCAGGTGCCGCCCGCCGCCTGGGAATCGGTCGTGGTCACCGGCAAGGCGCGTGCCGCCATCCGCCGCGCCACCAAGAACGCGATCCGCAAGCAATATTCCGGCCTCGGCGCCCGCATCCTGGAGCGCGCCTTCGAGCGCGCCGGCAAGACTTTTACCAAGGAGAGCCTGAAGCCGGTGCTGCACCGACTGGCGCGCAAGGATATCGAGGACGTGCTGGCCTCGGTCGGCCGCGGCGAGCTGAGCTCCACCGACGTCATGAAAGCGGTCTTCCCCGATTATAAGGATGAGCGTGTCACCGTCGCGGCGCCCAAGCAGCGCGAGGAGGGCTGGTCGAAGATCCGCAACGCCGCCGGCATGCTGTTCCAGATGCCGGGCACCCGCGCCGCCAAGAAGGACAAGGACCAGCAGCGCGACGGCGCGGTGCCGATCCGCGGCGTGCGCGGCGACCTGCCGGTGCGTTTCGCGCCGGAGGGCGCTGTACCCGGCGATCGCATCGTCGGCATCATACAGCCCGGCACCGGCATCACCATCTATCCGATCCAGTCGCCGGCTTTGCAGGCCTTCGACGACCAGCCCGAGCGTTGGATCGACGTGCGCTGGGACATCGACGAGCGCACCAAGGAACGTTTTCCGGCGCGCATCTCGGTCACCGCAATCAATGCGCCGGGTTCGTTGGCCGACATCGCCCAGGTCGTCGCATCCAACGACGCCAACATCCACACGCTGTCGATGATACGCACCGCACCCGATTTCACCGAGATGCTGATCGATCTCGAGGTCTGGGACCTGAAGCATCTCAACCGGCTGCTGTCGCAGCTCAAGGACAATTCGAGCGTCAGCGATGCGCGGCGTGTGAATGGGTGAATAGTGAATGGTGAATAGTGAATAGTGAATAGTGAATAGTGAATAGTGAATAGTGAATAGAAGGTGCTCTCACTACCATTCACCATTCACCATTCACCACTCGCCAAGGGGGACCGAACAATGAACACCGACGAAGTGCTGGGCATTTTCCGCGAGGCCGGCGCCGTCCTCGAAGGTCATTTCATCTTGACGTCCGGCCTGCGCAGCCCGGTCTTCCTGCAGAAGGCGCGGGTCTTCATGCATGCCGACAAGACCGAGCGCCTCTGCAAGGCGCTCGCCGAGAAGATCCGCAAGGCGGTGCCGGGCGGGATCGATTATGTCGTCGGCCCGGCCATCGGCGGCCTGATCCCGGCCTATGAGACCTCGCGCCATCTCGGCGTCCCGGCGATCTGGGTCGAGCGGGAAGGGGGCGAATTCAGGTTGCGCCGCTTCGAGATCGCCGAAGGCGCGCGAGTCGTCATCGTCGAGGACATCGTCACCACCGGACTGTCGATCCGCGAGACCATCGACTGCCTGCGCGAGCTTGGCGCCGACGTCGCGGCGGCCGCGTGCATCATCGACCGTTCGGCCGGCAAGACCGATGTCGGCGTGCCGCTGATCGCGCTTGCCGAATATGAAGTGCCGGCCTATCCCGCCGACCGCCTGCCGCCGGAACTTGCCGCGATTCCAGCCGTTAAGCCGGGAAGCCGCAACATCTGACATCGCGATGTATGAAAACAGATACTTGAGCGCGTCGTTTGAACGTCTTTGCCGGAGACGTCCGCCGAAGCGACAATGATCGCCGGGATCGACCATTTCGTGCTGACGGTCCGCTCGCTGGAAGCGACCTGCGACTTCTACCGGCGGGTGCTTGGCATGCGGCGGCTCGACGAAGCGAACCGGCCGACCGCGCTTCTGTTCGGCTCGCAGAAGATCAACCTGCACGAAGTCGGCCACACGTTCGAGCCGAAGGCGAAGGCGCCGACGCCGGGTTCCGGCGATTTCTGCCTCGTGGCGGCAGTCCCGCTTGCCGAGGTCCAGGCCAGCCTCGAGGCCAATGGCGTGGCGATCGAAGTCGGTCCGGTCGAACGCACCGGCGCGCGCGGCAAGATGATGTCGGTCTATTTCCGCGATCCGGACGGCAATCTGGTCGAGGTCAGCGAGTATCGGCTCGGCTGAGATCGAGCCGCATGGCGTAGCGCTGGTCCGAAGGCATGCCGTGCTTGGCCTCGTCGTCGAGCAGGCTTGCCAGCCGTTCGTCGATCTCGGCGTCTTCCAGGATGCGAAATCCGGCCTTGCGATAGAAGGGCGCGTTCCAGGTGACGGCGCGAAACGTGGTCAGCGTCACCGCGGCCAGTCCGCGCCGCCCGGCATCCGCGACCGCCCGGTCGAGCAGGGCGCGGCCGATGCCTTGGCCCTGCCGGTCGAGGCGCACATCCAACTCCCAGATATGCAGCGCATATCCCTCGATTCCGGCGCTCAGGAAGCCGACCGGCCGGTCCTTCTCGTCTGCGGCAACCCAGCATGCGCCGGCGGCGATCAGCGCGCGGTGCCGCTCGACGCTGATATTGTCGCCGTCGGCGAGCCACGCCAGTTCCGCAATGGCGCGGAACGCCAGTCCGGCGGACTGCTCGATCCGCGGCAGCGCCTCGGCGTCCTCGGCCTGCGCCGGTCGAATGGTGATCATCGGCTACGCATCCCGGTTGTTTTCCTCAGTTTCGCCAGAATGACGCTGTTGTTACAGCCTGCGGCAGACCATCGCGGCGGCGTTCGTTGTTGCGCGGCCCGGTCGTCGCTATATCAAAGCTTGTTGCCTTTCTGCGCCATCGAAGCGCAAGATATGTTGGCGCGACCCGGTGGGCAGGGGCAGCGCGTATTGGACCGGGAACTGGAACAGAGTGCTTTTTCGACGCCGAGAGCCTGATGGCCTCCTGGAACAGGTGCGTACTTATCTTTGGCCGCGCCGCTCGTTCTCGCGTTCCGTGCAGTATTTCTCCAAGCGCATACTGCGGCTGAAGGCGACGCCGCATTCCGTCGCCGCCGGCGTCGCCGCGGGCGTTTTCGCCTCCTTCTTCCCGCTTGGCTTCCACTTCATCGTCGCCGCCGTGCTGTGCTGGATTATCGCCGGCAATCTGGTCGCGGCAGCACTCGGCGCGGTGTTCTTCGGCAATCCGCTGACCTTCCCGCTTTTGTGGGGCGCGTCCTGGGAGACCGGCAAGCTGCTGCTGCATGAGCATCTGCCGAAGCACGGCCCGCCCGAGCATCTGGGCGAAATGATGCATAAGCTTTCCTTCGCCAAGCTCTGGCACCCCATTCTGGAGCCGATGCTGATCGGCGCGGTGCCGCTCGGCCTGATCTTCGGGCTCGTGTTCTACGCCATCACGCGCTGGGGCATGACGGTGTTTCGCGAGCAGCGCCGGAAGCGAATGGCCGAGCGTGCCGAGAAGAAAGCGCGGCAGGGCGGACGGGAAGTGCCGGCGGAATGATCATCGGCATCGGCAGCGACCTGATCGACATCAGACGTATCGAGAAATCGCTGGAGCGGCACGGCCAGCGCTTCGTCCAGCGCATCTATACCGAGGTCGAGCAGGCCAAGTCGGAAAAGCGTGCCGCTCGCGCGGCTTCCTATGCCAAGCGCTTCGCCGCCAAGGAGGCCTGCGCCAAGGCGTTGGGTACCGGCATGGCCGAGGGCGTGTTCTGGCGCGACATGGGCGTGGTCAACCTGCCGAGCGGCGCGCCGACCATGGCGCTGACCGGCGGCGCCGCGGCCAGGCTGGAAAAAATCCTGCCGAAAGGCCACCGCGCCCTCATCCATCTCACCATCACCGACGATTTCCCGCTTGCTCAAGCCTTTGTGATCATCGAGGCGGTGCCCGCCGAACAAGCGCCACATTGATTCCATCTGACCACGAGCGGCATGACGTTGCCCAGCGCCCGCCGAGACTCTATACCAACATCGCACAATCGAGGACGACATGAGCGTGGCTGAAAAATCGCAGAAGAAATCCGGCGGGCTTGGTGAGACCTTTTCCGTCATCATCCAGGCTCTGCTGCTCGCGCTCGTCATCCGCACGCTGCTCTTCCAGCCGTTTTCCATTCCGTCCGGCTCGATGCGGCCGACGCTGCTCGAAGGCGATTATCTCTTCGTCACCAAATGGGCCTATGGCTATTCGCGTTACTCGTTGCCCTTCGGTCCCGATCTCTTCTCGGGCCGCATCTGGGGTTCCGAGCCCAAGCGCGGCGACGTGGTGGTGTTCAAGTTCCCGCCGGATCCGTCGGTCGACTACATCAAGCGCGTCGTCGGCCTGCCCGGCGACAAGATCCAGGTGAGGGACGGCCAGCTTTTCATCAATGACGTCGGCGTGCCGCGCGTGAAGACCGGCCAGATCGACAATCCCGATGTCACCGAGGAAAACCGGCCGATCGATGTCTACCGCGAAACGCTGCCGAACGGCGTCAGCTACGACACGCTGGACATCAATTCCGATTCGATCGGCGACAACACGCGCGAATTCGTCGTGCCGCCCGGGCACTATTTCATGATGGGCGACAATCGCGACAATTCCTCCGACAGCCGCTTCGCCGTCGGCTATGTGCCGGCCGAGAACCTTGTCGGCCGCGCCAACCTCATCTTCTTCTCGATCGCCGGCAAGGCGAGCCCGCTCGAGATCTGGAAGTGGCCGTCGTTGATGCGCGCCGGGCGCCTGTTCCATTTCGTCCACTAGAGCGATGGCGGCCAGCAAGCGTTTGACCGCCGATGCCCTTGCCGAAGCGCTTGTCGAGCGCACCGGCCATGTCTTCGCCGACCGCCAGCGCCTGCAGCGGGCGCTGACCCATGCCAGCGCCCGTTCGACCCATGCCGGCGTCGACTACGAGCGTTTCGAATTCCTGGGTGACCGTGTTCTCGGCCTCGTCGTGGCCGACATGCTGCTCGCCTCCTTTCCCGATGCCGCCGAAGGCGAGCTTTCGCTGCGCCTCAACGCGCTGGTCAATGCCGAGGCGCTGTCGGAAATCTCCGAACAAATCGGCCTGCCGGAACTGGTGCGCGCCGGCTCCGATGTGCGCAATCTCGAGGGCCGCAAGCGCACCAATCTGCGCGCCGATGCGCTGGAATCGCTGATCGCCGTGCTCTATCTCGACGGCGGGATGGACGCGGCGCGCGCGTTCATCCACCGCTACTGGCAGCCGCGCTCGCAGGCGATGGGCGCCGCCCGCCGCGACGCCAAGACCGAATTGCAGGAATGGGCGCATCAGGCGGCCGCCGGCGCCGTGCCGGCCTACCATATCGACGGCCGCGACGGACCGGACCACGACCCGGTGTTCACGGTTAGCGTAAAAGTCGGCTCTTTCGCGCCCGCCGTCGGCAGCGGCCGCTCCAAGCGCGAGGCCGAGCAGGCCGCGGCGGCTACTCTTTTGCTGCGCGAAGGCGTATGGAGCGCGGCATGACAGAAACGGAAACCACTCAAGCTCCCGCGACGCGCTCCGGTTTCGTAGCGCTGATCGGTGCGCCCAATGCCGGCAAGTCGACGCTGGTCAACCAGCTTGTCGGCGCCAAGGTGTCGATCGTCACCCACAAGGTGCAGACCACCCGCGCCATCGTGCGCGGCATTGCCACGCATGACAACGCGCAGATCGTCTTCGTCGACACGCCGGGCATCTTCAAGCCGAAGCGGCGGCTGGACACGGCGATGGTGACCACCGCCTGGGGCGGCGCCAAGGATGCCGATATCGTCGTGCTGCTGATCGACGCCGAGCGCGGCATCAAGGGCGATGCCGATGCCATCCTCGACCGGCTGAAGGACGTCCGGCAGCCGATGCTTCTGGTTCTCAACAAGGTCGACCGCGTCAAGCCGGAGACGCTTCTCGCCTTGGCCGCGACCGCGAATGAACGCGTGCCCTTCAAGCGCACTTTCATGGTCTCCGCGCTGACCGGCTCCGGCTGCAAGGACCTGCTCGATTATCTCGCCGAGACGCTTCCGGCCGGTCCCTGGTACTATCCGGAGGACCAGATCTCCGACCTGCCGATGCGCCAGCTCGCGGCCGAGATCACGCGCGAAAAACTTTATCTGAGACTGCATCAGGAGCTTCCCTATTCCTCGCATATCGAGACCGAGAAATGGGAAGAGAAGAAGGACGGCTCGGTGCGCATCGAGCAGGTCATCTATGTCGAGCGCGACAGCCAGAAGAAGATCGTGCTCGGCCACAAGGGCGAGACGATCCGCGCCATCGGGCAAGCCGCGCGGATGGAGATCGCTGGCATTCTGGAGCAGAAGGTGCACCTCTTCCTGTTCGTGAAGGTGCGCGAGAACTGGGGCGACGACCCCGAGCGCTACCGCGAGATGGGGCTGGAGTTTCCCCATTGATAAATGCCCGATAAACGGGTCAGCGACATTGCATAATCCAAAGATAACCATCGATACCGAACTCGTCCGCCGGTTGGTCGATGCGCAGTTCCCTGAATGGCGGCATCTGCCGGTCAGCCCGGTCGAGTTCGGCGGCTGGGACAACCGGACGTTCCATCTCGGCGAGGACATGACGGTCAGGCTGCCGAGCGCGGCCGCCTATTCGCTGCAGGTCGAGAAGGAGCATCGCTGGCTGCCGAAACTCGCCCCACATCTGCCGCTGCCCATTCCGATGCCTCTCGCCATGGGCGAGCCGGCGGCGGGGTATCCCTGGCATTGGTCCGTCTATCGCTGGATCGAGGGGGAGACGGCCAAGACCGCCCGCATCAACGATCTCGGCGCGTTTGCCGTGGCGCTCGCCGATTTCCTTGTCGCGTTGAGGGGCATCGATGCGACGGATGGGCCTGCGCCCGGCCAGCACAATTTCCACCGCGGCGGGCCGCTGAGTGTCTATGACAAGGAGGCGAGGCAAGCCATCGCCGCGCTCGAAGGCCGGATCGACGTGCAAGCCGCAACCGCCGTGTGGGACGCGGCACTCGCCGCCACCTCACACGGCTCGCCGGTCTGGTTCCACGGCGATGTCGCCTCGGGCAATCTTCTGGTCGAGGACGGCAGCTTGAGCGCCGTCATCGATTTCGGCACCTCCGGCGTCGGCGACCCGTCCTGCGATCTGGCGATCGCCTGGACCTTCTTCGAAGGCGAAAGCCGCGAGGCGTTTCGCACCCGCATCGACGTCGACGACGCCATCTGGGCGCGCGGCCGCGGCTGGACGCTGTGGAAGGCGCTGATCACCGTCGCCGGCCACGACGCCAACCAGGCGGAGGCGGAAAGGCAGCGCAACGTGATCGACGAAGTGCTTGCCGATCACGCAAAGTTTGCGTGAGGCTATAGGCCGTTGGCAAAAATGTGGGGCATGGCTCGCTAGAGGCACTACACAGGGATTTTGACCGGTCTGCTCTGTTTGCGTTGGCAGGTGGCATGCCTTGGAGATTGGCCGAAACGCCCATCGCGATCGTCATTCCAGGGCGGAGCAGGAGCGAAGCTCCGTCGCGAAGACCCTGGAATCCATGCCGTTACCTTCGCCGAGGCGTGCAACGGAGCAGAATTCTGCACCGAGGCGGCGCTTCCAAGTCACGGAATGGATTCTATGGTCTGCGCGCGTCGCTTCGCTCCTTGCTCCGCCATAGAATGACGAGGTTGGGGCGGCTTCAACCAATCCCCGGCGTTTGCGCTGATTTCACGGAAATGAACGGAAAATCTTGCACCAAGACAAACGGCAACTTTTCAAAATCCCTGTGTTGGGGAACTAGCCCCAATCGTCACCGCGTCAAATTGGACTGGGTAGCGCCGCGATGGCGGCCCGCAATTTCGCGTTGGGCCGTGGGCTATGATCAAGCAGTTCGAGGATTCGCTTGAAATCGCTCTCGGACACCCTGATTGTTTCGACCACTGTGATAACGCCGTCCGGCATGGCGCTGTATCGATGGGGATCGTGGCTCGATGGCCCGGGCATGATCGTTCCTTTGATCGGATACATTCCATACTAGCCGGAATTAGCTATCTGTGCAGGGTTCTTCTGAGAAGCCACGTTCAGCATCCAACTTGATTTCGCCACCCAACGGGTGAAAAGCTCACCGTATGGAATGGCGCGACGAGGGAATCGTTCTCGGCACTCGCAAGCATGGCGAAACCAGCGCCATCCTCGAGGTGATGACGCGTGCCCATGGCCGCCATCTCGGTCTTGTACGGGGCGGGCGCTCGCGCAAGCAGCAGCCGGTGCTGCAGCCCGGCAACCGCGTCGACCTTCTGTGGCGGGCGCGGCTCGACGAGCATCTCGGCATCTTCCAGGCCGAAGCGATCGAGATGAACGCCGCGCGGCTGATGGACAGCGCCGTCGCCGTCTATGGCCTGCAGACCATGGCCGCGCATCTGAGGCTCCTGCCCGAGCGCGACGCTCATGGCGGGCTCTATGAGGCGCTTGCCGTGATGATCTCGCATCTCGATGATGCCGACGCGGCGGGAGAGCTGGTAGCGCGTTTCGAGCTGCTCATCCTCGATGAACTGGGCTTCGGCCTCGATCTCAGCCAATGCGCGGCGACCGGCACCAGGCAGGATCTCGCCTATGTCTCTCCGAAATCCGGGCGCGCCGTGTCGCGCGAGGCCGGCGCGCCCTGGCACGACAAGATGCTGGCGCTGCCGGCCTTCCTGCAGCGCGGCTCCGGCCTGCGCGCCGATGCGGCGGCCCTGGAGGACGCGTTCCGGCTGAGCGGCTTCTTCTTCACCCGTCACGTCTACGAGCCTCGTGGCCTCGAGCCACCCGACGCCCGCGCCGGCTTCCTCGCCGCCCTGCGCCGGCATCATGCGGCGGTGAGGGCGATTGCGGGCGAGGCAGGATAGCAAGGCAGCCGCCTATTCGGCGCCGCGTCGCTCCAGGAAATCGTCGAGCATGGGGCGCTGGCCCTTGAGAATTTTGACGCCGGCTTCGGGCAGCGAAAACCAGCCGGCCTTGTCGACTTCAGGAAACGCTTTCATGGTCCCCGATTTTGGCGGCCACTCCATCGTGAACATATTGCTCCTGACGGCATCCGCATCGATATCCGCCTCGACGCTCCATGCGATCACGATCTTCCCGCCCGGCTGCTTGTAGCTGCCGAGCGGCCGGAAATCGCCGTCGACTGCGACGCCGAGCTCTTCTTCGGCTTCCCGCTTGGCGGCCTCGAGCTCATCCTCGTTGTCGCCGATCAGTCCTTTCGGGATGGTCCACGCGCCTTCATCCTTTCTTGCCCAGAACGGCCCGCCCGGGTGGACGAGCAGGAATTCGAACACACCGGCGGTGCGCCTGTGGATCAGCAGGCCAGCGCTTTTTTGCGGCATCCGTCACCTCGCGGCATTTTCTTCGCCCGCGCGAGAATAGCATGAGTATTCCGCGGCAGATGTCACGTAATCTCGCCGGCAATGCCGGCGCCTCGGCGGCCCGACATTGGATAAACCGGCAAGTTGCTGGCAATCGACGACGAAACATGCTCGATCTTGCCAGTGCATGTCGCCCAAAAGTGCGCAGCGGTTTTGGGCGAACGACATGCACCAAAACAATGACTAAAGGCGCGTCGCCTGACTCCGTCTCGGCGCGACACGCGTTTAGCCGGCAAGACGCTGATTTGCACCAGCCGTCTCATTGCCGCATTCTTTGGCCACGATCGGTCTGGTTTTGAGGGAAACCGCCATGTTTTTCAGCCTGATCGCCATTGCCGCCGTCATAGCTCTTTTCGTCATCGTGTCACGACAGCAGAACCGCATCGCGCTTGTCGAGCGCGAGCTCGGTATCCTGCGCGGCCTTGTGCAGCCTGGAACTTCGCTGTCGGCGCCCAACGCGGCGGAAGCCGCGCAGGACGGTCTTGCCGAGCAAACCAAGGCAGCCGCGGCGCCTGCCGCGCCGTTGGCGGATGGCGCGACCGTGGCCGAGGAGGTCGTCGCGAGGCCCGAAAGCGAGTCCGTGGCCGGACCCTGGACGAAGGGCAGGACGGTCCCCGCGCAATCCGCCGGGATGGCCGAACCGGCGCACGCTGCTTCCGTGGTCGAAACGCCCGCAGCCGGATCTCCCGCGGCCCCCAGAGCAGCGCGCCAAACCGATGTTGAAACAGCGCTGGGCACGCGCTGGGCAGTCTGGGTCGGCGGCATAGCGCTGGCGCTGGGCGGCCTGTTCCTGATCCGCTACACCATCGAGGCCGGCATTTTCGGCCCAGGCGTGCGACTCGCCATGGCCGGTATCCTCGGCCTGGTGCTGATTGCCGGCGCCGAATTCATCCGCCGCACCGGCTTCAGGGTGCCGGTGCAGGGCGCCGCCGGCGCCTACATCCCCGCGATTCTGACCGGGGCGGGCGCCTTCATCCTGTTCGGCACGGTCTACGCGGCGCACGGCATCTATGGCTTCATCGGTCCGGCGAGCGCCTTCGCGCTGCTTGGCGTCGTCGGCGTCGCGACCATTGGCGCTTCGCTCCTGCATGGCCTGGCGCTGGCCGGCATCGGCCTCGTCGGCGCCATGGTCACGCCGGCGCTGGTCGCCTCGGAAGCACCCAATCCCTGGGCCTTGTTCGTCTATTTGGCGATCGTGCTTGCCGCCACGGCGGCAATCGCCCGCATCCGCGACTGGAAGGCGCTGGTGGCCGCGGCCTTTGCCGGCGCCGGCGTCTGGACCATTCTCTATATGGTCGACGCGCCGGAGGTGAACCTCGCCGCCGTCCTGTTCATCAGCCTGGCGACGCTCGCCGTGCTGGCTTTCGTCTGGCTCGGCCTTTTCTTGGTTACTGGCCGCGACGATACGGCGCGCGGCTTCGACTGGCCTTCGATCGTGCCCGGCTTCTTCATCGCCCTGAGCGCGCTGGCCCCGTCCGTCGATCCGGCCTTTGCCAGCGCCGGCGATGCCTTGCACGGGGCGATCCTGTTGGCCGCGCTGGTCGCGGTGGCGCTCTACCGGCCGCGCGCGCTTCCGCTCGTCTTTGCCGCCGGCATCGCGACCCTGCTGATCTATCTGGGCATCATCCCGCCCGCCACGATCGGGGCGGATGCGCTCGATGTCGGGCTCGACGCTCAGCCTTTGGCGTCGTCCGACGCCCTGACCTTCCGCATCGGCGTCGCGCTCGGCATGATCTTCCTCGCCGCCGGTTTCTGGGCGGCACGCCGCTTCGCCGCTGCCGCTCCCTTGCGCGCAGCCTGCTGGGCCGCCTGGGGCGTCATTGCGCCGCTGGTGGTGCTTCTGGCGCTGTGGCTGACCTTCGGCGATATCGACCGCGACCTCGGCTATGCGCTGCCGGCCCTGTTGCTGGCGCTCGCCTTCGCCGCCGGCAGCGAATGGATCGCACGCGCCGAGGAGCCGCCGCTGGCCGGCGGCCCGGCCGTGTCATTCGCGCTCGGTGGCGCCGGCGTGGCCGGCCTGCTGATGCTGCACATGGCCTTCGGCTCCGGCTGGACGACCCTGCTGCTCGGCGCCGCCGCTGTCGTCCCGGCGCTGGCAACGCGCTGGCGCTCCTACCCCGTGCTGGGCTGGATCGCGGTCGGCGCGGCGGTCGCCGTGCTCGGCCGCGTCGCCTTCGATCCGACCATCGTCGGCGCGGCGTCTCTCGCCAGGACGCCGGTCTTGAACTGGCTGCTGCCGGGCTATGGCGTGCCGGCGCTCGCCTTCGGCTTCGCCGCCTGGCAACTCGCCCGCACCACCAATGGCCGCCCGCGCCTTGCCTTGGAGGCGGCGTCGGCGCTGTTCGCGCTGCTCACCATTGCCATGCTGGTGCGCCACGCCATGCATGGCGGCGTCATCGACACCGGTACCGTCACTCTTGCCGAACAGGCGATCTATACGCTGATCGCGCTCGGCGCCGGCGCCATATTGGTCGCCATCGACATGCGTTCGCCGAGCTCGGTCCTGCGTTATGGCTCGATGGCCGCTGGCGTCGTCTCTGCCGGCCTGATCGCGGTTCAGCATTTCGTGGTGCTGAACCCGCTGCTGACGGACGAGTCGACCGGCACGGTTCCCGTCTTCAACCTTTTGTTTCTCGCTTATCTCTTGCCGGCGGTCGCCGCCGGGGCGCTGGCGCTCTGTGTCCGCGACAAGCGTCCGCGATGGTATGCGGCAATGCTGGCGCTGATTGCCGCGCTGCTTGCCTTCGCCTATGCCACGCTCTCGGTGCGCCGCCTGTTCAAGGGCGAGTTCATCGCCTTGTGGAGCGGGCTCGGCCAGCTCGAGACCTATACCTACTCCGCGCTCTGGCTGGTCATCGGCGTGGCGCTGCTCGCCGCCGGCGTCCGGCTGAAATCGCAGGTGCTGCGCATCGCATCCGCGGCGCTGATCGCGGTCGCGGTGCTGAAAGTCTTCCTCTTCGACATGTCGGAGCTCGAAGGCGTGCTGCGCGCGCTGTCCTTCATCGGTCTGGGTGCTGTGCTGATCGGCATAGGGCTGTTCTACCAGCGGCTGTTGACCAGGGCGGCGAGGGAAGCGTAGGCGTCGACTTGTTTGGATATTCAAAATGGAATGTATGAATATCCAATAGGAGATATTCATGCCGCTCTACATTCGCGACGACGAGGTCGATGCGCTGGCTGCAAAATTGCAGCGCGAGACCAATGCGACCAGCAAGACCGAAGCCGTGCGGACCGCGCTTTTGCACGAACTGGAACGCCGTCGCGCAAAGGTGCCGCTGCGCGATCGGATCGTCAGGCTTCAGGCGGAGGCGAAGAAGATCGGTCTGCCCAATCCCGATTTCGACATGAAGAAATTCACCGATGAGATGTGGGAAGATTGATGTTTGTCGACGCTTCGGTGATCGTCGCCATCCTCAACCAGGAACCGGGCTGGGAAGAATTGTTCAAACAGCTCTCCGGAACTGTCGACTTCCACGTCTCCGCGATGGTCCGCCTTGAGGCGACACAGGCTCTGGCGAGAGCCGGCGCGGGTTCCCGCAAGCCGACCGCTGAAGCTCTCCTGAAGGCTCGCGATCTGGTCGACCAGCTGATTTTGGAAATTGGCGGAGAAAATGTGCCGATCGGCGACGAAATCGGCTCGCGCGCTATCGACGCAAGCGCTCGCTATGGCAAGGCCGTCGGTCATTAAGCCGATCTGAATTTGGGCGACTGTTTTGCCTATGCCTGTGCGAAAACTCTCGGCGTTTCGCTGCTCTATAAGGGTGGCGATTTCCTGCTGACGGATTTGGCATGATCTTAGCTTCGACAATCGGATAGCCGGCGCGTCGCTGTTACCTGCGGACAGTGCCTTGCAGGCGGTGTTGTTCTGCTGCTTGCTTGATGATGCTGGCAATCTTGCGGACAAATGCCGGACTGAAAGCGCCGATTGGCTTGGTGGAGACGAGATCATACGCCTCATCGACCCGTACGCGGTTGTATTCGTCCATGACGAGCCATGAGGGAAAGTCGAGCCCGCCTCTGCGGCACTCAATTTCACTGATTGCGATGTATAGTCGGGACGGATCCGGCTTTTGCGAGGTGAGCGGAAACAGGAACAGCGCGGCAGGTGTAGCCGGGGTTCTGACCACGATGCAGACAGGGCGCGCTTTTCGGCCGGATTCCTCGCCGGCCTTCGCCTGCCGCGCCCAAAGATAGTAATATCGGAGCAGGTCGCCCGGCTTAAGCATTAGGCTCTTCACCGGCTATGATCGCTTCGAGCCCGGACATCAGTTCATTATGGACGTCGTTCGGTGCACCCTCGAGCGTGTAAGCGGCCGCATGGGGCATGCTGACGAGCTTGCGGTATTGACTGGCTGAAAGGATGACAAGTTTCTCCTTGCCGCGTTTCGTGAGCGCTACGGGCTCGATCATTGCCGTTTCGAGTATCTCCCCCGAAGCGCGGTTCATGTCTGAGAAGGTAAATTGCTTCATCGCAGGCCTCATACGTAATTCATCTATTATAGGTATTTTACGTAACTAAGACAATCAATTCCCGGGTCGCTTGCAGCGGGAATAAATTGGCCTCTGCCGGCGTTATTCATGTGCTTGGGTAACCGCAGCGGTTGGGCCGCTTCGCGCTGACTGCTTGCACCGCGCCGCGAAGGCGCGTTCTATCCGGATGGAAAGCGACCTCGAAACAAGCGGTCATGGACGACAAGAAGGCAGCGATCCTAAGCGAGATACCGCGGTTGCGGCGCTACGCGCGCTCGCTGCTGCGCGACCGCGATTCCGCCGACGACCTCGTCCAGGATTGCCTGGAGCGGGCGCTTGTGCGGCTCGACAACTGGCAGACGGGAGAAAGCCCCCGGAGGTGGCTGTTTACGATCATGCATCACTTGTTCATCGACCAGATGCGCAAGGTCAACCGGCGCGGCGAGGCGGCGATATTGCCTCTCGAAGCCGGTGAAGCCCAAGCCGCACCCGCCGATCAGGTCGAGACCATCGCCTCGCGCGAGATAATGGATGCCTTGCAGGCGATCAGCCCCGATCGCCGCGCGGCCTTGGTGATGGTCGCCATCGAGGGTTTTTCCTATGCCGAGGCCGCCAACATCCTTGGCGTGCCGGCCGGCACGCTGATGTCGCGCATTGCGCGCGGCCGGGACGAACTGCGTGGACTGCTCGACGACGGCTCGCGCCGCCGCTCGATAAGGATTGTTGAGAAATGACCCGCCGCGATTTCTCCGAACGCGATATCCATATGGCCCTCGACGGCGAGCTGCCGGGCGAGGAGCGCATGGCTTATGACGCCTGGCTCGAAGCCAATCCCGAGATGAAGGCGAGGTCCGCGCGCTACATCGCCGACCGCGCCGCCATGCGCGCCGCCCTGGCTGGCGTGATCGACGAGCCGGTCCCGGCGAGGCTGCGGCAGGCATTGCTCGGCGAGGTGCCTGCAAAGGCATCGACCTGGCGTTCGCGCTGGTGGCTCTCGGCCGCGGCCGCCGTTGTGCTCGCCGTTGGCGGCCTCGGCGGCTATGTCGCCGGCATCGACAGCGTCAGCCGCGGTGACGACGGCGACGACAGGCTCGCCGAGCAGGCGATCGCCGCCCATGTCCTGTACGCCGCCGAGAAGCGCCATGCCGTCGAGGTCCCGGCAAGCGACAAGGACCATCTCCAGGCCTGGCTGTCGAACCGAGTCGGGCTGAAGCTGGTTGCGCCGGACCTGGCGGCCGAGGGCTTCCAACTGGTCGGTGGCCGGCTGCTGCCGGCCGGCGGCCAAGGCAAGGCGGCGATGCTGCTCTACGAGGACGCCAAGGGCGAGCGCATCTCGCTCTTCGTCACCGCCGAATCGTCGGCGACGTCCAAGGGCACCTATACTGCCGAGGGAGGCGGACCGGAGGCGGTCTACTGGCTGGATAAAGGCTATGCTTGCGCCGTCGTCGGCTCGTTGCCGCCGGAGCGGCTGTCGGATGTCGCAAAAACCGCTTATGGCCAGCTCGTGGCAGGCATATCGAGCTGAACCGGCTGCCTTTTTCGGCGGCCGGCAGTCCTTTGAACGGCAATCCTGTTCAAACGCTTTGCCCTTTCCAGCCGGGGCGGAAACTGTCACAATTCAGCCCTAATCAAGGAGCGATAGCGCTTGATGAATACTGGCGGTTCGGCCGGTGTTCGCGACGCATCCACCGGGGCCGTTTTCTTTAATCCAATCGAGGTTCTCCCAAGCCCGCATGCCTGCCGAGATCCGCAAGGCCCGTGCGTCAGACGTCGATGACCTCGCCGCCATCGAGAAGGCGGTGTTTCCGGGCGACAGGCTCTCGCGCCGCTCCTTCCGCCAGTTCATCGAACGTGAAACCGCCGAGATGCTGGTGGCCGAGAACGAGGGCCGTGTCGCCGGCTATGCGGTGGTCCTGTTTCGCAAGGGCAGCGGCGTGGCGCGTCTCTATTCCATCGCCGTCGGTCCGTTCTTCGGTCGGCTCGGTATCGGCCGCCTTCTGCTGGCGGCCGCCGAGGAAGCGGCCTTCGAGCACGACCGGCTGTTGCTGCGCCTCGAAGTGCGCGAGGACAATGATCGCGCCATTCGTATCTACGAGCAGGCCGGCTATCGAAAACTGGGCCGCGAGCCCGACTATTACGAGGATGGCGCCACGGCGCTGCGCTACGAAAAGACGCTGCGCGGCGACACCCCGACCGCGACCAGGGTGCCGTTCTACCAGCAGACCTGCGAGTTCACCTGCGGCCCTTGCTGCCTGATGATGGCGATGGCCAATTTCGATCCTGGTTTCGTGCCCGATCCGGTCATGGAAATCCGCCTGTGGCGCGAGGCGACCACGGTCTTCATGATGTCCGGCCCTGGCGGCTGCGAGCCCTTCGGCCTGGCGGTCGCCGGCTATGAGAGCGGACTTGCGGCCGAGATATTCGTCTCCTTTTACGGCGCGTTGTTCCTCCAGTCGGTGAGGAGCGTGGACAAGCGCCGGGTGATGGAGCTTGCCCAGGTCGATTTCCGCCGTCGCGCCGAACTCTACGGCGTCCCTGTCAACTACCGTCCGTTCGGCATCGGCGACATCCGTGACGCCCTTGCCGAGGGCAAGCTGGTTGTGGTCCTGATCAGTGGCTTCCTGATGTTCGGCAAGAAGGTGCCGCATTGGGTGCTGGCCATCGGCGACGATGGCGACCATATCCTGATCCACGATCCCTGGGTCGAGGATGAAAGGCAGGAAACGATCCTCGATGCCGCGAACATTCCGGTGCCCTACGACATCTTCATGAATATGGCGCAGTTCGGCCGCGACGGTTTGCGCGCCGCCATCACTCTGGGAAAACGCTGAGACAATGACCTGGGTTATCCTGACAGGCAGGCAGAACGATCTCGATCAGGTGGCCACACCCCACAAGATCATCACCAACCGCGACTATCTCGCGCATCCGGCGCTGTTCCGCGGCCAGCGGCCGAAGGTAATCAATCTGTCGAACAATTACGGCTACCAGAGCCGCGGCTACTACGCCTCGCTTCTCGCGGGCTCGCGCGGCCACAGGGTGATCCCGACCGTCGAGACCATGATCGACCTTTCGGAGCGCAAGCTCTACGAGCACGCGCTGCCGGAGCTCGAGCTTGCCCTGAACAAATGCCGCAAGGATCTTGGCGGGATTTTTCCGGCCAAGGTCGCGATCTTCTTCGGCATCGGTCCGTCGAAAGTATGGGATCGTTTCGCCAAGCTGTTGTTCGACTGGTTCCGCGCGCCGGCGCTCGAGGTCCATATCAAGGACAGCGCCGAATGGGCCTCGATCCGCAAGATCGGCTTCTTGCCGCTTGCCCGCATGTCCGAGGATGAGGAAGAGTTCTTCCTGCAATGCCTGGACACCTACACCAACCGCGAATGGCGCGACACCAAAGGCCGCACGCCGGCGCGCTACACATTCGCGACGCTGGTCGACCCGCATGAGGAACTGCCGCCGTCGGAGATTTCCTCGCTGCGCTATTGGGCGAGGATTGCCGAGAAGATGGGCGTCGAGGTCGAGCCGATCACCAGGAAGGACCTCGCCAAGCTCGCCAATTACGACGCGCTGTTTATCCGCGAGACGACGTCGATCTCCAACCACACCTACCGCTTCGCGCGCCGCGCCCAGCAGGAAGGCATGCCGGTGATCGACGATCCGCTGTCGATGATCCGCTGCACCAACAAGGTCTATCTCAACGAGCTGATGACCTACAACAAGGTGCCGGTGCCGCCGACGGTGATGATCGCCGGCACGTCCGACTTCGAAGTGGCGGCGCAGACGCTGGGCTTTCCGCTGGTGCTGAAGATCCCGGATTCGTCTTTCTCGCGCGGTGTCAAGAAATGCGAGAACATGGCGGAGCTGACCAAGCTCGCGACCGAGTGGCTGGACGATTCCGATCTCTTGATCGCGCAGAAATTCATCCCGACCGAATATGACTGGCGCGTCGGCGTGCTCGGCGGCCAGCCGCTGTTTGCCGTGCACTATCTGATGGCGAAGAAGCACTGGCAGATCGTCAACCACAAGGCCAGCGGCAAGCCCGACCAGGGCGGCATCAAGACGTTCACGCTGAAGCAGACGCCGCCGCATGTCGTCGAAACCGCGGTGCGGGCGGCAAAATGCATCGGCGACGGGCTCTACGGCGTCGACCTCAAGGAGACCAAGGACGGCGTCTTCGTCATCGAGGTCAACGACAATCCCAACCTCGACCATGGCTGGGAGGATTCCGGCGAAAAGGACGAACTCTGGGTGCGGCTGACGCAGTGGTTCCTGGAGCGACTGGAAAGGCCGGACAAGTAGCGGCCGGAGGAGGGGAGTTGGGGAACTGAGGAACTGAGGAACTGAGGAATTGAAGAATTGAAGAATTTGAAGAATTGAGTGTCTAGCCGAGTCATCCGTCCTCGCTTCCCCAGTTCTCCAGTTCTCCAGTTCTCCAGTTCTTCAATTCCTCAATTCCCCCTGGGTATCGTGATCCCATGAGCGCAATCGACCCCGACGCAGCCATCGATCATCGTTCCGTGATAGCCTCGCTGACGAATGAGGAGCGCAGCCGGCTGACCGGCAAATCGGATGGGCCGGCCCTTGTCCACCTCGCGCTCCATCTCGGCGCGATCGTCCTCCTCGGCGCGCTGATCGCGGCCAAGGTGCCGTTCTGGCCGGTCCTGATGCTGCCGCAGGGCATTCTGATCGTGTTCCTGTTCACGCCGCTGCATGAAACGGTGCACAGGACGGCGTTCGAAACGCAGTGGTTAAACGATGCCGTCGCGCGCTTCTGCAGCCTGGCGCTCGCGCTGCCGGCCGACTGGTTCCGCTATTTCCATTTCGCCCATCACCGTTTCACCCAGGATCCCGAAAACGATCCGGAGCTCGCATTCCCGAAGCCCGAGACGATGCGGCAATACATCGTCCACGTCTCCGGCCTGCCGGTGTGGTGGGGGCATTTCAAGACGCTCTACACCAATGCGATGGGGCGCTGCCGCGACACTTACGTGCCGTCAAAGGGCTTGCCGAAAGTGAAGGCCGAGGCGCGGGCGATGATCGTCTTCTATGTCGTGCTGCTGGCGCTTGCGGTCTGGTTCAGGGCCTCGGTGCTGCTCACTGTCTGGATCGTGCCGGCGCTGCTCGGCCAGCCGTTCCTCAGGCTCTATCTGCTGGCCGAGCACGGCCGCTGCCCCTTCGTCGCCAACATGCTGGAAAACACCCGCACGACGCTGACCAACTGGTTCGTGCGCAAGCTCGCCTGGAACATGCCTTACCATGCCGAGCACCACGCCTATCCCGGCGTGCCGTTCCACCAGCTGCCGGAATTTCACCGCCTGATCGAGTGGCACCTCAAGGTGGTCGAGCCAGGTTATGTGAGCTTCCACGAGAAATATGTCGGGGCGCTACGCTGACGGAGGACGTCACTCAGCCTGACTGGCGCAGCAGCGCCTGCGAGCGCAGCAGCCCGCCAATGTCGGACGCCTTGGCCGGCACGCCGATCAAAAAGCCTTGCGCCTCGCCGCAACCGGCTTTGCGCAGCGTGTCGAGCTGCGCTTCGGTCTCCACTCCTTCGGCGGTGACGGTGATGCCGAGCTCGGCCCCGAGCCCGATCACCGTGCGCACGATCGCCGCCGTGTCGCGCTTGTCGAGATCGCGGATGAAGGAGCGGTCGATCTTGATCTTGTCGACGGGGAAGCGCCGGAGATAGCCGAGCGAGGAATAGCCGGTACCGAAATCGTCGAGCGCGATGCGCACGCCGAGACCGCGCAGCTGGCTCAGCGTCTTCAGCACCGCGTCGCTTTCGTCCATCATCACCGTCTCGGTGATTTCGAGCTCCAGCCGGTTGGCCGGCAGGCCGGAAAACGCAAGCGCCGAGATCACGCTGCGAGCGAAGCCGCCGCTCTTGATCTGCGCGGCCGAGACATTGACGGCCATGCGCATGTCCGGCGGCCAGTTCGCCGCCACGTTGCAAGCCTTGCGCAGCGCCCAATCGCCGAGCTGCACGATCAGTCCGGTTTCCTCGGCGACCGCGATGAAGTTTTCCGGCGATACCAGGCCGCGTGACCGCGAGCGCCAGCGCATCAGGGCTTCCGCGCCGACAATCTTGCCGGAGCCGATGTCGAGGATCGGCTGGAAGTCGAGTTCGAATTCGCGCCTGGACAGCGCTGCCTCGAGATCGGCCTCGAGCGCACGGCGCTCCCGCATCAGCGCATCCATGCCTTGCTCGAAGAAGCGGTAGACGTTGCGCCCTTCGCTCTTGCCCCGGTAGAGCGCCATGTCGGCGTTGGTGAGCAGCGTGTCGGCGTCGTGTCCGTCGCCGGGATAGAGCGCGATGCCGAGGCTCACGCCCACATGCATCTCGCGCCCCTTGTCGCGATAAGGCTTGCCGACGATCTCAACGATGCGCTTGGCGAGCCTTTCGGCGTCGGCGGCGCTCTTGGTGCCCGACTGGATGACGGCGAATTCGTCGCCGCCGAAGCGCGCCACCACGTCCTTGCTGCTGCGCACGGCGTGCTGCAGCCGCTTGGCGACGCATTGCAGCAGCCAGTCGCCGGCCGGATGGCCGAACGTGTCGTTGACGGCCTTGAAGCGGTCGAGGTCGAGCGAGAGGATTGCCAGCGGCTTTGCCTCGCCAAGCGCCTGGTCCAGCTTTTCGCGAAACATCGAGCGGTTGGGCAGATTGGTGAGCGTGTCGTGATGCGCCAGATGCGTCATGCGCTCTTCGGTGCGCCGGCGCTCGGTGACGTCCTCGAAAGTCGCCACCCAGCCGCCGCCGGCCAGCGGTCGCCGCTGGACGAAGAGCGTTCGGCCGTCGACCAGCTCGCGATAGCTCGCGTGCGACTGGCCGGCATCCAGCCTTGCCTTGGATTTTCCGACTTCGATGTCGATTTCGAGCGGTGCGAAGATGCCGAGGCGAATGAGTTTGTCCAGCATCTGGCGATGCGTCATGCCGAGCGTGAAATCCGACGCCTCGGCGTTGCACAGGTCCAGAAAGCGCTGGTTGCGCACGATGAGCCGGCCCTCGGCGCTGTACATCAGCAGGCCTTGCGACATGTTGGCCAGCGCGGCATCGAAGCGGCGGTATTGCTCTTTCAACTCGGCCTCGGCGCGCCGCTCCTCGGTCACATCCTCGTAGATCGACACCCAGCCGCCGACGGCGATCGGCCGGTGCGAAATGACGATGATGCGCCCGTCCGACAGGATTTCCTCATAAGTCGAAGCCCTGGCGCCGTCGATGTAAGGCTTGCGGATGGCATAAAGCTCGCTCGCGCTCTGCGAGGCGATGCCGATGTCGACGCTGTGCTGCAGGATGTCGAGGAAACGAATGCCGGGCTTCACCACTTTGGCGTCCAGGCTGAAGATGTCGATGTAGTTGCGGTTGCAGATAATCATCCGCTCATCGGCGTCGAACATGCACAGGCCATGCGACATGTTCTCGACAGCGGCCGCGAAGCGCTCGTTCTGCGCGCGAAGTTCTTCTGCGATTCGCCGGGATGGACCAATGCCGGACGTCTTTCGCCTGCCGACGACCGAACCAGTCTTGACATGTGCGCCGGGCATGAGCACGCCTTCGGATCGTGACCGAACGCAATACTGTCGCGGCCGCGGGTTAATTTAGCGTTCTTTCATGGGGTTGTATTCACGGCAAGCGACGACTGGCGCCTGGCTTCCAGCGTCTTGAAACGCTTCAGAAAAGCTGTTTGCGCCCAGGTCACGGATTTTGGCGTGAAGTCGAAGCGATCGGCGGAGAAGCCGCGCGGCCGGCCGAAATACTCGGTCGCCTCAGCGGTCGAAAAGCCAGCCAGCAGCGTCGCCTCGTAATAGGCGGCGATCTGGTCGGCGCGCTTGATGTCGTTGCGCAAGGAGGCGGCGAGCTCCGCCGGCAGCGAGAAACGCAGATGGATGGCGCGCTGCAGGCGCAGCTCGCAATCCTTGTAGGAGCCGCCCATCACCGATTTGAACGGCGAGATCATGTCGCCGATGACATATTCCGGCGCATCATGCAGCAGCGCTGCCAGCCGCGCCTCGGCCGTGGCCTCGGGTGCCAGTTCGCCATAAAGCGCTTCGACCAGCAGCGAGTGCTGCGCCACCGAGAAGGCGTGGTCGCCTCTGGTCTGGCCGTTCCAGCGCGCGACGCGGGCGAGCCCGTGCGCGATATCGGCGATCTCTATGTCGAGCGGCGAGGGATCGAGCAGGTCGAGCCGCCGGCCGGACAGCATGCGTTGCCAGGCGCGCGGCGGAGCGCCGGCCCGGTCGGCAGCCATCAGGCCTCCTCCGCGCTGGCCGCATCCTGCGGGAAGGTGAATTTCGCCCAGTGCGGGATAGCAAGCATGATTGGCGTCTCGCCGGCCCTGATCGAATCGTGAGCGTCGATCGCTGCCTTGACGCGGTCGGTGCGCACGATGGCGAGGCCGCGCCCCTCGTTTGACGAACCCAGAATGCCGACCGGCCGGCCATTGACCGTCACCTCCGCGCCGGCCGGCGGTAGCGGACCGGCTGCGACGGCGATCAGCACACGGCGCCGCGCGGTGCCGCGATGCTGCATGCGCGAGACGACCTCCTGGCCGACATAGCAGCCCTTCTTGAAGCCGACGCCGCCCGTCTCGTCGAACAGCACGTCGTGCGGGAAGGCGTCGCCAAGCTGGTAGTCGGAGCCGCTTTCTGCAATGCCGTAGCCGATGCGCATGTTCAGCCAGCCATTCGGGTCGCCGCCGTCCCGCGCCTCGCCGCCATAAGTGCGCGTAACCGTGATATCTTGAAACCGCGTGTCGGCAAGCACGCTTGAATCAGAACGTGAGGCGGTTGAATCATCGCCCCATGCGACTGTGACAAGCACCTGATCCTGTTTGGCGATCTCGGCCTTTGCCCTTAGCCGGTAAAGCATCAGCCGGCGCACGAAGTCGTCGGCGATGTCGGCCCGGCATTCCAGTTGGAAGCCATCATCGCCGGCGCGCGAGACCAGGAAATCGAACAGGATCTTGCCCTGCGGCGAAAGCAGTGCGCCGGGTCTCGCCTCGCCGGGCGCAAGCGTGTCGAGATCGGTGGTGAGGATGTTCTGCAAAAAATGCTCGGCATCGGGGCCTGACACGGAAATGAGCGCGCGGTCTTTGATTTGGGCAAAGGGCATGAGCGTGAAATCGGCCTGATCTTGCAAAACGTCCAGTCATTACGTAAGCCGGCCACACTCCCCCCGCAAGAGATTGGACCTGCACATGGCAACCACCTTCGACCTCATCCTGACAGGCGGCACGGTGGTCAACCATGACGGCGAGGGACGGCGCGACATCGGCGTGAATGCCGGCCGCATCGCGCGGATCGGCGATCTCGGCCAGGCTTCGGCCGGCGAAGCCATTGACTGCACGGGCCTGCACATCCTGCCGGGCGTCGTCGACAGCCAGGTGCATTTTCGCGAACCGGGGCTGGAGCATAAGGAGGATCTGGAAACCGGCTCCCGCGCCGCGGTGCTGGGCGGCGTCACCGCCGTCTTCGAAATGCCCAACACCAACCCTTTGACCACCAGCGAGGCAGCACTTGCCGACAAGGTGCGGCGGGCCACCGGGCGCATGCATTGCGATTTCGCCTTCTGGGTCGGCGGGACGCGCGACAATGCTCGTGATGTCGGCGAATTGGAGCGGCTGCCGGGCGCGGCCGGCATAAAAGTGTTCATGGGCTCGTCCACCGGCGATCTTCTGGTCGAGGACGATGAAGGCGTCGCCTCGATCCTGCGCAACACCCGCCGCCGCTCCGCCTTCCATTCCGAGGACGAGTTCCGCCTGCGCGAACGGCTCGGCGAGCGCGTCGAGGGCGATCCCTCGTCGCATCCCGTCTGGCGCGACGAGATCGCGGCGCTGCGTTGCACGGAGCGGCTGGTGCGCATCGCCAGGCAGACGCGCGCGCGCATCCATGTGCTGCACATCTCGACGGCCGAGGAGATCGTCTTCCTCGAGCAGCACAAGGATGTCGCGACCTGCGAGGCCACGCCGCATCACCTGACGCTGAGCGCCGACGACTATGCCAGGCTTGGCACGCTCATCCAGATGAACCCGCCGGTGCGGGCGCCACGCCATCGTGAAGGCGTCTGGCACGGCATTTCCCAGGGCATCGTCGATGTCCTTGGCTCCGACCACGCGCCGCACACGCTGGCCGAGAAGGCGAAGACCTATCCGGCCTCGCCGTCCGGCATGACCGGCGTGCAGACGCTGGTGCCGATCATGCTCGACCACGTCAATGCCGGCCGGCTCAGCCTGCAGCGCTTCGTCGACCTTTCCAGCCATGGTCTGCAGCGCATTTTCGGCATGGCCAGGAAAGGCCGCATCGCCGCCGGCTACGATGCCGACTTCACGATCGTCGACATGAAGCGGCGCGAGACCATCACCAACGCGCAGGCCGGCTCCAGGGCCGGATGGACGCCCTATGACGGCAAAGAGGTCACCGGCTGGCCGGTCGGCACCATCGTGCGCGGCACGCGCGTCATGTGGGAAGGCGAGATCGCGACACCCGGCCAGGGCAGGGCGGTGGAGTTCTCCGAGGCGCTGCCGGCCTGATCGCCGCTGAAATTGGATTTGTTAAGCGCTCTGCACTATCTTGATCGGGCTATGACCGCGAATTTTGCGCCGATCATTCCTGCGGAGTTTCCTGAGCTCCAGGCGCTCGCCTGGAACCGCGATGTCGCGCGCCCTATTCCCGCGAAAGAGGTCTTTGCGATTTATGAACGCAACTGGCGCTTTGTCGACCAAAAGCGCCTTACGGCGCGTGAGAAGCTGCTTATCATGAAATTGGCCGACGAATTCGGCCACGGCATCCTTCTGACCACATCGTGATAACTCATCTTGTTGTCCTCGATGCGCGCCATCACCGCGCCCGACAGGAATATTGCGGGTAGAAATCATGAAGGCGTTCGAAAAACCGGAACATAGGGTGATTGCCAAAGCCCTCGGGCTGATGGATCGCGACTTTCTGACGGCGAACCAATGCTGGTTTGGCGGCGGCACAGCCATTGTCATGAAGCTTGGCGAATATCGCCGGTCACTGGATCTGGATTTTCTTTGCGCCGATGCCGGCGGCTACCGCGAGCTGCGGACACGAGCATCGGAATTCGGCGTTCGAGCCTTTTTTCCTGAGCCCGTCGAAGCTGTTCGGGACTTTCAGATCGACCAATATGGCCTGAGGACGGTGTTGCGCCTGACGGATCAACCGATCCGGTTCGAAGTCGTCCGGGAGGGCCGCATCGATTTGCGTGGTCATTTTGACGACGATCTGGGGATACCGGCCCTTGTTCCTGCAGACATGTTTGCCGAGAAGCTGCTGGCGAATGCCGATCGATGCCAGGATCGTGCCGTCGCATATCGAGATGCCTTCGATCTCGGGATGCTGGTTAAAGCGTATGGGCAAATCCCAACCGAAGCCCTCGACAAGGCGCAAACTGCTTATGGACGCGACATCGAACGCAAAATTGCCTGGGTGGTGGGTAAGCTCCGGGACAAACGCGAACTCCGCGACGCAGCCGAGGTCTTGCAAATGGACCCTGCGGTGAGCGCCGACGCCATTTCTGCCTTGCGAGAGGAAGCGGCTCGCATCTGGCCGGAGGCCGGGAAGAGATAAGTTTCCCGCTCAATCCCCGGCGACGAAAAACAGCCACTGTCCCGTCGGCGTGATGCCGACGCGGTAGAAGATGTAGGCGCCGAACTGCTTCATGTCGTCATAGTCGCTGGCGGTGACCAGCTTGAACAATTCGACGCGCTGCCTGGCATCGAGCTTGTCGAGCGGCAGCGCGAAGAAATACGGCCAGACATAGAGTTCCTGCGGCGTGCCGGTGTCGACATGGACGTAGCCGGCCGAAAGCACCTCTTCCAGGATGGCGAGGATTTCCTGGCCGTCGCCGTCGCCCGAAAGGCTCTTGAGGAAGGTGACCGGGTCCCCATCGATGTCGCCCAGCGACAATTGCGTCATCGCCTCGCCCTTGCCGATCAGCGGCCTCAGCTTCTCGATGTCGCCGGTCCGGCAGGCCTCGATGAGCAGCCCGTGCATGCGCTTGACCGGTTCGGGAAGCGTGTTGAGGTCGTAGACGACCGCGGGCGGCGGCGCGTCAGGGTCTGCGCGCGGGCTGGTGATGCCGCCATTGGCGGGCGGCGTCTCCGGCTCCGACTTGTCGGTGTCGTCGGCCGGCTGGCCGTCCGCGGGCTTGGTGCCGGGCGCCTCCGGCATCGGCACGGCAGCGCCGGGCGCGGCGCTGTCACTATTGGCGGGCGGGGTGACCGGCGAAGGCAGGTCCTCCCGCTGGATCTCGCTCAGTGCGTAGGAGGGCGTGCTGGTGAGGCACAGAGGCAGCGCCAGGCAGGAAGCGGCGATCAGGATGCTGAGGGCCGGCCCGCGCGGCCGGCCTGACATCGAAAATCTCACCGCCTGCCTCTCCATGGTTCCCGGGTTCGGCCCGGCCGGCACATTGAATGTCCGAGCGCATGGACATGATGCCCAAACGGCGCGTCGCCGTCAAAAGTCACTATCAAAAAGTCGCTGTCAAAACAGGTGGCTAGTGCTTCAGCCGTTCCGGCTCGAACGCGCCGGCGATCACTTTTTCCCGCATGCGGTCGAGCAGGGCAAGCGCGGAGGTCTCGCCATTGGCGCGCAACATCTCGCCGAAAGCGGTCTCCAGCGCCGCTTCGGCGATGATTTCCGGTTCGATGCCGGCCGACAGGCCCTCGGCCCACGCTTCGCTGTGGCTCTCCACGGCGGTCAGCCGCTTTTCTTCCCTGACCAAAGCGTCGATGTCGCTGACACCATGTTCCATTGCGATGTCCACTTTCTGCAAGCGTCGATCCGACGAGGGATCCGGCTTGGTCTGTCAGTTCGTCCGCAGTCTCAATTAAGTCTTTGTAAATACGACATTTTTACGGTCGAAATCCACATTCCGGGCGAGACTGCCCTCAATCGATGCCGAGCTTAGCCGATTAGACCGGCTTGGGGCATCGAAACCTTCAGTTTGAGTTAATTCCACAACTGCGCGCTAACGTTTCGTTAATACTGTTGCGCAAGTGCAACACATGATTGCACCAGAGCGGGACAGGACACAATAAGACACGTCACATTGGCGCCCATTGCCCGCAACAAATCTGCGCAAAACGCGCAGCGGTCGAGCCGGGCTCAATTCCCGTAGCGGGAGGCGATGTCGCGCGACAACGTCTCGCCTTCCTTCATGTAGCGCGCGATGGCCTCGGTCGCCGACGGCGTGCATAGCGTGTAGGTGCCGCTGAAGGAGCGGTAGCCGCGGTTGAACGAGGCGATGAAACGGGCGCGCCGGTCGGGATCGGGATTTTCCGATTCGAGCAGCTTTTCCATCTCGCCCCGCCACTTGTCGCCCTTCTCGCCACACAGGTTGCGCAGGAAATGCAGCGATCCCAGCACTTCCGCCAGCCGCATCAGCCCGGGCTCGAAAGGCGCCTCGGCGGCGGGCGCCGGGGACGCTGCGACGGTCATGCTGACGGCGAGGCACGCGGCGAGAAAAGCGGAAGCGCGGGTCATCAAAGCCTTACGATGAAAGAGCAGGGTCTTGTGGCGAAACATTTTGTCGCCTGCAAGGCCATTCTGGACGCTCACCGCCTGGGGTCTTGTGCGGGGCCGAGCAATTCTTCGGCGACCGAGAACACGTCGCCCGCCAGCGGCATCCCTGCCATTTCCGCCAGCGTGTAGAACGCCGCCGTCTCGGCGTCGTCGCTGGCGACGGGTTCGCCGCCGGCATAGGCCGCGCCAAACACCGTCAGCAGGTAGTCGACCGCGTGGTTTTCAGCATGGCCGTCAATATGGATGTCGCGTAGCGGCCGGTAGCCTGTCGCCTCAAGCCCGGTCTCTTCCTGCAACTCGCGCGCCGCGGCTTGCGCAAGCGTCTCGCCCGGCTCGACCTTGCCGCCGGGATAGGCATAGAGCCCTTGCGACGGTGCCCGCGCACGCTTGACCAGAAGCACGGTGCCGCCGCGCACGACGGCGACGGAAACGGCCGGTATGATCTTGCGCTGTTCCATACGTGCCGATCTTTCTGCAGCCTTTTGTGGATCGATTGGGCGAATCCAGCTTTAGCCGTTGCGGCATGGCTGTTCCATCGCCACTTTCGTGGCACGTCAATCGAAGAACCCAGATCCATGTGTGGACGCTTTGCCCTGACCGCCACGCCGGACCAGACCGCCGCCTTGCTCGGCCTGGCCGAGCTGGAGGAATTTCCGGCGCGCTACAACATCGCGCCGACGCAGCCGGTGCTTATGGCGCTTGCCGGGCCGCGGCGGGAGCCGGGCTCGAACTTGCCGGATCGCCAGGCGATGCTGGTGCGCTGGGGCCTGATTCCTACCTGGGTCGAGGACACCAAGGCGTTTCCGCTGCTCATCAACGCCCGCTCCGAAGGCGTGTTGCAAAAGGCCTCGTTCAAAACCGCCATGCGCCACCGCCGCGCTCTGGTGCCGGCCTCCGGCTTTTACGAATGGCAGCAGTCGGGCGGCAAAAAGGGCCAGCCTTATTGGATCCGGCCGAAGCGAGGCGGGGTGATTGCCTTCGCCGGGCTGATCGAGACCTATGCCGAACCAGGCGGCTCGGAGATGGACACCGGCGCGATCATCACGACCGAGGCCAATGCCGGCATCGCCCATATCCATGACCGCATGCCCGTGGTGATCGAGGAGCGCGACTTCGCCCGCTGGCTCGATTGCCGCACGCAAGAGCCGCGCGACGTGCTCGACCTGCTGAAGCCCGCCGAGCCCGATTTCTTCGAGGCGATTCCGCTTTCAGACCTGGTCAACAAGGTCGCCAACACCGGGCCGGAGATTCAGGAACGGGGCGTCGTCGGGCCACAGCCCGACAAGGTCAGGCGCCAGAAGCCCGACACGGACGAAAACCAGATGACGCTCTTTTAGCGAAGGCTGCTCGCCTCGAGAGGCAGCTTTGGGACCTTCATCTCCAGGGCGCTTGCTTGCGCCCTCATCGCCGGCGTCCCCATGGTCGGGACCGTGCCGGTCGTTCTTGTCAGGCCGCGCGCGGCGAGACGATCTTCTGCGTCGGCTTCTTCTTCTTCGCGGTGTGAAGAAGCGCTGCGACGATGGCCGCCGGGCCGATCGCGCGGTAGTGGCTGGCGAGAGCCGGCTGCGTTTGTCGGTCCTGTTCCTGCTTGGTGCGAGCCATGATTCTCTCCCTGGTAACCGTTTCGTGTTCAGCGTTTGGCGGTCGATTCCGACCAAATCGTGACTTCTGGCGGTCTAGCCGGCGAATGTTTCATCACTGTGCCGACATGTTTAATAAAATGTTTCGGCCTGTCTTTACCTGTGATCCAACGACATCTTTCCTGAGCGGAGCGACTTGACGGCAACACCCGCCGGCGCGATAAAGCCGCCCATGAAAACGTCTTTCGCCATTTGTGGCATTTGCATTATTGGCTAGCCTCGCGCTGGTCCGGACGTTTTCGCCTTATCTTTCCCCAGATCGGAAAAAACGCCCCGGCCAGCAGGCTGGAGCCTGATTTGCGCCGATGGCGCAGAGCTGGTTCCAGTGAACCCAAATTAAGGACCGGGACGGCATGTCGGACGCATCGAAGGGCCTCAGCCTCTACAATACGCTGACGCGGGCGAAGGAACTTTTCGTTCCGATCGATCCGCACAACGTGCGCATGTATGTCTGCGGCCCGACCGTCTACGACTTTGCCCATATCGGCAATGCGCGTCCGGCGATCGTCTTCGACGTGCTCTTCCGTCTGTTGCGCCATCTCTACGGCGAAAGCCATGTCACGTATGTGCGCAACATCACGGATGTCGACGACAAGATAAATGCCAGGGCGCTGCGCGACTTCGGCGGCGACATCGCGGCTGGAAAGCTGTCGCTCAACGATGCGATCCGCAAGGTCACCGAAAAGACCGCCGGCCAGTACCACAAGGATGTCGCGGCACTCGGCTGCCTGCAGCCGACCTACGAGCCGCGCGCCACCGAGTTCGTCGCCCCCCGCGCCGACGGCAAGGCCGATATGCTCTCGCTGATCCGGCAGCTGATCGAGCGCGGTCACGCCTATGTCGCCGCAGGCGAGGTGCTGTTCGACACCGCCTCGATGTCGGACTATGGCGAATTGTCGAAGCGCAATCTCGACGAGCAGCAGGCGGGCGCGCGCATCGCTGTCGACGCGCACAAGAAGAACCCCGGCGATTTCGTGCTGTGGAAACTGTCGAGCCCGGAAGAGCCCGGCTGGGAGAGCCCGTGGGGCAGGGGCCGACCCGGCTGGCACATCGAATGCTCGGCCATGTCGGCCGCCTATCTTGGCGAGGTCTTCGACATCCATGGCGGCGGCTTGGACCTGATCTTCCCGCACCACGAGAACGAGATTGCCCAGTCGCGCTGCGCCCACGGCACCAAGGTCATGGCCAATGTCTGGATGCACAACGGCTTCCTGCAGGTCGAAGGCCAGAAGATGTCGAAGAGCCTCGGCAATTTCTTCTCGATCCATGAGCTGCTGGAGACCGACACTTTCGGCGGCCGCGCCTGGCCGGGCGAGGTGCTCAGGCTGGCGATGCTGATGACGCATTACCGCGAGCCGATCGACTTCTCCGTGCGCAAGCTTGAGGAAGCCGAAAACACGTTGCGCAAATGGAAGCGCGCCGCCGACCTCGCCCCTGTGGCGGCAAAAGAATTGCCGGCCGAGGTGGTGGAAGCGCTCTCCGACGATCTCGCCACCTACACCGCCTTCCAGCGGCTGACGCAGCTCGCCGGCGAGGCGGTCGATGCCGGCGGCGAGGTCGGGAATGGCGCAGCCGCTTCGCTAAAGTCAGCGCTGGCTTTCCTAGGTTTCGACACGGGCGCGACCAAGGTGGATGAGGAAGCGATCGCCAAGGCGATCGCCGATCGCCTGAAGTTCATTGCCGACAAGAACTGGGCCGAAGCCGACCGCATCCGCGAAGAGCTCCTGGCGCAGGGCGTGCAACTGAAAGACGGCAAGAACCCCGTCACCGGCGAGCGCGTGACGACCTGGGAGATCAAGCGGTGAGGGTGGATGCTCGGGACGCGAAATTGGAGAGAATGGCGCGAGGCGCCCCCCTCTGTCCTGCCGGACATCTCCCCCTCAAGGGGGGAGATTGGATGTCGCCTTGGCTTTCGCCAATCGCGGACGTGGCAGATGAGATGCCGTCGGCGAAGCTTCTGATCTCCCCCCTTGAGGGGGAGATGTCCGGCAGGACAGAGAGGGGGGCTTCGCGATGACTCATCATCGGGTATCTCCCGCCAACCGCGGCAATGCGCGCAAGATGCGCAAGCAAATGACAGATGCCGAATTGAAGCTCTGGAACGAGGTCCGGGCACATAGGCTGATGGGCCTTTCCTTTCGGCGGCAAATGCCTATCGCAGGCTACATCGTCGACTTTGCTTGCCCTGACAAAAAGCTGATCGTCGAGATTGATGGCTCCCAGCACGCTCTTGCTGAAGTGTCGGCTTCCGACGCTGCACGAACCGCGACGCTCGAAGCTTTAGGCTGGACCATCCTGCGCTTCTGGAACGACGACGTGATCCGCGATATCGACAATGCCTGCCAGCACATCGTCATCGTGGCCGGCCTGGCCGATGCGCCCGCGCCACAAACGGAGGAGCTCGTCCCGTGATCGATCATCTCGGCGTCAATGTATCCGACTTCGATAAATCCAAGTCTTTCTACGACAAGGCGATGGCGCCGCTGGGGGCTTCGCTGCTCTACATGGTGCCGGAAGAATATACCGGCGGCGCCAAGGTTGGCGGTTATGGCCGCGACCGGCCGGTGTTCTGGCTGAGCGACAGCACGGACAAGCCCAAATCCACCCAGCATGTCGCCTTCACCGCCCGCAGCCGCGCCGAGGTCGATGCCTTCCATGCGGCAGCGCTTGCCGCGGGCGGCGAGGACAATGGCGGACCGGGCCTGCGGCCGCACTATCATCCCAACTATTACGGCGCCTTCGTCTTCGATCCCGACGGCAACAATGTCGAGGCGGTCTGCCATGATGCGGAGTAAGCCGATGACCAGGAGTGAGCGATGAGCCTCGACAACCGGCCGGTCTATACAGGCGGCTGCCAGTGCGGGGCGGTGCGCTTCCGCGTCGAGGGCGCGCTGGGCGACGCCTCGGTCTGCCACTGCCGGATGTGCCAGAAGGCGAGCGGCAACTTCTATCTGCCGCTGGTCTCGGTGCGCGGCGCGACGCTCGACTGGACGCGCGGCGAGCCGAAGCGCTTCCGCTCGTCCAACGCCGTCTGGCGCGGCTTCTGCGCCGAATGCGGAACGCCGCTGACTTTCGAGGCGCCGGATGGCACAGCACTTGCAATCGCCGCCTTCGATGATCCGACCGGCATCGCGCCCACTATCCAGTGGGGCATCGAAGCAAAGCTTCCCTATGTCGACGGTATCCCCAAACTGCCGTCCGAGGACACGATGGCCGATATCGCGTCTGCGCGTTATCTGGCCGAGCTCGTCTCCTATCAGCATCCCGATCACGACACCGAGCAATGGCCGCCGGAGGAAAGACCATGACCGACCAAGTTCGAACAGGCGGATGCCAGTGCGGCGCCGTACGTTTCCGCGTCCACGGCAAGCTTGGGCGCCCGTCCATCTGCCATTGCCGCATGTGTCAGAAACAGTTCGGCAATTTCTTCGGCGCGCTGGTGGCGGTGCCGAAGAACGGCGTCGAATGGACCCATGAGGAGCCGAGCTATTTCCAGTCCTCGGTCAATATCGACCGCGGCTTCTGCGCCCGCTGCGGCACGCCGCTGACCTACCGCCAGCCCGGCGCGCTGGAGATCGCCATCGGCGCTTTCGACGACCGCTCCGACCTCGCGCCGCAGATCCAGGTGAATTACGCCGTTCGCCTGCCCTGGGTGGAAAAGATATTCGAGGCGCCGATCCTTGACGACCCCGACTTCTATCGGCGGCAAGAGCAGATCATCTCTTTCCAGCATCCCGACCACGAGACGGTCAACTGGCCGCAGCAGGGCTTGAAACTATGACGATCCACAGCGGTTCCTTGCGTACGCTCTACCCCGAGATCGAGCCGTTCGATTCCGGCATGCTCGACGTCGGCGACGGTCACACCGTCTATTGGGAGCGCTGCGGCACCAAGGGCGCCAAACCCGCCGTGTTCCTGCATGGCGGTCCGGGCGGCACCATTTCGCCGAAACACCGGCGCCTGTTCGACCCGAAACTCTACGACGTCGTCCTGTTCGACCAGCGCGGTTGCGGCAAGTCGACACCGAACGCCTCGCTGGAGGCCAACACCACCTGGCATCTCGTCGCCGATATCGAGCGCCTGCGCGAGTTGGCTGGCTTCGACAAATGGCTTGTCTTCGGCGGCTCCTGGGGCTCGACGCTGGCGCTCGCCTATGCCGAGACGCATCCCGAGCGTGTCAGCGAGCTCGTCGTGCGCGGCATCTACACGCTGACCCGCGCCGAGCTCGAATGGTATTATCAGTTCGGCGTCTCCGAGATGTTCCCCGACAAATGGGAGCGCTTCCTGGCGCCGATCCCCGAGGCCGAGCGCGGCGACATGATGGCCGCCTATCGCAAGCGGCTGGTTGGTTCCGACCGCAAGGCTCAAGTTCAGGCCGCCCGTGCCTGGAGCATCTGGGAAGGCGAGACGATCACGCTGCTTCCCGAGCCCGAGACCAGCGACCCGTTCGCCCAGGACGACTACGCGATCGCTTTCGCCCGTATCGAGAACCACTATTTCGTCCATGCCGGCTGGCTGGAGGAGGGGCAGTTGCTGCGCGACGCCTGGAAGCTGAAGGACATCCCCGGCACCATCGTCCACGGCCGCTATGACATGCCATGCCCGGCGAAATATGCCTGGGCGCTGCACAAGGCCTGGCCGAAGGCCGATTTCCACCTCATCGAGGGGGCAGGCCACGCCTATTCGGAGCCCGGGATCCTGGACCGGCTGATCCGGGCGACGGATCGGTTCGCGGGGAAATGACGATGCAGGTTCGTGCTCTACGGCGCCCCCGTCTGTGCTGCCGGACATCTCCCCCACAAGGGGGGAGATTGGCAGCTTCGGCTCTGCCGCTCCTCCTGCAACGCTGGAAATTGGCGAAAGCGGAAGTGACGGCTGATCTCCCCCCAAATGGGGGAGATGTCCGGCAGGACAGAGGGGGGCGCGAAGGATCGCAGCCTTTCGAGCTACAGCCATGACCAAGCAACGCCTTTACCTCTTCGACACGACTCTCCGCGACGGCCAGCAGACGCCGGGCATCGACTTTTCCGTCGAGGACAAGATCGCGATCGCCAAGCTGCTCGACGACTTCGGCATCGACTATGTCGAGGGCGGCTATCCGGGCGCCAACCCGACCGACACGACGTTCTTCCAGAAGAAACGGACTGAGAGCGCGAAATTCGTCGCCTTCGGCATGACCAAGCGGGCAGGGGTCTCGGCTTCCAACGACCCGGGGCTGGCGGCGCTGGTGCAGTCGAAGTCGGATGCCATCTGCTTCGTTGCAAAGAGCTGGGACTATCATGTGCGCGTCGCGCTCGGCTGCACCAACGAGGAGAATCTGGACTCGATCAAGACCTCGGTCGAGGCGGCGGTCGCTTCGGCCAAGGAGGCGATGGTCGACTGCGAGCATTTCTTCGACGGCTTCAAGGCCAATCCCGACTACGCGCTGGCTTGCGCCACAACCGCCTACGATGCCGGCGCGCGGTGGGTGGTGCTGTGCGACACCAATGGCGGCACGCAGCCTTCGGAAGTGCGCGAAATCGTCGGCAAGGTGATCGCGCAGGGCATCCCGGGCGATCATCTCGGCATCCATGCCCATGACGATACCGGCCAGGCGGTGGCGAATTCACTCGCCGCGGTCGAGGCCGGCGTGCGCCAGATCCAGGGCACGCTGAACGGCATCGGCGAGCGCTGCGGCAACGCCAATCTCATCTCCATAATCCCGACGCTTTCGCTGAAGCCCGCCTTCGCTGATCGTTTCGTAACCGGCATTTCGGCCGAGGCGCTGACCGGAATCTCCAGGCTCTCCCGCGCCTTCGACGAATTGCTCAACCGCGCGCCGGAAGCCCAGGCGCCCTATGTCGGCTCCTCCGCCTTCGCCACCAAGGCCGGCATCCATGCCTCGGCTTTGGCCAAAGAGCCGGCGACCTATGAGCATGTGCCGCCGGAAGCCGTCGGCAACCGCCGCCGCGTCATGGTCTCCGACCAGGGCGGCAAGGCCAATTTTCTCGCCGAATTGAAGCGGCGCGGCATCGACGTGCCCAAGGACGATCACCGGCTCGACTCCCTGATCGCCGTGGTCAAGGAGCGCGAGGCCGAAGGCTATGCCTATGAAGGCGCCGACGCCTCCTTCGAGCTGCTTGCCCGCAAGATGCTGCATGGGCTGCCGGAGTTCTTCAACGTCACCTCCTTCCGCTGCATGGTCGAGCGCCGCTTCGATGCCAATGGCAATCTGAAGACCGTCTCCGAGGCGATCGTGAAGGTCGAGGTCGACGGCGAGGAGAAGATGTCGGTGGCCGAAGGCCATGGCCCGGTCAACGCGCTCGACATCGCGCTGCGCAAGGATCTCGGCAAGTACCAGAGCGAGATCGTCGACCTGGAGCTCGCCGACTTCAAGGTGCGCATCCTCAACGGCGGCACCGAGGCCATCACTCGCGTTCTCGTCGAATCGCACGATTCTACTGGAGCCCGCTGGTGGACGGTCGGCGTGTCGGAAAACATCATCGACGCCTCCTTCCAGGCGCTGATGGATTCGATCGTCTACAAGCTGATGAAGAACCGCGAGATGGCAGGACTGGTGGCGGCGGAGTAGAACTCCTTCCTCGCCCCCGCGAAGGCGGCTACGCTATGCACACATCTTGTGTGACTGGCGCGACTGATCAGGCCGAGGCTTGTTTGCCAGGTGGTTCCCCCAATCCGTCGCTGCTTCGCAGCGCCACCTTTCCCCCCTCCGGAGGGAAAGGAAGGGAGTGTTGCTGGACGAGCGTTGAAAGCTTGGCGCCTTTCCTCTACCCCGTCGATCGGGGGAGAGGTGGCTCGGCGAAGCCGAGACGGAGTGGGGGTCGACCAGCGCTACATTGGACAATGCATGCTCCAAGCTGCCATGCACGCTATCGCCAAAGATCAGCCGCTTGGAAATGGGTGCATGCCGTAGCCCACTCCGTGGGGCGAGGAATTGCGACCCCCTTGAACCATCACCAAAACTCCGTTGATCCATCATAATTTTGTGATGGTCTTGGGCGGTCCGCTGGGCCATAGCGTTGGCCATGGTCACCGCTACAGCCGATCTCGATCAGGATGCCAAGACCCGGCGCGGCTTTCTCTTGGCGCTCGGCGCTTATTTCCTCTGGGGGCTCTTGCCCTTCTACATGAAGGCGGTGGCGCATCTGCCGCTTGCCGAGGTGATCGCCAACCGCGTCGTCTGGTCGGTGCCGATCGCCGCGGCGGTGCTCATCTGGGCCGGCCGCACGGCAGACTTCAAGGCGGCGATCCGCTCGCCGAAAAGCCTTGCCATGGCGGCGCTGACGGCGGTGCTGATCTCGATCAACTGGGGCATCTATGTCTGGGCGATCGCGGTCGATCGCACTGTCGAGACCGCGCTTGGCTATTACATCAACCCGCTGGTCAGCGTCGTGGTCGGTGCAGTGCTGCTCGGCGAGCGGCTCGACAGGCTGCAGATCGCCGCGGTGGCGCTGGCCACGATCGCGGTGGCGGTGCTCACCATCGAGGCCGGCAAATTGCCCTGGGTGTCGCTGGCGCTCGCCTTCTCCTTCGCCGCCTACGGCTTCTTCCGCAAGACGCTGCCGATCGGCCCCAGCCAGGGCTTCCTGCTCGAAGTGCTGCTGCTGTCGGTGCCGGCGCTTTGCTACATCGTCTACCTGATCGCCACCGGCCAGGATCATTTCATCTCCAGCACCGGTGCCGACGCGGCCTTGCTGATCGGCTGCGGTCCCGTCACCGCAGTGCCGTTGCTGCTGTTTGCCTTCGGCGCCAGGCTGCTGCGCCTGTCCACCATCGGCATCATGCAATATATCGCGCCGACCATGGTGTTCCTGATCGCCGTGCTGATCTTCGATGAACCGTTCGGCACGACGCAGGCGATCGCCTTCGCGCTGATCTGGACGGCGCTGGCGATGTATAGCTGGTCGATGTTCAGGGGCCGTGAGCTTCGCTCGCCGGCGCCCGCGATAAAGTAACTTCCAGGGAAAGTTCGAGACAGTTTTCCGTCTAGGGTTGCATCAAACAGGGCAGGGTCCTGATGTACGTTCTGCATATTGGCAACAAGAACTATTCGTCCTGGTCGCTGCGGCCATGGTTGCTGATGCGCGTCCTCGACATTCCTTTCGAGGAGCGGTTGACGCCGTTCCCGAGCGGATCGAGTTTCGACCTCTACCGACAATTCTCGCCTAACGGCCGGGTACCCTGCCTTGTCGATGACGGCTGGACGGTCTGGGATTCGCTCTCGATCGTCGAATACCTGGCCGAACGCCACCAGGGCGTCTGGCCGGAGGACGCAAAAGCGCGTGCCTGGGCGCGCTCGGCCGCCGCCGAGATGCATTCGAGCTTCACCGCGATGCGCAATAACTGCCCGATGAGCTGCGGCGTGCGCGTCGCGCCATTGCCGATGTCCGGCGCGCTGAAGCACGACATCTTCCGCATGGGAGATTTGTGGAACGACGGTCTTGCGCGTTTCGGCGGACCTTTCCTGGCCGGCAACCGTTTCGGCGCCGTCGATGCATTCTTCGCTCCCATCGCGTTCAGGGCACAGTCCTACGGCCTGACTTTCGAAGGCGCGGCAGCTGCCTACCCGCAACGGCTGCTCGACCTGCCGGCCATGCGCGAATGGTACGCGTCCGCGCTTGCCGAGACGTGGCGCGAATCCGGCCATGACGCGGAGATCAGTGCAGCGGGCACCGTCGTCGAGGATTTGCGGGCAACCGCTTGAAGCGCTACACGCGCCCAAGCCGTCGCACGAACATATAGATGATGCCGGCGATGACGACCGAGATCGCCGTCACCACCCAGAATCCCAGCGGCGTGCCGACCAGCGGCAATCCGCCGACATTCATGCCGAACAGGCCGGAGATGATGGTCATCGGCAACAGCACCGCCGTCATGACGGAGAGGATATAGAGCAGCTGGTTCGACTGCTCGGTCAGCTTCGCCATCAGCTCGTCCTGCAACAGGCGTGTGCGCGCCTGCAACTGCTCGCCGTCGTGATGCAGCGTGTGCGCCCGGTGCGAGAGCCTGGTCGCCATGTCGTTGATGGGGTCGGGCAGTTCGTTGCGATGCGAATGGTCGAGATGGCGGAAGAGGCTGGTGAGCGTCGCCATCTGCCGGTGGATCAGCACCAGCTGCCGGCGTGCGTCGACCAGCGCCTGGCGCTCATTGTGCCATGCATCGCACACGATGCGATCCTCGATGCCGTCGAGCGTGTCGCCCATTTTGTCGAGCTCGGCCGCCATGCCGTCGAGCGACTGGCCCATCACCGCCTCGATCAGCTCGGCTGGTGTGCGGAATTTTCGCGTGCCGCTCTCCACCAGCTTGCGGATCTTGTCGACCGATTCCAGCGGCTGCTTGCGGGCGCCGACCAGCATCCTGTCGTTGAAGGCGAAGCGGAAATGCGTGAGCCCGCGCGCCTCGGCGAAATCGTGCCTGAGGTCGGGCAGGTCGCCATAGAGGAAGTCGTCCTCGAAATCGATCTGGCAGCCATGGCTGGGCGACAGGAAGGCATCGCGCACCGGCGCCGGCAGGGCCTGCTCGGCGCCGATCTCCTGGCGGGCGCGCATGTCGGTGATCTGGTAGCTGCGCCAGCTCCAATGCGCCTCCGCTGGATTCTTGGTGCGGCTGCCGTCGGCCTTGAAATGGTAGATGAAGAACAGCCCGTGCTCGTCCGGCAGATAGGGCGAGAGGTCGGTGCCTTCGGCGGGGAGGGCGATGTTCATGGCGGCTTCGCCGGCTCTTGATGCGGTCAGGGGTCGCGGGGACGGCTACGGCAAACCTACCATGGAGGTTGCCGCCTGGTGTGACAGTTTGATGACTGCAGCTGCTGTCACTCTCGGCAGGGCTGTCCTATCGTATGCTCGTTTGCTGAACACCCCGCGCGGCCGGCGGCGGTGCGGTCAAACGGCAGCTCGCTTCGTCCACCTATGCCGTGGCCAGCCATTTGCGCGATATGGCGAAGGTCCTGAAGGATTTTGCGTCCATCGGGCGCCCGAATGCGTAGCCTTGCAGGATGTCGCAGCCGAGGTCCTTCAGGATGCGCGCATGTTCCATCGTCTCGACGCCTTCCGCCACGACGCCGATGCCGAGCGATTTGCCGATTTCGATGATTGACGACACCAGCCGCCGCTGCGCCGCCGAACCGGTTATCGGCGTGACGAGCTGCCGGTCGATCTTGAGACGGCTCGGTTGCAGTTTGAGCAGGCTGACGACGGATGCATGGCCCGTGCCGAAATCGTCGATCTCGATGTCGATCCCGAGTTCCTTGATGTGCTCGATGTTCCAAGCGACAAGCTCGTCATTTTCGTCCAGGAAAATCGATTCGACGAGCTCGAATGAGACGGTTCCCTCCTTGATCGGCAGCTTGCGCAGGCCGTTGATCAGGTCTTTGTCCTCCAGCCTTCGTGCCGAGACGTTGACGGAAAAGCGCGGGATGTTGAGACCGTCGCGCGACCAGCACTGGAAATTCTCCAGCGTTTGTTCGAGGATCGTGCGGTCGATCAGCGAGACCACGTTCAATTCCTCGGCCACTTTGAGGAAGATGTCGGGGGCGAGGATGCCGCGTCGTGGATGGCGCCAGCGCGCCAGCGCCTCGACGCCGACGATCTCGAGGGTCTTGGCATCGAACTGTGCTTGGTAGTAGGCGATGAATTCGTTGCGCTCCAGCCCGCCCAGGATCTCGTCCGCGGTCTGCTTGGTCCTGACAATCTCGCTCTGCAGCTCTTCGTTGAAGAACTCATAACGATTGCGACCGCGGCTCTTGGCTCGATAGAGCGCGAGATCGGCATTGACCAGCAGCTGCTTTGCATCGACGCCGCTAAGCGCCGCAATCCCGATGCTGACCCCGAACCGGCATTGGTGGCCTTTATAGTCGACGGGCTGGCGCATTTCTTCGATGATACGGTCCGCTAGCGCGGCGAGTTCATTGTCATCGCGCCCCTGGCACACTACAACGAACTCGTCTCCGCCGATGCGCGCCACGAAGTCGCCTGCCCGGACGTTGGCTTTGATGACCTTCGAGGCATACATGAGCATGGCGTCGCCCGCCGCATGGCCGAGCGTGTCGTTGATGTGCTTGAAGCGGTCGAGGTCGAGATGCAGCAGCGCAGTGCGATCCTCGGGCGAATTGGCCAGCATCTCGTCGAGATAACGGCGATTGGGCAGGCCTGTTAGCGAATCGTGCAGCGCAACATGCTCGATGCGCGCCTTGGCGGTCTTGAGTTCGGCATTCTTCGATTCCGACAATTGCCGTTCACGCACCAGATTCTCGTTGAGCAGAACGTCGCTGGTCACGTCCCACTCGGCCCCGACCATCTTCGGCGTGCCGTCGCTGTCCTGGAAGTAGCTTGCACGCGCCCGCACATGGCGGACGGTGCCGTCTGGGCGAAGCAGTCGATACTGCGACGAGTAGGGACCTTTTGCAGCCACGGCAAGGTCGAACTCGCGCTGTGCCCGTGCGATATCCTCGGGGTGGATCGCCAGTGCCCAGTCGTCATAGCCGCGCGGCTTCCCATCCGCGGGCTTGCTGTAGATCTCATTGACGCGATCGTCCCACAGCAGCTCGTCGGTGACGAGGTCTTGCTCCCACACGCCGATCCCTGAAGCCTCCAGAGCCAGTTCCAGCCTCCCGGACAGGCGCCTCAATTCGGCATAGTTTTTCTGCCTTTCGCCGAACAGCCGTCCGGCCACCAGTATGGGCAGCACCACCAGCACAGCGGCGAGCGCCATGAGCGCCTGCAAGACCCGCTCGTTCTTCGGCACGGCCGGCCAACCACCCTTGGGGACTGCCGATATCTGCCAGGAACCGAACGGCAGCTGCACTTCTGCCGTTACCGGATTGTTCTTGACGATGTCGGCGCCACCGAAGAAGCGCTGGCCACCGCCGCCAAGCGCATCCATTCCGGTAAGCGCCACATCTATGTCGAGACCGGGGTCGGTGAGGCCGCTTGCGGCGTAGAGCCGATCGATATCGATAGCTGCCGAGACAAGGCCCCAGAAGCGATCGCCGCCCCCCGCTGTCGGCACGAAGACAGGAATCCGGCCGATGAAGGCGCGCCCGCCCTGCCTGAGGTCGACGGGACCGGCAAGCACCGATATGCGCTGGTCGCGCGCCCTAAGCGCCGCCAAGCGTTGCGCCTCGTTCTTGCGGTAGTCGAGCCCGATCGCCTTCTCGTTGCCCTCCATCGGATACATCAGCGAAATGACGAGATCGGGCGCGCCGCCAATGTTGCGCAGCTGCGATTTCTGCTTGAAGAGATTGGCGGCCAGCGAGGCAAATCTCTGCTGCCCCATATAGGGCTCGGTGACGATGGCCGAGACGAGGCCCTGAACCAGCTGGAGATTGCCGTTGATGTTTCCTTCCAGCTTGGCGCGGATGATATTGACCTTGTAGAGGACGTCGGCGCGCGTGAGTTGATCGGAAACCGTTTTGTTCTGCTGGTCGACGAAGATCGCGCAGATCATGAGCACGACGAAGGCAATCGCCGCCGGCACGTTGGCGGAAGAGAAAACGGCCTGCCTGATACGACCGATGTTGAAATTTGTCGCGGTCAATTCAACCCGAATAGCTTTCCTGGGCGACGCTCTGTCGATCGGAGGACGACGCGCCGTCGATCGGAGTTAAAGGAAAGTGCTTAAATTAGAACTTCCATGCCCGCCTCAAGTTGCGCCATTCGCGGCCTGGAGGCTTGCCTTGAGCCAACAAACTCAAGCCATGATTAACGCCGGCTAACCGGGCCGTTCATCGCGCAAAAATCGCGATCTTCCGTTGCCTCCAAAAAATTCTTTCCGCCCCCGGGAATAAAGCCGGGGCCCTCGGGGTCTTGGCTGTAGCGAGGCCATCCTCCCAAGGCACGCATCAACCAACCCGGAAGGAATACGCAAATGAACAGAACCGCCTTTGCCGCAGTCGCCATCCTGGTTGCCACCGGCAGCGCCTTTGCCGGCAGCGACCACTTCTCCTGGACGAATGGCGGCCAGCAGGCTGCCGTCGTCGACACCACCACCACCGCTTCCATCGTGAGGCCCGAAATGGCCCGCCACGCCATGAAGCCGGCGGCCAGGATTGCTGCGGAAGAGCCCGGCCAGGGCATTTGGGGTCACTAAGCAGGAGTCGGGACCACAGGTCCCGATCCCAGGCGGGACCGAAGGTCCTCGCCCAGGAGTCAGAACCGCAGGTCCCGATCCCAGGCGGGACCGAAGGTCCTCGCTCCGGAGCTCGGGGCGAAGGGTTCTGATCGCGGCGGGGAAGGCACGCCTCGCCGGGTCGGAAACCAGAAGTCCTGATCTCCTCGGCGCCGGTCGGTCTTCAGTCGGACCGGTCGGTGCCGGTTTCCGCAGTCTCGGCGGAGGGCAGCACCGAGCCCTCCGCCATTCTCTCATACCGCATGAAACTTGAAACAACCCGCAGCCATTAGAGGAGATTTCCGATGTTCAACATGACGCGTCGCATGGTGCTGGGATCCGCCGCGGCCGCTGCCGCCTTCGGCATTGCCGGCAAGCTGGAATTCGCGCCCGCGGCTTACGCCGAAACCCCGGTCGAGCCGCTGGTAGGCTTCTACAAATACAAGGTCGGCTCGCTCGAAGTCACCGCGGTCTATGACGGCATCTGGCGCAAGCCGCACGACCCGGCGTTCATCAAGGACGTGTCGGTCGACGACACCAAGGCGGCGCTCGCCAAGGCGGGGCTGACCACGGAATTCATGCCGATCCCGCTCACCGTCGTGGTGCTCAAGATGAACGGCCGCACCATCATGATGGACGCCGGCTCCGGCGTGGGCCAATGGCAGGCCAACGCCACGCATCTGCCGGCCAACATGAAGGCGGCCGGCATCGACTACAAGGCGATCGACACTGTTCTGATCTCGCATTTCCATCCGGACCATGTCTGGGGCCTGATGGAAAAGGGCACCAACAATCCGGTGTTCCCGAATGCCGAGCTGATCGTCAACGCCACTGAGTACAATTGGTGGACCGATCCGAGCCGGCTGGCCAAGCTGCCCGAGGGCCGCAAGCCGGCGGGCAAGCGCATCGTCGAGAACTTCCCGAAATGGAAGAACTGGAAGCTGGTCGACGACGGCACTGAAGCGGTGCCCGGCATCCGCATCATGGCGGCGCCCGGCCACACGCCCGGCCATTCCGTCTACCATGTCGATGCCAGCTCCGAGCAGTTCCTCGTCTCGGCCGACACCATGTACGTGCCGGCGCTGCTCGCCCCGCATCCCGAATGGCAGGGCGCCTACGACCAGGACGGGCCGATGGCGATCGCCACGCGCCACAAGATCGTCGACCAGGTGATCGCCGACAACGTCCGCATCTGCGGCTCCCACTTCCCGTTCCCCGGCACAGGCAGCTTCGTCAAGGACGGCAATGCCTACGCTTTCACCCCAACCCAGATCTGAATCGGATCCTGAACAGAAAGCGACAACTACAATGAAACACGCACTTTTCGCGGTGCTCGGTGCCATTGCGGTCTTGACGGCGGCCCCGATCGCCATCGCCGTTCCGGCCTATGCCGTGGACGACATCGAAGGCGCCGACGCGCCGGACCTGACGGCGGTGAAAGCCAAGATCGAGGCCAAGGACTACAAGGGCGCGCTTGCCGACCTGCGCGACCTCGCGCAGGACACCCAGCAGGCCGACGTCTACAACCTGCTCGGCTTCACGCTGCGCAAGACCGGCGACTACCAGACCTCGCTCACCTACTACACCAAGGCGCTGGAGCTTCAGCCCGACCACAAGGCCGCGCATGAATATTTGGGCGAGCTCTATATCGAGACCGGCGACATGGCCAAGGCCAACCAGCAGCTCGCCTCGCTGCAAAAGCTCTGCCCGGCCGGCTGCGAGGAGCTTGCCGACCTCAAGCAGGCGATCGCCACCAAGGTGACGAAGTAGCTCAGCCTGTTCCTCGCCCCCACAACGTGGGGCAGAGGTGGCCGCGAAGCGGCCGGAGAGGGGGCCTGGCACCGATCTGGCCCCCATAGGTACCGATTTTTGGGCGCCACGGCGGTAGCGCCCGAAAACCGGAGCCGGCGTTCCTCTCCCTCGCGCCGGCTCCGACCTTTCAACATCGAGCGCACCTGCGTGGACACGGGCGACCGCCCATTTTCCAAACTGCCTGTTTCCAAAGACTGGAGCCGACCATGACACCGATCGAACTCGCCGAAAAACTTCACGCCAGCGACGTCGTCCTGCTTGCCGGCCGGCTGCTGTTGTCGCTGATCTTCGTGCATGAGGGTCTGCAGCTGGCGACGCATTTCGAGGGTGCTGAGAAGGCGATGGCCGCGCTCGGCGTCAGCACGCCGCTGCTTTTGGCCACCATCGCGTTGCAGCTTGGCGCCGGCCTTTCGGTGGCGCTCGGCATCCTGGCGCGGCTGGGCGCGATCGGGCTCGGCCTGTTCTGCCTGATGACAGCCGGCCTCTTCCACACCAACTTCGCCAGCCAGAACGAGTTGCTGCATTTTGAGAAGGACTTGGCCATTGCCGGCGGCATGTTCATCCTGGCGCTCAGCGGCGCGGGTGGGCTGTCGGTGGACAGGGTGCTGGCTGGGTTCTCGAAGGATACCAAGATTCACCCGCCCGTCGAGCGGCATCTGTCAGTGGGGGAGACGAGCCCGCCGGTTTGAAGCGCGGGTCCGCGTGATGTGAGGGCGGCCTTACAACACGCTCGTGATCCCGCCATCCACCAGCAGCGTCTGCCCGGTCACGAAGCTCGCCGCATCCGAAGCCAGGAACACCGCCGCGCCCGCCAGTTCCGCGACATCGCCCCAGCGCCGCATCGGCGTGCGGCCGGCGAGCCAGGTGGAGAATTTCTCGTCGGCAACCAATGCTGCATTCAGCTCGGTCTTGAAATAGCCCGGCGCGATGGCATTGACGCGCACGCCATGCTGGCCCCATTCGCCGGCCATCGACTTGGTCAGCATGGTGATGGCGCCCTTGCTTGCCGCGTAAGGCGCGATCGAGGGCCGGGCGAGCGCGCTCTGCACCGACGACACGTTGATGATCACGCCCTTGCCGCGCGCAATCATCCCTTTGACCGTCGCGCGGCTGACCTTGAACACGCCGTCGAGATTGGTCGCCATCAGCGCATCCCAGTCGGCGTCGGAAAAGGTCTCGAGCGGCGCGCGGCGCTGGATGCCGGCATTGTTGACCAATATGTCGATCGGCGCGGTGCCGGCTTCGCTCGCCGCGATTGCCGCGTCGACCGACTGCGTGTCGGTGACGTCGATAACCGCCTCCGCCACCGTATGGCCTTCGGCGCGCAAACGGTCGCCGGCGGCCTTCAGCTCGTCGGCCTTGCGGCCGCCGATGGTGACGCGCGCGCCCGCGGCAGCCAACGCCTCCGCAAAGGCTAGGCCCAACCCGCGGCTGGCGCCGGTGACGAAGGCATGCCGGCCTTCGAGGCCGAAGAGGCGGCCGAGATAATCAGTCGAACGCAATTTGCACCTTCATCGATTGCGGTTTGTCGCTGGCCAGCGCGAAGGCCTTGTGGGCCCCGGCCAACGGCAAGGTGTTGCCGAGCAGGGGCGCCGGAATTCTTCCTCTCACAGCTAGCAGCAAAGCCCGGCTCCATTCAACCGATTCATCTGATAAATCGGACTAACAATCGGGCTGTGCCGCATTGGCAATTAGTCGGTGCGGTATGGCGTGGTCTATCATCGTGGGGGATATGTCATAAACTGTCCCCGAATTGCTTGCGCACCGGCGCAAGGCGCCCCTCCCTGTGCAGTTGACTGAGATGGAGCTAATACTTGGCTTGATTTCACGCGAGAATTGCTTGCGGTCGTCGCAGGCTTATGGGGGAACGATGCTTAAATGGGGTGCAATCCTGGGTGTGATCGGCTTTCTCGGTGGCTTCGTCGGCCCGGTCATCTTCACGCCGGAGGCAAACCAGGGTCCGCTGCTCGGCATCTTCATCACCGGCCCGCTGGGCTTCGTCCTCGGTCTCATAGTGGGCTTTGTCCTGCGGTTGCTGCCGGATCGCCGCTAGGCTTCGGCTGGCGGTCCGTTGGCCCGCGGAACGCTATCCGTGCCGTCCCGCCAGCGTAGCCCGAGGCGCTGAGGCGCATTCCGCAAGGCTGCGGCTGGCCCTGCGCCGGCTTTTATGCGCTGCTCATTCTCGCCGCGGCATTCCAGATCTGGCGCCGGCTTCAGCGCGACGAGCCCGACCAAGCGCGATCCGCGGGGATGCGGCTGGCGCTGCTCGTCGCGCTTCCTGCGATGGCCTGGCTGTCGGTGAACGCGATGCAGGACGCTTGGCCGTGAGGCATCTAGGCTAGGTCGCAACAAACTGGCAGGATGGCTCGATCAACGCGATTTGGGGCGATCGCATGACTTTGCTTCAATTTCCGGTCACCGGCGAACAGGTCTCGGACGATGAGACGGAAGAGGTCATCCGCGAGGCGGAACCGCATCGCGCGCTGGTACGCTACCGCCCCGATGGCGGCGAGCTCTTCATCCATACGCGGGTGAACATGGCGCTGCTGCGGGCCGCCGCCTCGCTGCCGATCCTGCGCCTGAAGCCCACGCCGCGCGCAGACGAGTTGACGGCGCGTGACACTCTGCTGACGCCCAACGGGTCGCAGCGAAGCTACGCTTTCCTCGAAAAGCTTTGCCAGGATCTGGCTACTGCAAACTGCCCAGCCTGTTATATCGCCGAACAGCATGGCGCGGGCGGCCGCGATTTCTATTTTACGACCGAAGACATCGCCGGTTTCGAACAGATAGCTGGCAACGCCGCCGAGGCGCTGGCCTTTCCGCTCACGCTGGAACAGCATTCGCTTGCCGCGCTGGCGCCGCTCATCCTTCCCGCCGAGGCGATAGGCGACCTCCGGCTGGAAATCGCCGCGAATGCCCGCATCCGGCCGACACGCTTCGAGTTCTGGGGCGCCGAGTCTTCTCTGGCGAAGCTGCGCGCCGAGCTTGAAAAGCGCGGCTACCGCTTCTTGAGTCTGGAGATAGTCTCGCGTGAGCTCAGGATGGCGAAGGACGTGCCGATCGACGGCGAGGGTTTCGGCTCCGTGCTGAAGGAAATCGTTCCGCTGGCAAGGTCGCTGCAATGCAGCTATCGCGGTACCGAGACCGTCGAGGGCCACGAACAGTTCCTGCTCACCCGCCCTCTGCCCGAGCGCTACAGCGGCGCGCGCCCGGGCATTTTCAGTCGTCTTTTCGGTCGCGGGTAGGCGCTGTCAGGTGGGCCGCCGCAGCTGCTTCACCGCTTCGGTCCAAAACCCGGATAAGGGTTGAGCGGCACGATCGCCGCGATGTCCATCATGCCGGCCTCGATCAGCGGCAGCATGGCAAGGTGGCCGCGCACCTCCTTTTCGTCTGCCGCCTCGAACATCATGCCGCTGCCGGGAACATCGCCGCGGTTCCAGATCTGGCGCACGGCGCCTTGGACGTAGAGCGTCTTGCGCTGCTCGGACTCGGGCGGCAGCAGCGGCGCGAAATCGGCATCACTGAACTTCTGGGTGTTGCGGGTGAGAAGGGCAAAGAACTGCATGGCGATCTCCTTTGTGGCCGGTTGGTGCCTCGAAATATCGCACTGGGATATCAAGACCGTCCAAGACTGATTAAGCTATAGTTGAGACCTGACAGGACTTGAGCCCCGGAGCGGAAAATGCTCGACCTACGCCAGATCAGATATTTCGTCGCCGTCGCCGAAGCCGGCAATGTCGGCCGCGCCGCCGAGCAGTTGCACATCTCGCAATCCCCCTTGAGCCGGCAGATCATCCAGCTCGAGGAGCAATTGGGGGTCACCCTGTTCGAGCGGGCGAAGCAGCGCGTTCACCTTAACGCCGAGGGCAGGGCCTTCCTTGCCGAAGCCCGCGGGTTGCTCGCCAATGCGGCGCGGCTGGAAGAGCTCGGCCGCAACCTTGCCAGCGGCGCCACAGGCAGCCTCGCCATCGGCTATGTCGAGGGCGCGGTGCATTCCGGATTGGTCGCAGACATGCTGCGGGATTTCCGCCGCGCGCGGCCGGATTTTCATCTGCAGTTGCGTAGCCGGCGGACGGCGGCGCAGTTCGAAGATCTGAGGCAGCGCGTCCTCGACCTCGGTTTCGTCTATGCGCCGGCGCCGCAAGGCGATCCGGATATTGAGAGCATATTGGTGCGGCGCGAACCGCTGGTGCTTGCAGTCCCGGAAGGCGATCCGCTCGCCGATGTCGCCGACATCGCGCCCGGCCATCTCAACGGCCGCGTTTGGATCACAGTCGTGCGCCAGCCCGGCGACACCAACCGCGCGCAATTCCTGGCGGCCTGCGCCGAATCCGGTTTCATGCCCGATATCGCCTATGAGACCGCCGATCCCTTGACCTCGCTTGGCCTTGTCAGCGCCGGCATGGGCCTGGCGACGGTACAGGAAAGCCTGCGCTCCACAGCGCCGCCCGGCATCGTCTTCCGCGACCTACCATGGTTCAAGCGCAGCGTGTCGATCCATCTGGCATGGCGGCGGAATGATGGGAGGGCGGTGATTGGGGATTTGAGGGACGCGGTAAGTAGGGGAGTAGGGGAGTAGGGGAGTAGGGTAGTAGG
>NZ_VFTP01000020.1:0-86201 GCF_006439455.1 Mesorhizobium sp. B2-9-1 | reverse complement strand
GGCTGGGGATGAGCGTTCGATAGCTGCGGCGAGTCACTTATTCAGCCCGCCGTAACCGCTCGCCAAGCCCGGCCAATTGCTCTATGCTCCGGTCACATGCCGGTATCGAGATCGGGTTGTCCTGGCGGGGGCGTTCCATGTTCGAAGTCGTCGCATTCTGGCGAAAAATGCGAGCCAAGGCCGCGGCTTTTGGCTTGGTCGTTGCCGCGCTGCTGGTCTTCGGATCGCAGGTTGCGGGCGCCGCGCCGAACTGGACGCTCGATCCGTCCGCGTCGGCGCTCACCTACCAGTCGGTCAAGAAGAACACGATCGTCGAGACCAACAGGATCAGGAACATCACCGGCACGCTGAGTTCCGCCGGCGACGCCAGGATCAGCTTTGACCTCAATTCCGTCGATACGGGTGTCGACCTGCGCAACGTTCGCATGCGCTTCCTGTTTTTCGAGACATTCACCTATCCGACGGCCGAAGTGACGGCGAAGGTGGATCCGGCAGCGTTCGCCGATCTGCCGGCCAAGCGCCGGGTGAAGACGACATTGCCGTTCCGCCTCAGCCTGCATGGCGTCGACAAGGATCTCGAGGCAAGCGTCGTCGTCACCATGATCAGCGACACCCAGGTTTCCGTCGCTTCGGAGGCGCCCGTCGCGGTCCATGTCGAGGATTTCGGGCTCTTGCCCAACATCGACAAATTGCAGCAGGCGGCAAACGTGACCAACATCGTGCCCACGGCGTCGGTGTCCTTCGATTTCGTCTTCACCGCGGACGGCGCCAAGCCGGCCGCCGTGCAGACCGTTGCGGCCTCGACCGCCGAGGTCGGTCCCGTCGCCACCGATGCCGCGAAGGCCAATTTCAGCGACGAGGAGTGCCTCAACCGGTTTGCCGTGCTCTCGCGCACCGGCGCCATCTATTTCCGCCAGGCGAGCGCGAGGCTCGACGCCAAGAGCCGCCCGCTGCTGGCGGAGGTCGAGGGCGTCGTCGGCAAATGCCCGGCCCTCAAGGTCGAAGTGTCCGGCTACACCGATTCCGACGGATCGGCCGAGGCGAACAAGGCGCTCTCCGAGCGGCGCGCCCAGGCGGTCGCCGATGCGCTCGTCGCCGACGGCGTGCCGCGCAACCAGATAAGCTCGACCGGCTATGGCGAGGACAAGCCGGTCGCCGCCAACGACACGCCCAAGAACAAGGCGCTCAACCGGCGGATCGAATTCTCCGCCAGCAAGTTCGCCAACTGAGGTGGCGGTGGGTTCCGGTCCGATCGTCTTTTGCAGTGGCCTGCTTCGCGCTGTGGGACTTGTGGCGCTTGCCCTGATTCTGACGATGGCCGCCGCCAATGCCGAGCGTCGCGTCGCGCTCGTGCTCGGCAACTCGCAATATCAGCACGCGGCGCCGCTCGCCAATCCGGCGCGGGATGCGCAGGCCATGGCCGATCGGCTCAAGGACCTCGACTTCGAGGTGGTCTCCGGCTTCGACCTCACCAAGCAGCAGACACAGACTACGGTCGCGCAGTTTGCCAAGCAGGTGCGGGGCGCCGACATTGCGCTTTTCTTCTATGCCGGCCATGGCCTGCAGGTCTCCGGCAAGAATTATCTGCTTCCGGTCGACGCCGCGCTCGAAGACGAGACCTCGCTCGATTTCGAGGCCGTCTCGGTCGATTTCGTCCTGCGCCAGATGTCGCGCGAGACCAGCATAAGACTGGTTTTCCTGGACGCTTGCCGCGACAATCCGCTTGCCGACGTGCTGGCGAAGACCGCCGGCATCAAGGGCGCAAGCAGCGGCCTCGCCGAGATCCCGATCGAGAATGGCGGCGCCGGCACGCTGGTCGCCTTCGCCGCAAGTCCGAACCAGCTCGCCTATGACGGTTCGGGCGACCACTCGCCGTTCACCACGGCGCTGCTCCAGCATATCGGCGAAGCCAACGTCTCCATCACCGAAGCGATGAACAGGGTGACCAGCGATGTCTTCAAGGCGACCGCCGGCAAGCAGCGCCCCTGGATCAACGTCTCGCTGACCACCGAGGTCGTCCTGCACAGGATCGATCTCAATGCGCCGCTGATCGTCGGCGAGGCGGGTACGCCGCAGGCCGAAGCGGGCTCCGGGACGCGCAACACCGGCGCGGCGTCCGATCAGACCGACGACCAGCTTGCGCTCAATGTGCTGCGTGAAAGGATCCCGAAGCTGGCGACGGACGGCCCGATCTTCTTCGATCGCCCCGTCAAGTTCGGCGACCCGGCGATCGACGGCAAGAGCATAGCCCAACTGATCAAGGGACAACCGCTTTTCAGTCCGGTCGAAGGCCTCGACAAATCGGTCTGGCAAGGCAAGCACTGCGACGGCTGCCACGAGTGGAACGAGACCCGCCTCTGCGAGCAGGCGAAGAATTTCGCCGCCAACGACGTCTCCGTGCTGCGCCTGCAGCATCCGCTCGGCACGCGCTTCAAGGTCGCTTTGGCCAGGTGGGCGCAAGGCGGCTGTAAATGATCGTGAATTGGGACTTCGCAGCCCTGCATGGCGGTGGGCCCTAATAGGCGTCGACCGATTGCCGCTGCGCCTCCATCTCCACCATCTGGATGCCCATATCGACGAAGGCCGAAAGCACGCCAAAGCGGTCCGCGGTCGAGACGCGCGCCAGCCCCGCCAGGATCCCGGCGTTGACGGCGTGGGCGGCGGGAAATCCAGTCGACAGCATATCGAAGGCCGGGTCGCGCCAAGCCGCGGACAGAGCGATCCAAGCAGCCGGCGTCGTCGGCGACGGATCGACCGCATCGCCGAGCGCCGTTCGATGGCGGGGATTGCCCGGCTCGCCGACCCAGTCATTGACGAGCGCCAGCAATTCGAGGTCCCTATCGGCAAGGAGTTCTGAGAGATGGCTGAGGCATTCATGCCCCCACCAGACCGCGGCGCGTTCCGGCAGGAGATAGGCACAGAACGTGACGGCCTCCTCCGGCACGCGCCCAGCGAGCAGGGCGCGGCAGAACTCAAGCGGGGATTGATTGGCGGCCGGCGATTTCATGTCCCGGGCGATCGCGGGACAGGCAAGAAAGAGATCCCTTGCGGTTCTGTATCCGAGTTCGTTGGCCATGGCTGCCAAACCCCGAGAGCCAGCTGACAACCACTCAAGCCTTTAGCCGAGAGCCGGTCAAGCCTTAGAGCCGGATGAACCCGTCTCTAAATCAAAGAACTAGAGCATGATGTCGCCCGAAACCGCTTCATATTTTTCGGCATCATGCTCCAGCTTTTAGCAGGTGGCGGCCATCGGCAACGTGCGCTTGTTCACAGACAATCGCTTCAAGATTTGATATGGTGCGCCAGCGAAACCCGCTCAAACAGGAGTGACGGTCATGCGGTGGGGCAGCTCAGCCTTGGCATTGGCGACCGTGCTTTTTTCAACGCACGTTTATGCCGATCCGCTACAGAAATCGGAAGACATCGTGAAGTTCTTCGCCGGCCAGAGCAATCTCGGCGCGTCGCGCGGTATCTGCGTCGGCACCGAGGAAGAGTGCAAGAGCAAGGCCGACAAGAACGAGGCGCCCCAAAAGGGCAGCCTCGACATGATGATCAATTTCGCCCTGGATTCGGCCCAGCTCGACCAGACCGCGCGCACGGAGCTGGACGAGTTCGCCAAGGCGCTGAAGGACAATAGGTTGAGCACGTTCAGCTTCGTCGTCGAAGGCCACACCGACGCGACCGGAACGGATCGCTACAACCAGGACCTGTCACAGCGAAGGGCGCAATCGGTGGCGGCCTTCCTGACGGCGAACGGCGTTCAACCGACCCGCCTCGCGCCGATCGGATTGGGCAAGTCGCATCCGCGCGTCGCCAATCCCTACGATCCGGTCAACCGCCGGGTGGAAATGCGGATCAGGACGCAATAGGCGGCCGGCCCTGTCTCCGGACGGCTCATGGCGAGACTGCCGGCCCGCCGACCGGCCGGGCTTTGTCCTCTGTCAGTTCTTGAGCGCACCGCCTACCGCGATGCCGGTGCCGAAGATCAGCGCCTTGGTCATTTCCGTGAAATCAGCGCAAACGCCGGGGAGTGGTTGAAGCCGCCCCAACGTCGTCATTCTATGGCGAAGCAAGGAGCGAAGCGACGCGGCGCAGACCATAGAATCCATTCCGTGACGTTGAGGCGCCGCCACGGTGCAGAATTCTGCTCCGTTGCACGCCTTGGCGAAGGTAACGGCATGGATTCCAGGGTCTTCGCGACGGAGCTTCGCTCCTGCTCCGCCCTGGAATGACGATCGCGATGGGCGTTTCGGCCAATCTCCAACGCATGCCGCCTGCCAACGCAAACAGAGCCGACCGGTCAAAGTCCCTGTGCAGGGCCACTAGCTAGCCGGGCTCCAGCGTGTTCTGGATCGAACTTATCAGCACAGTGATCGCCTGCTTGTATTTTTCGAATTCCGGAGACGTCTGCCGGATTTCGGTCGTGGTCGTCGCCGGCTGGCTTTGGTCGGTCACCACGCGCGGCGCTTTCTGCCCCATTTTCCGCTCGGCCCAGTCCACAACATAACTGGCGGTCTTGCCGGTAAGGAACGGGTTGGCCTGGATGACGGCTGATCCCAGAACCGCGGTCAATTGCGACGAGCCCGGCGCCGCCAGCACCTGATGCGCCCCTTCCATGCCGAGGAAATGGCAAAGATAGAGGCGACCGGCGGTGATCTGGTGGCCGCGGGCGCGCAGATAGGCTTCGCCTTCGCGCGCCAGGTTGCGCACCATCTCGCGCGACAGCGTCGCGTCGTAGCGGAGCGCCAAAAGGTCGGCGGTCGAAAGCGAGCGGGCGAGATCGGGACGATAGGTGTTCATCATCCGGATCCAGGTCTTGGAGATGAACTGGCCGGCGCCGGTCGCCGACGAAAGCGGGTTCTTGGCACGGGCGCTGCCGCCGCTTTCGACATGCACGATCCGGTCGGTCAGCGTCTCGACGGCGGAATCGGCCGAACCGCCGGAACTGACGGAAACGGCGGTGGCAACCGAAGTGACCGTGCCCAGCGGATCGATGGCCTCGCCATTCTGATAGAGCTCGAAATGCAAATGCGGCCCGGTCGAAAGTCCGGTGGTGCCGATATAGCCGATGACGTCGCCGGCCTTCACGTTGGTGCCGACCCCGCTGGCGATGGCGAATTTCTGCATATGCGCATAACGCGTCTCGCGGCCGTTGGCATGCGTGATCTTCACCAGATTGCCGTAGCTGCCGCCATCGCCCTGGAAGGAGATCGCGCCGTCGAAGGCGGCCATCACCGGCGTGCCGACCGGCGCCGCCCAGTCGACGCCCTTGTGGATTCGAACCGTACCGAGGATCGGATGCTTGCGCGGGCCGAAGGTCGAGGTCATCACTCCGGCGACCGGTGTGACCATGCCGTTGGTGACGGTCAGCGAGCGGACCTGATCGTCGCCCGTCACGCAGGCATACTGGCCGTCGCTCTGCTGGAAGACGAAACAGTCAAGGCTCTTGTCCGTGCCCTGGACGCCGACATAGAGCACCCGCCCGGAGATCTCCCCTTGGCCGCGCGGCGTCTGCGAATAGATCAGCACCAGGCGCTGGTCCTCGCTCGCGAAGGCGTCGAGGTCCTGCCCCCTTGACAGATACATGATCGCCTCGCCGATGACGCTGGTCGGCACCTTGTTGCGTGCTGCCGTCGAATAGATCGCGTCGAGCAGGCGGTACTGCCGCTTGGGCCCGCCCTGGTCCGAGGCGCCGGAATAGTTGAAGAGGTCCTCGCGGACCCAGGGGTCGACGCCCGACACGAAGGCGCCGGCCGCATTGCGCGTCAGCGTGCCGACATAGACATTCTTGGCGTAGATCGAGACCTGCATCAGCGACATGGTGGTCGTCTCGCGGTTCGGACGGAACCCGCGCATGGCAACCACAAAGCCGGGCTCCAGCCCGTCGCGGTTGAACAGCGTCTTCAGCGCCTCGCCCGCAAGCTTCGCGTCCTCGGCGGAGAAATGCGCGTCGAGCGCCACGCTGTCCAGGCTGCGGTCGTTGAGGATCTTCACGAAGGTGTCCTCAGTCGCCTCGAAGCGCTGGTATTCGCTGGCGACGGTCGCAACGGTCGTGTTGTTCTCGACCGCGGTCTTCTTGAAAGCCGGGAGCGCGGCTTCGCCCTGGTCGATGGTCTCGCCCCAGCCGGCCTCGGGGTCGTCGGCGTCGGCCTTGGGCGCCGGGCCGGCGTCGCTCTCGTCCGGCGCCGCCTGGAGGTCGTTCTCGAGGTCACCTTGCGGATCGCCCTGTTGATCGTCTGGCGCCGCGGCAGAAGCGGGCGGTGCCGGTTGCGCGTGGTCGGGTGTCGCTGCCGAAGGCTTGGAAGCGGCCTGCCGCTGCGCCTGGAAGAAGGCGAAATCCTCCTGCGTCGACGGGATCGTCGTCATGAACTTCTCGCTGGCGCTCAGCATCACGTCGGACAGGATCTCGATCTGCGGCGAAGCCCCGGAACTGTCGAGCTCAGCTGGTCGGACGACGGTCTTGCCCTTCGTCGCGCTGTCGGCATCGGGCGCCAGCGTGATCCACATCGGATCGCCGGCGAGATCGATGATCGCCGGCACATAGACCGAGGCATCGGGGGGCACGTCTTCCATGCCCTCGACGGGATGCAGCTCCTCGTCCTCGTCGCCGAACGACCAATACTCCTTGGTCAGGTAGAAGCCGGTGGCCAAAGCGACGACGGCGAGCGTTGCGGCCCCTGCAAGGATTCCGCGCCAGAGCTTGCGCCGGCGCTCGGCCACGCGCGCCAGCTTCTTCTGTTTGAAGCTCGTGTCGATCGCGTGCGTCACGGGCTGCTTCCGGTCAGGAAGTAGGTCCAGCGCACCTGCTCCTGCGTATCGACCTCGACGAAGCGCGCCGCGATATGGCCGCGCTGCCAGCACTCCTCGATGCCGCGGATCGAGAAGCGCCGCCGGTCGATGCACATCTCGGTCGATCCGTTGAGGATCGCGTGGCCGAAGACGTCCGTCGCATAGAGGTAGATGTAGCGGTTGGCCAGCTCCTCGCGGATGACGTTGACGCACTGGTTGGCGCCGATGGTCCACCAGCCGTCCGTCTGGTCGGCATTGTCGACTTTCTGTCCGACCGCGAGATTGACGACGTCGAGCGTCTGGTTGCAGACGGTGAATTCGGCATGCGCCTTGGCGGGCGAAAGGATCGAGAACAGCGCCGCGCCGAGCAGCGCCGCAAGCGTCATGCGGCTCGGCAACGGGAATCGGAGCCGGCTACGCTGCTTGCGTGGCGAGGGCCGGCTCGAGGTACGCAGGGTGCGAAGGTCCATCGGCGTTCATGCTATCCGCCAAGCCGGAAATAGGTGGCCGTGGCGGAGAACTGCGATCCATCGGCCTCGATCTCCTCGAGTATCCTGGGCAAAAGCTCCGAGGCCGGCGTCGGTCTGGAGAACATGGCGGCCTGGATGTCTTTGGGGCCGGTGATCACCAGCATGATCTGCGGCACCGCCTTGCCGGCTGCTTTGTCCGCGGCAGCGAGACCGATCGGGATGTTGAAGGTCACCTTGTCGGTCTGCGGCACCATGCGGTCGTCGAGATTGAAGGCAATGCCCTTGTGGTCGATCAGCATGATGTTCGAGACAAGCCCGCCGCCCGTATACAGCGCGCCGCTCACCGGCGAGCCGTCGGGGACCGATGTCCGGTCGAGGACAAGCTGTGGCTTTTCAGCCGAGCTCCGGTCGAGGAAGCGAAGGAAAGTGGGCACTCCGCACTGCGGCGGGGTGATCAGGCGCACGCTGATGTCCGGCTCGACATGGAACCTCGCCTGGAAATCATTGAGCAATTGTTCGAAGGGCTGGACCGCGGTTCCGAATCCTTCGATCGCCGGGGAAGCGCCGGGTCCCGAGGTGACGTTCGCGTAGAAACAGCTGCCGCCGCTGAAATCGCGCACCCAGGAGCGGCGCTCCGTCCACGCGGCCGTGTCCGGTTCCGGTGAAGGAACCGCCGGTTTGGGCACATTGATGGCGACGTCGGTGTTGTCGGGCTGCTTGGCCGCCGGCGGCTGCATTTGCTGCGCCGGCTGTGCCGGCGCGGTCGGCGTTTGCAGCGGGTTGGCTGTTGGGGTCTGCGCCTTCGGCTCGGCCGGCGGGCTGACCGGTTGCACCGGCGCCGGGCTTTCCGAACCGGGAGGGGGGGATGCGTTCGGCTTCTGCAGCCTGGAAAGCATGTCGACCAGGTCTTTGACGCTGTGCTTGGCTGCCGGTGGGCTTGCCTCCTGCACTGGTTTGTTTTCAGCCCTCTGGCTCGGTTCCGGCGTCTTGACCGCCGGCTCGGTTGCAGGCTGCGCCGGCTTCTGGCTTTCCGCGGCCTTCGGTGCGGGAACCGGTGCAGGCATCGGCGATTGCTCCGCTGACGGTTGCGCGGATTTGGTCTCGACCGGGCGGACAGGCGGTTGGCTGTTGGCCTCGCTCTCCGGCTGAGTGGCAGGCGGGACCGGCTTCTCGGCAGGTGTCTTGGCCTCCGCATCGGATTGGATGGTCGGCTTCGTCGGCTCGATGGTGGCGGCGCTGCCTGGTTTTGGCGGTCCCGACTGAGACGCGGACGGCGGCGGCTGAGGTCTCGGCGCTTCCGACTGCTGGGCTTCTGCAACTGGTTTGACCGCTTCCGCGACCGGCTTCGGCGTCAGCGGCCTGGATTTTTCCGCCACCGGCGGCGCCAGAACGCCACTGACATAAAGGCCGCCCCCAACCAGCACAGCCAGCGCCGCAACGCCGCCGGCAATGATGGATATCCGCGAAGCTTTTCGCGGCACGGCCGGTGCAGTCGCAGGCGCCCTGGGTGAAGCGGCCGCCGGCTGAGGCCGCGGCTCCGACAGATGCGCCGGACGCACATGCTCGACGAAGCGCGGCTCGCCGGAAGGCGGCTGCGGTTTGGAGTCCGACAGCGCCGTCCAGCCGGCGCGCGGCAGGCCGGAGCGTTCGCGTGCGCCAAACGACACCGGCGGCGGCAATGTCGCCTCGAGATCCTCGCCGCGCGACGCCCTGGCGATCTCGGCCATGCTGGCCGGTCGGTCGCGCGGATCCGGCTGCAGCATGGCTTCGATCAACTCGCGGAAATCGGGATCGATATCCGACAGGTCCGGCACCGCCCGGCGCTTTTCGATGACCTCGTATTGCGACCCGCTCATGTCGAGCGGCTTTCCGCGCAGCGCCGCGGCCAGCACCAGGCCGAGGCTGTAGATGTCGGATTGCTCGCTGACCTCGCCGCCATAGAGGCCGAGCTGTTCGGGCGAGACGTAATTGTATTTGCCGGCGAACTTTCCGCCGATCAGCGTTTCTCCGCCGACGGTGGCTGAACGGGCGATGCCGAAATCGATAATCTTGGCGCGCTCCACCCGACCGCCGGGCAGGATGATATTGTCCGGCGAGAGGTCGCGGTGCACCGCGCCTGCCTGGTGCACCGCGGCGAGCCCCGAGGCCAGGCGATGGCAAAGCCGGCGCACATCTTCGCCCGGCATCGGCCCGCGCCGCATAACGTCGAACAGCGACTGGCCGTCCACGAACTCCATCGCAAGATAGGGGCGGCCGATTCCCGGATCGATGGTGAAGACGTGGTAGCGCACCACCGCGTCGTGCGACAGATGGTTGAGGATCGATGCTTCCTTGCGGAACAGCGACAGGATCGTCTGGTCGCGGGCGAATTCGGGCAGCACGATCTTGATCGCCACATGGTCGCCGGTCTGGATGTTGTGGCCGCGATAGACTTCGCCCATGCCGCCGGAGGCGATCCTCTCGTCGAGCTCGTAGATGCCGCTGAGCTGCGTGCCGACACCCGTATAGGTGACGTTCGTCGACAGCCGTGTCTTGTCGTCGTCGCTCATCTGGCCAGGCCCTCCGCCGCGGACCGATCCGAATGGTGCGCGCCGCTCTGCCCGTCGCCGATCTTCACGAGCACGATGGTCACATTGTCGGTTCCGCCGCGCGCCAGCACGGTTTCCAAGAGGTTCTCGCATGCCGTCCGCGGCGTGGCGGATCTGACCGCGGCCTCGATCTCGGCATCGCTGACATGCGCGGTCAGTCCGTCGGTGCCCAGAACGAACACGTCGCCCGCCATCAACTCGCCCTGCTGGAAATCGATCTCGAGCTCGTCGCTGACGCCGATCGCATGCGTGATCACGTTGCGGCGCGGCCAGACGCGCGCTTCCTCCGCGCTGATCATGCCGCGGTCCAGCAATTCCTGCACCTCGGTGTGATCCTTGGAAACTTGGAAGATCGAGCCGTTGCGGACGAGATAGATGCGGCTGTCGCCGGCCCAAAGGCAGGCGAAGCGCCCATCCATGGCAAGCAAGGCCGCGAAAGTGGAGCCGATGGTGATGCCGCGCGAGCGCGATATGTTGCGGATCTCGGCATTGGCGCGGCTGAGCCGGTCCTCGAAGCGGGCACGAAGATCCGGCGCCGAGCTGGCAATTCCGATCGTCGCCAGATGGTCGACGATGCTGGCCGAGGCGACTTCGCCGGCCTCATGCCCGCCCATGCCGTCGGCCACCACCCACAGCCCGGTCAGCGGCTCGATGAGGTAATTATCCTCGTTGTGATCGCGCACGCAGCCCTTGTGGCTCACGCCGAAGCTGTCGATGGGGAGGGCGACAGTGCTCAATTTGCCACCAAGCGCTCAGCAGGCGTCCTCTGTGACCAGCCATGGGCCGCGTGCCCAGGCCACTCTGCCACAAGCGTATGTATTAGAGTACCGAAATGAAGACTGGGACCGACCATCTCAGAACGCCTTCGGACAGCTGAAGCCGGACAAGGCCGGCAGCAGCAACGGATTGGCGCCCGAGCCGGCCTGGATGGTGTAGGCGACATCGCGTCCGCCGATCACGAAGCGGGCTTCAGTATTGGCGCCGTCGCCGGTGAGGGTCGCCTTGTCGAACAGCCGCTTCAATGCCCATGGCCCTTCGAACTTCAGCACCGACTCGCGGCCGGGCATTTCCGGCACGAGGCTGAGACTCGCCGATCCGGAAGCGGCGCCGCTCGGCCATGTCACGATGCTCGGCGCGTTGCCGGCCTGGGCGCTCTGGACCGTCTGCCCGTCGACGTCGAGCAAAGCGCTGTCGACTTCGCTGTTCAATGAGGTGGGCGTTATCGTGATCGACACCGAGGGCACCGAGCCACCGGAAGGGAAAAAGGCGCTGCGGATTTCCGCCGCCGACTGGAACGCTTTCAGGGTCGACTTGGCTAGGTCGCGGCTGGAACGCGCATCCTGCTTCCAGGTCCATTCCTGGCCGGTCATGTCGATCAGCGGCGCGAGGTTCTGCGCGAAGAAGCGGTCCATCAGCCCGCCCGGCGCAAACAGCTTGGTGAAATCCGCCATCGAAATCTCGTCGGTGCCGTCGCGTGTGAAGGGATAGCGGCCGTTGACTGCCTCCTCGCAGACGCGCGTCACCGTCTGGTCGAGGCTCTGGTTGAGGTTGGCGACGGAGGCCTCGGCGACATTGCCTTCGAGCTCGTCCGCCGCCGCGTTGACCATGCGCGCCAGCGGCTTGGGCAGGCGCGAGACATTGGCCCTTAGCGTCGAGATCTGCAGTTGCAAATTGGCGTTGACGCGTTCGGTCTGCGCGGGGACATCGGCCGCGAGCTTCAGGCTCTGGAAGATGTCGTGGAAGTTCTGCGTCAGCGCATCGAGCGGCCGGCGCCCGGCGGCCCCGCCGACCAACGCTTGGAACGAACGGAACTGCGCCTCGACGCTCGCGCCGGCATTCTGCGCAAAGGCCGAGCTTGCCCCGGCGCGGCTTTGCGACTTGCCGCCGGCGATCTGCAGGCCGATGCGGGCGAGGCCCTTGGCCATGCCGGAGGGGTCCTGCTGCGCCGTGCCGATATCGCCCTCGGCGCCGCTGTCCTTCGTCAGTGCGGTTTCATCGGCGATCGCGGTGAAGAGCTGGTCGAGGGGCGAGTCCGGCGCGGCGAGGGCGGAGAGCGCCAGATATTGCGGCTTGTCCTTCAGCATCGCCTTGAGCTTCAGCTGGTCGAGCACGCCGTTCCAGGCGGCGGCGAATTCCTTGCCGTAGCGATCGGTGAGTTCGGGACCGAGCTTGGGCAGGTCCTGGTCGATGCCGCCCTGTTCCCCGCCGCCGCCGAGCACCCATTGGTCGTCGACGAGCATCTGCGCGATGCGCGCCAGCTGCGGCAGGAAGAAGCGATTGAAGCCGGCACGCGTGTAAAGGCCGGGGACGTGAAGATCGGCGAGCTGGCTGCCGTCCGTGCGCTCGAACAGCAGCTGCGCTTCCGGACCGGCTTTCGCGGCGATGGAGAAATCCTGCAGCCGTGCCGCGTAGACCGCCGACTTGATCTGCGCCGAGGCGCGGTCGGCGAGGCTCATGCGTCCGAGTGAGCGCTGCGCGGCCTCGACCAGCGGCTGGTTGAGCGCGAAAGTCGGATCGTAGGCGTCGTCAAGCGCAAGCATGGCGCGCAGATGCTTTTCGAGCTGCGTGCGGCCCTCGCGGTTGTTCTCGCCGGGGTAGCGGTTCTCCTCCCAATCCTGCTTCATCCAGGAGACGATCAATTCGTCGTCGACCTTCGGCGCCTTGCCGCCCAGCATCAGGTAAATCTTGAGCGGCTCGTAGAGCGCGACCGGATCGGCCATCCTGGCCTGGATCGTCCGCTCGGCCTGAACCAGCAGCCGCGAGCGGAAGGTCCGCTCCAGCGCTTGCCGGTAAGCGGTCTTCGAGGCCGACAGCAGCCGCTCGCGCTGGCTAAGCCCGAACGTCTCCTCGACAGGCTTTCCCTGGTCGCTATTTTCGAAACCGGCGGGCAGGTTGCGCAGCTGGTCGAGCGGACCGATGACGTTTTCGAGGTCGACGTCGCTCACCGCCGTGCTCTTGAGCAGGCTATCGGCGCTGTCGCGATAATGCGCCATGGCTTGGCGTGTGGAAGCGATCAGCGCCTTGTTGGCGAAGAAGCTGAGACCAAGCACGCCGAGCACCGCCACTGCCGCCAGCGCGATCGCGGCCAGGCCGCCGAACCTGGCGAGCCTGATGCGGCGTTCGGCCGCCCGATCGAACGACACCCAGCCCGATTCCGGAAAGATCACATTGGCCAGCAGATCGTGCAGGAAGAAGCTCTTGCCGGCGCCGGAAAGATGCGCCTGCGCGGCACTACCGAAACTGCGCCCGATCGCGCCCAGCACCTGGTCGAAGGGTGTGCCTTCCTGGGTGCCCGACGAGAAATAGAGCCCGCGCAGGCTGACATTGACCTGGCTGCGCGAGGTATCGAACAGGCTGCCGACAAACTGCGTTATCCGGTTCTTCAGCGTGCCGAACTGGGCGGGGAAGCCGAACAGCGCGATCCGCGCCAGCGGGTCGGGCTCTTCCTGCAGGCGGTCGGCGACTTCTTCGGCGAGCCGCTTCGCCAGTTCGTCGAAGGCTGCGGGCGCCTCGCCGGCCATGTTTTTGGTGCGGTCGGCGGTCTGGAATGTCGCGCCCCACACCTTGCGCCTGCGCGCTTCGTCGAAATCGCCGAAATAATCCATGAAACCGGCGATGAGATCGGCCTTGGTGAACAGCAGATAGACCGGGAACTGGACCTTCAGCGTCTCGTGCAATTCGCGCAGGCGGCTCCTGATCTCGCTGACATGCGCGTCGAGCTGCCGGTCGTCGAAGCCGATCAGGTCGGCAAGGCTGATGGCGAGGATCACGCCGTTGATCGGTTGCCTGGTGCGGTGCTTCTTGAGCAGTCCTAGAAAGGCGAGCCAGCTTGCCTTGTCGCGCTCGCGGTCCGATTCCTGCGTCGTATAGCGGCCGGCCGTGTCGATCAGCACCGCCTCGTCGGTGAACCACCAGTCGCAGGATCGCGTGCCGCCGACGCCAGCCAGCGGCTGCGCGCCACCCGAGCCGGCAAGCGGAAACTTCAGCCCGGAATTGACCAGCGCCGTCGTCTTGCCGGCGCCTGGCGGGCCGATGATGATGTACCAGGGAATGTCATACAGGAAATTGCGCTTGCCGCTCGTCCGCTTCAGCGTCGCGATCGCTTCGCTCATGCGCGCTTCGAGCACCTGCGAATCGTCGTGGCGTTCGTCGCCGCGCACGATCGCCGTTTCGAGCGCCTTTTGCGCCTTGCGCCGCTGCCAGAAGCGGATGCCGTAGAACAGCGCAAGCACCACGATGGTGACGCCGATGATCGTGGCCCTGAGCCACACCGGTCCAAGCGGGCGTGTATCGGCGAAGCGGATCAGCGGCCCGGCATACCAGACCGCCGCCGAGAAACCGGCAAGCGCGGCCAAGCTGAAGATCCGCAGCATCCAGCGCATCAGTCGCCGTTCTCCGCCGCCGCGCTCGTCTGCAAGGTCTCCTGTTTCGGGATCATCACGTCGACGCGGCGGTTCTTGGCGCGGCCTTCCGCCGTGCCATTGTCGGCGATCGGTTCGTCCTCCCCCTTGCCGTCGGCGCTCAGCCGCGACGGGTCCTTCAATCGCTTGGCCATCATCGCCTGAACGGCCTTCGCCCGGGCAACGGAAAGATCGAAATTCGATTTGAACGTGCTCGATTTCTTCGGCTTCACATCGTCGGTGTGGCCGATGATGTTGATGGGGCCCGGTTCAGCGTCGAGCGCCGTGGCGATGTCGGCCGCGACAGGCTGGAACTGCGGCTTCAGCTCCGCCTGGCCGGACGCAAACAAAAGCTGGTTGTTGATCTCGACGACGATGAATTCGCCCTTCTCGCCGACGCGCAGTCCGCCGCCGGAGATCTCCTTGGCAAGTGCGGCGCTGATGCGGTCGATCTGGGTGGTATCTGGGACCGCGGGCGGAGGCAGGCTGGCTTGCGCCGGTTCAGCGGGCGCCGCCACGCTGGCGTGCTCGATGGTGACGAGCGTCGACGGGTTGAGCGCCAGCAATTCGCCGGCGGTCGCGTCGCCTTCGTCGGTGATCAGCACCCGCAGTCCGAAGAAGGCCGCCGTCACCAGCGTCGCCGCGGCGGCGGCGACCGCCCAGAGCGGCAGCCGCGCCCTCGGCTTCGGCAACGCAGCCGCCATGCCTTGCCAGCGTGGCGAGATGTCATCATCGGCGCGCGGCTTGAAATAGCGCAGCGTGTCGTAGACGTCGCGCCGGACGCGTTCGAGCATGTTTCGTTCGCCTGTCAATCCCCGATACTGGCCTTCGAAGCCCAGCGACAGGCAGGCATGCATCAGTTCGAGCAGGTCGTAATGTGCTTCCGGCCTCGCCAGAATCTTGTTCAACGCTTCGTAGAAGCCCGTGCCCGCCGGTTGGGTGTGGAAGAACCGCGCCGCCAGGCTGTGCTGGAGCCAGCTGTCCTTGCCCGGCCAAGGTAGATTGCCGACGAGGTCGTCGGCGGTTTCGCAAAGGGCGAATTTGGCGATGCGTGCGTCTTCCTCGGCTACGCCGGCTTTGGCGATCGCGTGGTCGAAGGTCTCGATCGCGTCGGCGATACGCTCCGCCAAGGGCGCGGCTTGCCGTTCGACCGGCATCAGCCGCAATTGGCCGAAGAGCATCAGCAGCGCCGCCGCCGCGGCAAGGATCGGATTTGTCGCGGCGTATTGCACGCCCTCGGCGGCGGCGAGCAGGGCATCCTGAGGCAGCTCCGGCATCGCGTTGACCTCTGCTCCCGGGGTTGGGCCCTGAAACAGCACGGTTTCGGATGACCAGCCGGTTGGCATCTGTCGGCCGCCGCCGGGGTCGAACACTGTCGCTTCGCGAGCAGGCGTTGGAGCAGGACGTGCGCCTTCCGGACCGGATCTCTCGGGAGCCGCAAGCGGCTTTTGCTTTGGCCGCGGCGCGCGGATGACGGTCTTGTCCGCCGGCCTGGAAGGATCGTCCTTGGAGCTCATCGGCGACGACCTATCGTCGCGGCGCAACAGGCACACCTTTGCCCGGGGAAACGCGTTTCAGGCTGAACCTCAGCGGCGGGCCGCACGGAAAGGCTCATCTCGCCGAAACATGACATTGCTGCACACGCCCCAAGCCACGCCGCTTTGCCCGCCGGGCAAGCGTCCCTGGGCATTCTAGTCGCCCGGATACCCAATTGAAACGGCCCGCCGATTGAAATCGCAGAGCAAGATGCTCGAAGGGGCGGCATCTTCTATGAGACCCGTCACATACGGTTGGCGGGGTCTGTGCCGTGCGGCTATTTCTGCTTGTCGGCCTTGGCGTAGGCTTCGGCGAAATAGGCGAGGAAGACATCCAGCATGCCGTTCTCGTGCTTGTCTTCCATCGCCCGCCAGGTCGCGACAAGCGCATCCCAAGCCTGGCTCTTCCTGGACGAGAAGGATGCCGGCGGGATTTTCTTGGCGATCGCCTCCGGCGACAAGTCGTCGAGCAGCCTGGACAGCGCGGCCTGCATGGCGGCATAGGTCGCGATCTCATGCGCCTTCAGGTCGCGGAACGCATCCTCGACGCTGCGCCTGGCATCGAGATAACCGGCCCTGCGCTTGGCGAACATGATCTCCAATATGTCGTCGGTGCCCGGCACGAATTTCAGTGGGTTGTTGTCCTCGGCGCCGATCATTGTCCGGTGCGAGCTCTTGGCGAGAACTTTTGCCGCCGCGCGCGCCTTGAGCAGCAGCGATAGCTGCTCGACAGTGCTCCTCAGCACCGCGCCGATCTCGGCCGCGACATCGTGCGGGTCGCGCGACTGCAGCAAGTCAGGCGCGATGCCCGCCGCCCTGGCGATCTCCCGCAGCATCGCGTCCGCTTCCGCCGGCCGATTGGCCGGGGCCGCCGGACCGGGCTGCGGGGCCGAGGATCTGGAGACGGGCGCCGCCCCGGTCGGGTGCTGTTCCGCCGGACTGAAGAACGGCTCATGGCCGGGAACCGACGGGCCGCCGGGCGAGGGCGGCAGCTCGCGCTGCGTCGATGTCGTCCCGGTCTGCGGATGTCCGGTCGGGGCCCGTTCGTCTTCGATCGAAACGCCGACGACATAGCGGCCGATCAGCAGCCGGTCGCCCTGCGCCAGCCGATGCGGCCCGCTCATGCGCTGGCTGGACCCGTTGACGAAAGTGCCGTTGCGCGAGACATCGTAGAGCCAGAACGAGCCCGCCTGGTAGCGGACCTCGCAGTGCCGGCCCGAAATGAACTTGTCCGGGTCCGACAGCGTCCAGTCGCAATTCTCGCGGCCGATCTCGAAGCTGCGGTCGCGGGCGGCGTAGCTGGCGGTGGTGCCGGCCGGCAGCCTGTCGACATTGCTGATCTGGAGCGAGATGAACATCCGGAAGCGTCGCCCAACTTGGTCAACAAATGCTTATTTTCCGCGCAATCCGGGCGGAAACGCCAACGTAGCTTTCCTGGAATTGCTCTGGCATTCTAGCAGCTTGCGAGCGCGGCGGGAGAGGAGCGTTTCACACCGGCGCATGGGGCAGTTTAGCCACGGCTGTTATTTGGCGGCCGCCAAACATATGCTAGGCTGAAAGCGGTCCGGTGCGGTGGGCGTGAAAAGTTCCCGAACGTGATGCGGTTAACATAGCGGGGGCTTCAATCCATCATACTGGCGGCCGCGTCCAGGAGGGGCACGACCATGCCGAACGAACGCGCCACGGTTGTGCAGACGCCGGCTGGCGCCGACCTGACCTTCACCCATCTCATCGGCCGCGATGAGATCAGTCGCTGTTTTGCCTATAGGGTCGGCTTCGTCTCGAAAAACCGCGACGTCGATCCGTTGAAGATGCTGGGCGGCGTCGTTTCGGTCGAGGGCGAATCCGATCCGAAGCGCTGGTTCAGCGGCCTCGTGTCGGATTTCAAGCTGACCCGCATCGAGGACCGGCTGGCCTTCTACGAGGCGACCGTCAGGCCATGGCTCTGGTTCCTCGGCAACACCACCGATTGTCGTATCTTCCAGAACATGACGGCGGTGGAGATCGTCGAGAAGATATTCTCGAAATACGGCATCGCCAAATTCGAGAAGCGGCTGCAGGGGTCCTATCCTCAGCGCGAATATTGCGTCCAGTACGACGAGAGCGATCTCGATTTCGTTCAGCGGCTGCTCGAGCACGAGGGCATCTTCTATTTCTTCGAGCATGACGAGGGCAAGCATACGCTCATCCTCTGCGACGCGATGAGCAAGCTGAAGTCGGCGCCCGGTTACGAGAAGGTGCTTTACAATTTCGAGGGCCAGGCCTCACGGCGCGATGTCGAATACATCACCGAATGGATACCTGGCAGCGCGGTGCGCCCTGGCGCCTATGCCCATACGGATTATGATTTCGAGAAGCCCGGCGCCGATCTGATGGCGAAATCCGCCCAGCCTTTCGCCCATAAGGAAGCCTCGGGCGAGAACTACCGCCAGCCCGGCGCGCATCTCGATGTCGGGCGGGGCGACAAGATCGCAGGGATCCGCCGCGAGGAACTCCAGGCCGTGCACCAGCACAGCACGGCGGTGGGCACCGTGCGCGGCCTTTTTTCCGGCTGCAAGTTCACGCTCGAAAGCTTTCCGCGCGACGACCAGAACCAGGACTATCTGGTGGTCAGCGCCGAATACCGGCTGTTCGACCCGGGCTACCGGACCCAGAACGAGGCCCACAGCGAGAATTTCAAGGTGGTGCTCGGCGTGGCACCCACCAAACTGCCCTATCGCCCGGCGCGCATCACGCCGCGGCCGATCATGCGCGGCCCGCAGACGGCGACCGTCGTCGGTCCTTCGGGCGAGGAGATATTCACCGACAAATATGCGCGGGTGAAAGTGCAGTTCCACTGGGACCGGCTCGGCAAGAAGGACCAGAACTCATCCTGCTTCGTGCGCGTCTCGCAGACATGGGCCGGCAGCAACTGGGGCTTCATCCAGATCCCACGCATCGGCCAGGAGGTCATCGTCGATTTCATCGAAGGCGATCCGGACCTGCCGATCATCACCGGCCGCGTCTACAACGCCTCACAGATGCCGCCCTATGGGCTACCGGGCAACGCCACACAGTCCGGCTGGAAGTCGAATTCCTCGAAAGGCGGCGGCGGCTACAACGAGCTGATGTTCGAGGACAAGGCCGGCTCCGAGCTGGTCAATTTCCAGGCCCAGAAGGACCACCATCTGCTGATCAAGCACGACCGCAACAAGACGGTCCAGCACGACCAGTCCGACCGTATTGACCACGACGCCAAGCACTCCGTCGGCCACAACCTCGATGAAGACGTCGGCAACAACAAGACCGTCAAGATCGGCGTCGACCAGACGACGAACATCGGCTCGAACGACACCGAGACAGTGGGCAAGAATCGCTCGCTGACAGTGATGGCAAACGAGACGATCCATGTCGTCGCCAACTCGACGGAGAACATCGACGCCAACCATTCGCAGACGGTGGGGCTCAACCAGACGGTGACGGTGGCTGTCGCGCGCGTGGACACGGTGGGGGCGGCGGAAACCAGAACCGTTGGCGCGACACAGATAAATACCATCGGGGCGACCCGCGCTGTCAGTGTCGGCATCAGCCAAAGCCATGATATCGGGGCCAGCGACAGCTGGAACGTTGGAGCCGGGCAGACGGTCAACATTGGCGCGGATCAAAGCGTGACGATCGGGAGCGCTCAGAAATTCAGCGTTGGCGCGGCGCGCAGCGCCAGCGTAGGGGCCGATGACTCCACGTCAGTCGGGGGTGCTCACTCGCTGGGGATCGCAAAGGGCAGCTCGATCAGCGTCGGCGAAGACAGTTCGATAAAAGTTGGCAAGAACTTGGTGATCGACGCCGGCGATTCGATCACGCTCAAATGCGGCTCGGCCACGATCACGATGAAGAAGAACGGCAATATCGCTATCGAAGGCAAGGATATATCCATCAAGGGCAGCGGCAAGATCAACGTCAACGCAGACAGCGATGTGAACATCAAGGGCAGCACCGTCCACAATAATTGAGGATCGAGAAATGGATGTGTTGGGTCGAATAGATGGCGTCGTCATAGGCCTGCTCATCGGGTTCGAGGATGGCGCGCCGCTCGTGGTCTTCGTTGGCAATCCCCGGGAGACCGCCATCGCTGCGCGAAGCCTGACGGGTCTCGATACCGCCGCCCTCGGCTCGGAAGTTGCGTTGCTTTTCGAAGGTGGTGACCCTTCGAAGCCGCTTGTCGTCGGGCGTATCGTGGATTCTGCACGCAATCGCAGTGGCGCTGCGGTGATACGCGACGGAGAAACGGTCACGATCAACGCAACGGATCGCATCGAACTGCGCTGCGGATTGGCCTCGATTATCTTGGAAAAGGACGGGCGTATCTCCATACGCGGCAGTCAACTCAATAGCCACGCCAGCGGGGTCAATCGCGTCCGCGGCGCGGCAGTGCATCTGAACTGAGCCGTATTGTGACAATGCAGCGCTTTGCAACGATTGCTGCCATCGTGGCCCAGCATGTCGAAGATGTCTCTTTCCTGTGGTCGAGGCGTCGGCACGAAATCGACGGTCAAATTCTGGGCGAGGTCGATATCGGTCGCATCGACCAGCGCCTTCACGCCAACATCGAGGGCATGATCGCATCCGGCGAAGCTGCATGGAATTTGGCCTTGGCCCGCTTCTCCGACTATGCTGCACCTGCAGAACTTTTCGCCATCGGCGTACTATCCCTGCACTGGGGCAGTAGGAAGCTGTTGGATACCGCCCTTGACGGTGTCCGGGCCATAGGTAGCGGCATTGCCGGCATGTCTGGTGCAATCGCGTGCACGACGCGCGGCAAGCTCCGCGCTTTTGTACCGCAATGGCTGGATGAGCAGGACCCGCTGCTGCAAACGCTGGGGCTGATCGCTCTGACCCACCACAGGGTCGACGCTGGCGATCGCCTGCAAGGCTTTGTTCTGAGTCCCGACATCGGCGTCCGGACGCGAGCCATCCGGTTGGCCGGGATCATGCGACGGCGTGACTTGATAGGCGACGTGTCCGCCGCGCTCAAGGCGAACGATCCGGGCGAGAGGCTGGCGGCAGCGCGCGCGCTCTGCCTTCTCGGCGAGGCGCAGTATGCTTACGCGACCCTGGACAAACTAGCCCGGGCAGATGGTTTCATAGGTAGAGAGGCGATAGACATCCGACTTTTGGTCACGCCCAAACTGGAAGCAAAAAGATGGTTGCAAGAGCGACTTGACCAACCGTCGATGCGCCTTGCGGCGCTCGGGGCGATGGGGATTCTAGGTGAAGTGTCGATTATGCAATGGCTAGTCGAAAAGATGCGTGATCCATCGCTGGCCTATACCGCCGGTCTTGCCTTGCGTGATCTTATTGAGACGGATTTCAACGATACAGGCGTCTTTACCCTGGACCCCCCATCGTTGGGCAAGGAGTTCAAGAAGGTCGAGGATTTTCCACTGCCGATCGCCGACAAGGTTGAAGCATGGTGGAACGAGAATAAGGGAAAGTCCAAACGCTTCATGTCGATGCGGCGTCTTAAGCTCGACGCCTACCGCACTGCATTTGCCAATTTGTCAGCGCCGCTGGTCGATTGGCGAAGGACTCGGCAGCATCCGGCCTGGATGTAGTTATCCGACGCGGCTGACCAACGCAGCGGCGCGAAATCCCCCCTCCGATGCCACCTCGACCATCGCCACCGGCCCTGGCGCGTAACCTTTGTCCAGGCTATCCGCTGCGACCATCAATGCCAGCGCGCCACTTGCCGAGCCGACGTCGCCGACAGTCATAGCGGGGTAGGCAGTGGGGAGCATTTCACGACGTGTGCGATAGAAGCGCGGCTGCGCGATCATCTGCTCCCAGCCGTCATAGCGCTCGCCATTGCTGTTCCTGACGACGAAAACGATGTCGGGCTCAGTAGGCCGTGCCCCATCGAGAGCCTCCCGCAACGCCGCGAGCATCGCATGGCCCTGACTGAAGCGCTCGGACAGCACCGAGTCACTCTCGCTCGACATCCCAACACCGTGAATCTGGGCCAACGGTGCTCTCGGCAGCCTGTTCGCCAGACCGGCAATCCGGACGAAAGCTGCCGCCTCGCCAGGTATCATGCCGTCCGAATTGGCATTGCTGCGCAACCGTCCGGCCGCCTCGAGCCGCGCGATATCCTTGTCGTTCACGAGGCTGTCGACCCCGCCGAGCAGAACCTGCTTCACATCACCTTGGGCCAAGACTTGCGACACTCGCGATAGCAGCCCCAATCCTGCCGCCGCGCCACCGTCGATGGCGCGCGACGAGGGGTGAAATTCGTGTCCGGTCGCTCCGATCACCGCGTCGAGGAAGTCGCGCTGTGCGATATCCGCAAATGCCGGATGCTCGCGAAATCCCTCGGGCGGCGCCAGAAGTATGCAGGTCGATCTGGCATCCACATCTCCGCTGCCCAGCGTTTCTTCCAGGGCTCGCGCCGCCATATTGACCAGCCACTCGCCATACGTGCGCCTCAGTTGGTGGTGTGCGGTAATACGGGAAACGGTTTGGACCGCGCCAAACGGCTCGCCGACAACATACTCGTCATACGCCGACAGAGAGGCGCGAATTGCGGCGATGGTTTGGCTGGAATTCAGACCAGCCGCTGTGACGGCGCCGGCACCGCAGATGTAGAGTGGGGCGGTTAGCTTTGCCATGGTGGCCTACTGGTGATCGTCCCATTGCCCCCACGCGAATCGAAGTATCTTTTGCCTTTTCGTCGAGCGATCAGGAAACCAGGCGTCACGTGTCCGACGATCACTTCGCGCAGTGCGGGAGCATTGCGGCGCGTTACGCGCGCTATGCGCGCCTTGAGGGTGACCTGCAGTTTGTCCGGCTCGATCATCGCTGTGTCGATGCGAAGCGACTCATCTTCGGATCGGTCCTCATAGATAAATCGTACAGGCATCGTGAGTGCCGGCAACCTAAAATCCCAACGTCCCGACGGTGTCATGCCGATCACCGTGACGGCCTCGCCGCCCCTGAGGACAGGAAGTTGCTGGTCGGACGGCGTGCACAAATTGTAGCGTGGATCGTAATCCTTGGGTGGAAGAGGCCACTGCGTCGCCACCCAATTTGCATCAAACGTGCCGGCGTACTTCAGCCGCGGTTGCCAGCCCCGCCCTAAAGCCCCAAACGCCGCGGGCGCGGGGCGATCCGTAGCGGCGCGGAAAGGCTCGCTCGGATAGGTCACATTCGGCGCCTCGGACCGCACGGCAGGGTCGGCCGATCTGGCATTCCGATATCCGATGCCCACTGGATTGCGTACCTCGACATTGCCATCGGTAGTGGTCCCGCCATAGGCGCGTTCATACACGATTGGCATCTTAACAAAGGGATTGGGCGAGCTGTATCCGCCAGCTTCCTGGACGCGGTCGCCGACTACATTCAACACCTTACGCAAAGTTCCTATCCGGAAACCGACCTGCATCTCCCTGATCGCCTTGCCGTCAGGCGCGTGAGCCGCGCCGTTGATGATAACCTCGGCGGTCGGTTTTACGATCGCGATGTCTGCTTCATAGCGCGTCGAGGAAGCCGCTGGATTGCCGAAGGGGACGTCCGAGAAAGCAATCGGCAGTTGCTCCGAAGCTGGAGCGAGGACAGCGCTGGGGTTTTCGCCTTGGAATGTCGCGGAGATGATAACGACAACGACTTCCTGGCCGTCCGCGTTGGGTTCGACATGCGTGTCCGCCAGAAATGGCGTCCTGTTCTCGACCCAGATGTCAGACATGGTTCAGCACCACATTCCTTTGGCGTCGAGTCCGATCGGCCAGTAAGGCATCCCGGTCAGGACGGTCCTTTCGATCGATTTCTCCGGCAGCCAGCCCAGAAGGAAAACCTCGGGCGCAACCCTGTCGGCCTTCTTCAGCGTCTCACCGATCTGACAGACCTCCAGCCAGTATTCCCGGACCGCTTCGACCACGCGATCGTTGGACGATGGGCCTGCCGGCCACCCGGAATACGCCGCCACCAATCCTTTCTTGAAGTCGCCTGACTCTTTCTCGACCAGGCCATCCACGACATCGCTCCACCATTCGCCCGCTTCCTCAACTGCATCGCGCAATCTCTCTCGGTACTGCTTGAACAGGGCGCCATAACCGGGATGCGCCTCCTTGAGGCCGATCCCCTTGGCGGAAAAATGGGAATGCTGCGCAATGTCCTTTGGGGCCTCGATAAGCCGCTGAAAACCCGAATCGATGTTGTGAACCATGTATTTCGCCGGAAGAGCCATGGGTTAGTCCTCGCCATAGAGTTCGCCGAAATCGTCCGCTCCGATCGGGATAAACATGAAGTAGCGAAAGTGATCGCCAAGCGCGGGATTTGCCTGGATCAGATCTTCGATAAGAATCGATTGCGGCTTCGCCACCCGTTCTCCATCGTCAGTGTGTCCTTTGTCCCATAGATCCTGCCTGGAAAGAGGCGGTTCTTGCATCCGCTTCTGATGCTCGTCATTGATGCGCAATATCTCCAGCATATATCGACGGTAGATCGCGATGAATCGCGGATGACCCGAGAGCCCGAGAGGCCAGCGGTCGTCACGCCCTGTCCTCCCGCGCCTGACATTGGCGATTTCGGACCACCAGCTCTCCAACTGGGGCAACAGATCCAGAACTTCGCGTTCGTACCTGGAGTAGATATCCGTATAGAGGCTCATACCGCTCCTATCGCAGCCATCAGCTTATTCATGGCTGCCTCACCGTTCGCGCCGCCGCAAGAGCCGCCTTGTGAAGCCGAGCATTTGGCGCATTGAGCTCTGATGCAGTTCGGGTCGTCCGCCCAGTTGTTGAATTTCTGCCGGGCAGCTTCGTCGGCGGGCGGCGGATCGCAAGCGCCTTTACATCCGCCGAGTTTCAGCCAGACATAGTCCTGAGGCGGCTGATGGTCAGGCGTCCAGCATTTACCCCGATTCCACTTGGTGCCATTTCCGAAGGTGCCTTGGTTGCGTTTACGCTTGCAGGACCAGCATCCTCCCTGGTTGCCCCCGCGATTTCCGATCTCGTCGGCTCTCGTCTGTTGATCGGCCGTGGGATCTCGTCGCTTGAATTTGCTCTTTTCGCAGTCTGTGCACTCATATTTCTCATCGAAGCCGTGCGCGGCCAAAGTGTCTCGGATCACTTTGGAGCGTGCGCAAACAATGTTCTTCGGCGTCGACATGCCATTCTGGAACATCGGGTGGCTGTGGCAACAGGCGCCCTTGCCTTCCACTTTCACGACGAAAGACCAAAGCAGGAACGACGCGGTCCCCTTTGTCTTGTGCGTGACGACACCGCCACCTTGCGTGCCGCCCTCGTCGCCGCTGCTGGTTGAAACTTCCGACACATTTTCCATCGCTGTCGGATTGCCGCCGTCAAAAAGCACCGACTTGCTGCCGTTGGATAGGTCGGAAGCAGAGCACGTATTGACATATGGCACCGGCACAGGGCCTGTCGGAGGCGGAGGCGGGCTGAGGCATACGTCAATAGGAGCCGTGCCGGTGCCGCCACTGCCTTTGTGGAAAAAGCCGTTGCCTTCGGCGAATGTCTTGCAACTCACACGACATCCCTTTCTTCATGCCGGGGAAATCGCATGGCGGGCAGGCCATTGGCGGCTAGATCATGGATGTCGGCGAAATGAAGTTCGTGGACTTCCCAGTCGTCGCGCCAAAACAGGATGGCATTTACCCCTCCCGGCGCTGGCGGCGGCAGCCCGCTCAACTCCTCGGCAGCAATTGCGCTGGTTTGCCCCCGCTCGATGCACGTTGCCAGGATTTCCGTCGCTCCGCTGAACCATGGATCGGAAGGTTCCGCCATGGCGCCCATGGCGACGACCACGAACGGGTATCTGCGTCCGACACGATCCTCACTCATGCGCCACACGCCGGCGCAGGGCTGGTCGCTGAAAATCCCGGCAGGAACCACGAACCGCCACGCCCGCGGGTCGAGCTCCCCCTCGTCCGGCCGCGCACGCAATTCCATCGACATCCACCGGTCCCAGCGGTCGATGAAGGTCCGCGGCAGATTCCATGTGACGAAATCTCCCGTCGCCGGAATCTTACCGAAAAAGCCGAGCATCAGATCTGCGGCGGACATGTGAACTTCTTGAACATTTCGAGCGTGTAGGGGTTCTCGACGCTGGCCGCCTTGAGCTCGAAATCGGCCCACATGCCCTTGGTGCCGAGCCGCAGGCTGTAGACGTCGGTGAGCTTGGTCGCGTTGAAGCGGCCGCCGCGCAGCATTCTCAGCCACGCCCAGCTTCCGGTCTCGTTGAGCATCACCTCAGGCGAGCCGTCGACCGGCTGGAAGGCCAGCGAGATCACGCCGGTGCCGTCCTTGCCGGGCCACGTCATAGGCTGCGGCCTGGTTGCATTGTTGTAGTAGACGAGGTTCTGGCCATCGAGGTTGAGCGTCACCCGCGCCACGTTGGGCGACAGGTCCTTGGGCTCCAGCGTAAAATTCATCACCGGTCCGGTGCCGCCGGGGAAGAGATCGTCGCGAATGTGGCGCGCCTGCTCGAAGGCCGCCAGCGCCGCCGGATCGAGACCGAAATCGGCGCGCCATTTCCATGGCTGGCTGGCGGTGTCGACATAGTTGATCAGATGATCGTTGGTGAAGGCGTCGATCAGCCCGGTCGGCCCGAACAGGCGCTGGAAGTCGCGCACATTGACGTCGACCGCGCTGTCCGGGCTGAACGGATAGCGGTTGTTGAGCGCGGCCTGGCAGAAGGGCAGGATGTCGGCGCGCCAGATGGCGTTGAGCTCATTGGTGACGGCCTTCTGCGACAGGCCGCTTGTGTCGCCGGCAATGCCGCCCAGCCAGTCGTTGATCGGCGAAGGCAGGATCTGCGCCTGCCTGGCGACGGCGCCCGTCAGCTCGGCCAGCCCGCCCTGCTTCTTGATGGCATCCTGCGGATTTGGGTTGGCGGTCACCGTCTGCAACACATTGGACAGCGCCGTCAGCGCCACGATGGCGGCGTCGAGCGCCGGCGGCTGGCCGTCGACCTGCGCGATCGTGCCCTTGAGCGGCTTGAAATGCTCGGCCACGAGGCTGCCGGTCATGTCGACCTGGTCGGCCGAGCCCGCGCGCGGCAGCAATTTCGCGCCCGTCTTAACCACCTTGCCCAATTTGCCGAGCTTGCTGAGCAGCTTCGAACCGGTCTTGGCAGCGCCGCCGCTCTTGTCGCCGGCCGCCGCGTCGTCGGAGCGGGTCAGGTCCGTCTCCTGCACCACCGCCGTCAACAGGCGCTTCAACGCGGAGTCGGCGCTGGACAACTCCTTGAGGTTCTCGCTGGCGATGTTGAGGTCGGTCAGCGGCGCCAGCCGCATGTCGCGCAGGAAACTATCCCACTGCGCGATATAGTCGTCGTAATAGAGCTTCAGGATGTCTTCCGACAGCGCCGAAACCGACGTCTCCGAATTCTCCGAGCAGCCGCCGGCAAATACCGCGCGATCAAGCGCCGCCTGTCCGGCGACATCCTCGACCCGGTCGAGGATCGCGTCGTGGAAGCCGGCATAGGTGTAGGGGCCCGGTACGCCGACACGCAGCGTCTTGTCGGAGCGGCGCGCGAACACCTTGGCGCCGTTCGGTCCGGCGAAATTGGCCGGCACCCATTCCTTGACGGCTGCCACTTCGGGGTCGGCAAGCAACTGCTTGTAGGCGCGCTCCGGCAGCGAGATCGTGCACACCGTCTTCAGCGCCTCGGCGACCAGTTCCTTGTCCGGCGCGATGTAGCTGTCGTCGACGGCCATGCGGCGGATCGCGGCAAGCTGGTGCTCTTCGGCGTCCGCGGTCGGGAAGGGCGCGGCCGGCGCGAATTGCGGCAAGCTGTTCACCCACCAGTTCTGGACGAAATCGGTGTCCATCTGCGACAGGCCGGTCATCATCCGGTAGGTCTTCAGCGCGCCGAGCATGAAGTCCGGATCGCGGATCTGCCGCCACATCGTGGCCTCGAGCAGCGCGACCATATGGGGCTCCAGCACGTTTCGCAGCGCATGGTCGTAGGTATCGGTCTGCGCGCGCACCAGCTCGGCCGAGGCGGTCGGGCCGAGCAGATTGTGGACGGCATCCGGCGGTGCCGTGCGGGCCGTGACCACCGCGTCCATCGCCGCCAGCGCGCCGTCCATGGTCGGCTGCTCGACCGCGGCCGGCATGGCGGCGACGTCCGTGAGCGGCGCCTGCAGCGCCTCGAATTGGCCGGCCTGTTCGGCGATCGCATTGCGGTTTTCGAGATAGGACCAGGTGAACAGTCCGCCGGCGAGCAGGGCTGCGAGCGCACAGGCGGCGGCGGCTCCGCGCCAGATCCAGGCGCGGCGGCGCTGCGCCAGCGGATCGAATGTGCCGAGGCCGGCTTCCTTGAAGATCACTTCGGTGAGCAGATTCCTGAGGAAGAAGCTGCGCTTCTCGACGCGCGCCGCCGGCATGGCGCGACGCGGCGGCAGCCCGAAGGATGAGGACAGCGCCGCCGTCAGCCGGTCGATCGGCGCGCCTTCCTGCGTCGCCGAGGTCAGATAGAGGCCGCGCAGCCAGGCGGCTTCCTCATAGCGGCTCTCGCCGAACATCGCCTCGACCAGCACCTGGATCGGCTCGGACAGGCTGGCAAGCTGCGCCGGGAAGCGGAAGATCTCGGCGCGCTGGCCGAGCTTGTCCTCGTCTTCCAGCCGCGGCACCAGCCGCCGCTCCAGCTCGGCGGCAAGCCTGGCGAGTTCCGTCTGGATCGTGCCGGCACTGACGCGGGCGTCGAGCGGAAAAGTGGTTCCCCACACCTGCTCGCGCGCATTAGTCGACAAGCCGCCGAAGAACGCTTCGAACCCTTTGATCAGATCGGCCTTGGTCAGCATCAGGTAGACAGGCAGGCGGATCTCCAGCCGGTCGTTAAGCTCCGCAAGCCGGCGGCGGATCTTCCTGCCATGCGCCTTGATCGCGTCGTCGCCCTCCGACAGCGCGTCGATCGACAGTGCCACGATCACCCCGTTGAGCGCGCGGCGGCCCCGATGCTTCTTCAGGAGGTCGAGGAAGCCCAGCCACTCCGCCGCGTCGACATCCGGCTGGCTTTCCTGCTGGACGTAGCGGCCCGCTGTGTCGATCAACACCGCGTTCTCGGAGAAGAACCAGTCGCAATTACGCGTGCCGCCGACGCCCTGCAGGTCGTCCGTGAGGTCGATCGGGAAATTGAGGCCGGACTGGCGCAATGCCGTGGTCTTGCCGGTGGCCGGCGGACCGACGATCACATACCAAGGCATCTCGCGCAGGAACTTTCTGCCGCCGAGCTTGCGGCGCTTCAGCTCCGCCATCACCTCACCGAACTTGGCGCCGACGGCAGCAACGCTCTCTTCGCCGGGCGTAAGCTGCTTTTCCTGAACAGGCGCCGCGATCTCGGCCACGAACATGCGGTTGGCGCGGATCGCGCGGCGTTGCGCGACGATCAGCCAGATCAGCCACAGGATGATCAGCCCGGCGATGATGGCGATACGCACATTGTCGGATTCGAATGGCGCGTAAGGGCCGACCTGCACGATCGGGCCGAACACCCAGATCAGCAGCGAAAGCAGCGCGATGCCGATCAGCGTCCAGAGAAAACGCGATGTGATGACGGCCCAGAGGAAGCGCAGGATGAACATCTCAGAGCCTCTTCTCGACCAAAACCTCGACGCGCCGGTTGAGCGCGCGGCCCTCGCGCGTCGAGTTGTCGGCCGCCGGATCGGTTTCGGCGCGCCCCTCGGAAGAGATGCTCTCTTGCGGCACGCCGGCTTGCACCAGAAGCTTGGCTATGGTTTCGGCGCGCGCTTCCGACAGACGCTGGTTGCTGGCCAGCGGGTTGGACTTTTGCAGGCGCACATTGTCGGTATGGCCGACGACGGTGATTTTTCCGATCAGCTCCTTATTGTCCAGGATCACCTTGGCGATCGCCGCGATCAGCGGTTCGTATCCTTCCGTCAGCGTCGGTCGGGAGGACTGGAAGAGCTCGGGATTGGAGGACTGGATGACAAGCTTGGCGAGCGACACGCTCTCGGTGCCGCTGAGCGCCCCCTTGAGGTTGTCCGGCGCCTCGGCCTTGAATTCCGGCAACAGCGCAAAATCGACCGGCTGCGGCTCGGGCGCGGGCGCATCCTGCTTGGGCGCCGCGCGGGTGATGTCGCCGCGCGAGGCCGGCGGCAGCGTGCGCACCAGCGCGGAAAGCTCGACCGCCTGGCTGCTCAGGCCCATCGACAGGCCGATATAGGCGGCCGCGGCAACGACGATCGCGGCAAGCGCCATCACCCAGATCGGAACGATGAAGCGCTGCGGCTCGTCGGAGGCGATCACGCCTCTCCAGTTCGGCGACAGCGGCGCGTCTTCGGCGTCGGCATTGCGCAGAAAGCGCGCCGCCGCCACGCGCACGGCGTTTAGCGAACGGTCGCCGGCGCGGCCGGGCACGCGGTATTTGCCGCGGAAGCCGAGCGCCAGGCAGTAGTATTGCAGCTCCAGCATCTCGCGGTCGCGATTGGGATGCCGCTCCAGCTCGTCGAGGCGGGTGAAGAACTGGGTGCCGGCATCGACGTCGCCGCGCAGCATGACCACCAGCGGCTGGCGCGGCCAGGCGCTGGCTCCGCCCCACGGCGTGTTGAGCGCGAGATCGTCGAGCAGCGCCGCCACCGCCCAGGCTGCCTGGTCGGCGCGCTCCAGCGACGAGCCAGCGGCGACAGCGGCATCGCGCGCCCGCACCAGCTCGTCGAGCAGGCGCGTGCGCATCACTTCAGGGTTTTCCGGCGCAAGCGCGCTTTCAAGCTCCGGCGCGAATTCGAGCAGCGGCGCGAAGATGTTGATCAGTGTGTTGGGATGGGCGCGCGCCCGCTTGACCGGCGCGCCGGGCGCCAGCGGCGCCATCGGCCGGGGCGCGGCACCGGTCAGGCGGATGCGTGTACGCTCGCGATCCTCCGACAGTCCGAAAGGATCATCCCGGCTCATGGCCTCACCTGTTCACCGAATAGCAGTCGACCTGCGGCTCGCTCGGCAGGACACCGGAAACGCCGATGACGAAGCCGGGGGCGTCGAGCAGCGAGGCCCAATGCTCGCTCTTCTGATCCAACTCCAGGCACAGCCTGTCGCCGTCATACGGGATCTCGCGCGGCTGCGAATGCAGCGGCTTCAGCGGAATGCCCGGCAGGCGCGACTTCCACAGCCCTTCGAACTGGTCGGCGGATCCGACCGTCGCCTGGTTGACGAAGATCTTGCGCAGCGCGTCTTCCGAAAGCTCGGAGCCGACGCGGATGACGATGCGGCTGGCGACCAGCAGTTTCGGGTTGTCGATGCGCACCTTCCACACATTGGTCGCGTGCCGCATGACCGGCAGCGCGCGCGACTTCGGCTCGATGTAGCGCAGACTGAGGATGAGCGAACGCAAGGCGTCGGCCAGCGCCATATAGGCGGGACCCGGCGCCATGTGGTCGTAGGCCGGCAGCTCTCCGAGCCGCCGTGAGCTCGAGCCGTAGGTGGCCATCTCGCCGGCGAGGCCGGCAAGCTCAAGATAGAGCTCGGCCGGATGGAAGACATCCTGCGTCAGCATATGCGCAAGGCGCGGCCGCGCGGCGTTGGCGAGATGCAGCATCAAAAGGTCCTCGACGCTGCGGCCGGCGCCGCCCATCACCATCTTGCCATGCGCCTCGGCAATCTGGTCGAGGCCGGTGACGACCTCCTGCAGCAATTGCCGATACCAATGAACGGCGCCGGTGATCAGCGTCGGCGGCAAGAAGGCCTGGTCGAGCGAGACGCCGCCATCGGCGCGCATGCCCTTGATGTCGGCCACCGGCAGCGCCGTGTAGCCGCCGACCGATTTGCCGGGCGCCAGCAGCACCGCTTGCGGCCGGGCGATCTCGATCTCCTCCGGATCGGCGCCGCCCTGCACGGCATCGCGCACCGCAACGATCTTGCCGTGGTAGCGCGCGCCCGTCGACGCGGCATGCGCCGGGTCGAAGCCGACGCCGCCGGGCGGCTCCAGTGGCAACGCCACCAGCACCGGCCCGGCGCCGGTGTCGGCGGTGACCGGCAGCGGCTTCGGCGCGTCCATCAGCTCCGGGATGGAGAAGGGCGTACCGTCCGGGAAGATGCCCCGGGCGGACACGATCGACACCTGGCCGGCATCGAGCAGCGACTGGTCGAGCGTCAGCTGCTGGAACCCGAACGTATGGAGCTGGCCGGCCTGCAAGGCGCCGCGCACCATCCCCTCGAAGAACCGGTCCTGCTGCTGGAAGTGCTGGGTCCTCAAAAAGAGACCCTCGGACCACAGCACCCTGTTTGCGTCGCTCATGCCACTGCTCTCTGCACTGCCGTGCCTGTCTTTCCGTCAGGCGGAAATGCCGCCCTTGCCGAGGCTGACGTTGATGGTGAATTTCGACCCAGGCGATACCGACTTGGTCGTGCGCCAGTTGCGTCCGCCGGGTTCGCGGATCAGCGCGACGAAGCCGAGCGCCGTCGCGTTCGGTTCGACCGTGATGGTCTTGGCCGCCGTCTTACCCGGAGCGACCGAGATCGCGTCCGATCCGATGAGGTCGGCGCCCAGCGCCGAGCCGGCATCGCCCTGCAGCGCGAAATAATCGGCCGAGTTGAACTTGCCTGTGCTGGCAAGCCGCATCACCAGCACGGTCACCGGCCTGTCGCCGCCGCCAGGTCCCGGATTCATGCCGGCGCCACCGGTCACGTTGAGCGAGATGACGGATGGTTTCGGCGGGCCGCTCTGGCAAGCCGCAAGCAGCCCCGTCGCGCCGATGGCGACGATGAATTCACGTCTGTCGATCATGTCCCTACTCCTCTTCATATGCATCCCTGAAATCTGCGCCGATCTCGCCCAGGAAGCTCGATTCCGCGCTCTGGGCGATGTCGCGATGGCGTTTCTGGTAAAGCTCCCACAGCTTGGCATTGCGCCCGCCGGCAAGCAGATTGCCGATCGCGGAATTGGACTTGAGCTCTTCCTCGATCGTGGCCGGATCGAAGCGGTCGATCATGCGCCGCAGCGCCGCCTGCACGCCGCGCCAGGCGCGCACGTGGTGCTGCGCGAGGTCCTTCACCGCGTCGCCGATCGCCGCCTCGCCGGAGAGAAAGCCGGGGCTGCGTTCCGCGATGATGGTGACGATGACATCCTCGACCGTCGGCAGGAATTTGAGCGGGTTGACCTCGGAGGCGCCGACCATGGTCTGGGCGACACGCGCGCTGCCCTTTTCCTCGGCGCGCTTGCGCAGGAGCTGCATCAGGCCGTCGAGCATCAGCCTGTATTCGCGCCCGAACTTCTCCATTTCGGCGATCGCGTCGCGTCCGGGAAAGTCGGCCTCCTCGACGCCGATGCCGCGCAGGAACGCGGCGCGCAACGCCATGTCGCTGGGCGCCGGTTGCGTCGGACGCGACGGTTTGGAAGCGGGACGCGGCGGCGCAGCGGGTTCGGCCCGCACCGGCGTCTCCCATGGGCGGGCGGCCTGCGGCTTCTCGGCGGCCTTTTCGACGCGGCCAGCTGGATCGGCACTGTTGCCGGAAGCGGGCATCGCGGCTGGCCCGAAGCTGAAATCGTCGAAGCCGGACGGTTTCGCCGCGGGTTCGGGCATATCGCTGCGCAACGGCATGTTGCCGAAGCCGAACGGATCCGACCTGCCGACGGCAGGCTCGTCGTTCGAGGCCGGCGTCGCCACCGGATCGAGGCTGAACGGGTCGTCGAAGGCGGGCGAGCTGCGCTGATTGGAAGCGCGATCGTAAGCCCCCGGCACAGGCTGCTCGAACGGATCGGGCAATCCGGCCGGGCGCGGCCGCTGCGGCTTTTCCTCGACCTTGGCCGAGAAGAAGCCGTCGCCGCCGATGCTGGCTGGCGTCCGCGATTGTGGCGACGGCCATGCCGGCGCGGCATTGGCGATCGGCGCCTGGCCGATCGAGGTGTGGCCGGCGCTGGGTTGAACCTCGACATGGAGCACATAGTCGCCCATGCGCAGCCGCATGCCGCTTTGCAGGCGCGTCGACCTGCCGGTGCCGAGCGGGCTGTCGGAATCGTCGATGAACAATCCGCTGCTCGACGTGTCGGTGACGTAATAGCCGTCGCGGCCGCCGCTGATCTTGCAATGCGCGCGCGAGACGAACATGTCCGGATCGTCGATCTGCCAACCGGCATCGGCGCTGCGGCCGATCACCAGTTCGCCCTCGTCCAGCCGGGCCTGCCTGACCGCCTGCGAGCGCGGGCCTTGTTCCAGGGTCAGCAGCAGGCTCATCAGGCTGCCTCCGCCATGTCCGGCCGCCAGCCGACGATGGTGCGCAGCCTGAGATCGTCGGCGTCGCCCTTTTCGGCAGGGCGCGAAAGCCAGGAGGTCCGGCCGAGCTGGATGGTTCCCATTTTCGGCGAAGGCACGGCGTCGCGCGCGAGCACGATGCGCAGATCGACGTCAAGCGCTTCGCCGATCATGTCGCGCACTGCCTTCTTCAACAGGCCAAGGCGCCGTTCTCCGGGCAGGAACGATTTGAAGTCGTCGAGGCTCAGCGGGCCGACGCGCAATTCGATCCGGCTCTGTCGGCTGAAGACGCGCGGGCCGATCGTTGCGCCGCCGCCGAGCGCCGCATAGGCCTTGCCGACGCGGCTCTGCAGCGCCGCCGGAATGGTGATCCAGGCGGCGACGAATTCCTTTATCTCAACCGGCACCTTGAAGGCGGTGGCCAGAAAAAGCGTCAGCCGCTCCGCGCCGTCGACCTGGTTGGCCAGCGACCCGGCCTGGCGCAGCCGCACCGTATCGAGCTCGGGATCCTGCGTGCCGGGAAGGCCGATGCCGGCCATGGCTTCGAGCATGGCGCGCACGCGCCCGCCGACCGAACGTTCGATCTGCACCGCCGGATGCGCATCGGCCCAGGCGCGGTAGTAGAGCGCGATCATGCGATGCTGCAGGATGTTGACAAAATCGACGAAGGTCGTGTCGCTGGTCTGCTCGGCGTCGGCGCCGGTGAACCAGCGCTGCGACAGCCGGTCGAGCACCCAGCGCGTCAGATGCAGCGGCATCGGCCCTTCCGGCCCGAGCAGGCCAAGATTGGCGACGGTCACCCGCGCCGGCACCTTTTCGCTAGCATCCTGGAATTTGATCACGTCCCTGGCCGAGAAGCTCAGCCGCACATGCTGGCCGAGCCTTGCCGGCTCGCGGTCGGCGGTTCCGGAATGACCGAACAGTCCGCGCCGCTGCTCCAGACGGCGCAGCAGCTCGAAGAAGTCGAAGCTCTCCGACAGCGCGTCGGCTTCGGCTGGGGCCGGCTGCGCTAGATCAGGTAGCGATTGCCGGGCGTCATCGGCCATGGCACATCCTCCTGCTTCTGCAGCAGCCGCGTACGCGTCCGCACGAAACCGTTTATCCCGGCGTGGCGGGCAAACAGCCGCGCAAGCAGGGCTGAAAGCAGCAGCGTGCTTTGCCCCGCCAGCACCGACTGGTCGACATGCAGCGTGACTTCGGTGCCGCGACCGAAACACATCGGTCCGTCGATCTTGAGCCGCTCGATCACCGGGCGCGAGTCGATGCGGGTGATCGAATGCACGTTGCGGGCAAGGCTAGGATCGCCGCGATCAGCATAGAGGTCGAGCAAGGCATGCAGCGGATCGACGCCGCGGCCTTCCTTGGCGAGGCTGAGGAAATTGAGCGAGAGCTGCGCCACCAGCCGCCAGGCGAGATTGTCGGCGCGGGATTCGCCTTCGGCACCGGCCGGCAGCGCCGCCGGGATCGCCGGCTGCGGCGGCCGCAGCGCGCCGAGCAGCCGCACTGCTTCCACCGGGTCGGCGGTCTCCAGCGTCAGCGACGGCGTATCGTCCAGGATCGGCAGGTCGCGGTTGGTACAGAGCGCCATCACGTCGAGTCGCTTGAGCGCCCGGTTGGGCACGCTTCCCGTCGGGCGCGAGACCGCGATAAAGACGTCGTCGCCCGTGTAGGAGGTGCGGGTCAGGCCGTCGCGCCGCTCATCCTCAGTGGGCCGCCGCGGGCGCCGCTCGGTCGAATAGACCCAGCCGCTGCCGCGGTTCTGCCCCAGGCTGAACAATTCAGGAATGATTGCCTCGCTGCCTTCCGCGTCGGCATCTTCCACGCGGGTGACCCGGAATATCTCGAAGTCGCGCGCCCGCGTGCGGTCGGCGTGCAGCACCTGGCGCGTCCGGCGCGGATCGATCTCGATGACGTTGCACTCGCGTTCGAACAGATTGATGATCGGCGTTGCGAACAGCTCGAAATCGGCCACCGCCACATCGGCGAGCTCCGGCACCGGACGTCGGAACAGGAAGATGATCTCCATTCCCCCGTCGCATTTGCGCACCACCGGCTGCAGGCCGGCGACGCGCACATAGTGGAAGCGCTCGGGGATCATGAAATATTCGCGCAGCAGCCGGTATCCCTCGAAGGTCGGCCGCGTGCGCGGCATCAGCGCTTCATCGTCGTGGATCCCGACCATTTCTGGCTCGTGCAGCGCGGTGAGCGGATTGGTCTTGCCTTCCGCCCGCGCGCCGACGGCCGAACAGGCGCCGAAGATCGCGTCGAAGATGAGCGGCGCCTTGGCGCGCCCGGCGAAATAGAGATCGAGGCGGTCGAGCGACAATTCACCGAGCTTGCCCTTTCCGGTCCGGGTAAGCGCGATGCGGAACGCCGCTTCGCCGCGCACGCCGCCGACCGGCGCGATGCCGGCGGCGGCCAGCGCGCTGCGGTCTTGGAAATAGCTGACCGAATTGATCGCGATCGGCCACAACGTGACCTCTTGCGCGGTGGTGAAGGTCGAGCGCGTCGAGAGCCCAGGATGCAGGCCGGAAACCAGCCGCGTGCCGCGCGCCACGGCATGGCCGGCGATCATCGACTGCACCTGCTGTCCAGGTTTCAGCACGGCCATCGCCGTCGCCGGCGCCGGCGTCACAAGGTCGGGATAGAGCACGTCGAGCACGGCGCGCGTGAAGCGCGAACGCTCCGCGTCGACCTTGAGCCGCGTGCGTGCCGCCAGGAAGGCCACGCCGTCGAGCAGCCGTTCGACATAGGGGTCCGGGCAGGGGACGGTGTCGAGGGAAAGATTGCGGGCCACCGCCGGATGCATGTCGGCGAATTCCGCGGCCAGCGCGCGGATATGGGTCAGTTCCTCTTCGTAATACTCCACGAAGACCCGATCCATCTCAGGTCTCCCGGAATTCGGTTCGCGCCAGGCCGTTGTCGAGATTGATCGTGGTGCGCAGCCGCATGCGTTCCGGCGTCGGCGTCATGATCAGCACCGCGTCGATCTCGATCTTGAGACCGACGGTCTTGTCGCCGAGCGTGACATTCACGGTCGTCGCGCTTTCCCTGAGACGCGGCTCGAAGGTGGCCAGCACCGCGCGGATCTCGCGCGCTAAAGTATCGCGGTCGAAATCCCGCGACGAACGGCCCGAAAAGGACGGCACGCCGTAATTGACGACGCTGCGGCGCACTTCCGGAAAGTCGGCGAGCGGCGGCAATTCGTCCAAAGGCTGTTCATGCTCGGCATCGGAAAGCATCGGGACGGACTCGAAACGCTCGGTGTTGAACAGGGCCTCGATGTCGCGCCGGACCGCTTCCCTGAGCACGCGCGCCGACACCACTACGCCGCGGCTTTCGATCTCGGTGCGGTGCTCGGTCTGGAAGACCAGCCTGTGCAGTCGCCGCTTCTGCTCGGATGTCAACTCGGCATCGGCATCAATGGCGCGCGCGCTGCCGGCAAGAAGAGCCTCGACGCGCTCGGCGCCGAGTTCTTCGTCCAGCAGGCGGCGCAGCCCGTCGATTTCCGACGTCAGCCCGGGCAGATCGTTGACGAGGCGGTCCCAGAGGGAGGGCTGGACCGCCTCGCGTTTTGCCCGCGAGCTGCCCGCGAGCTGCGCTTTCGAGCCAGGCCGCTTGGCCTCACTTGCCGACATAGACGTCCATTTCGATCTCGTCGTCCTTGTCGTAGACGAATTTGATCTTCTTGTAGGCGAAGCTGACTTCTTCCTCGATCAGGTCCGCCTCGTCGCGGGCCTGCCGCATGTCGTATTCCATGATCGAGGCGTCGGTGAGCGTGACCACCAGATAGTCGCTGGTCTCGCCGTCGATGGTGCGGCGCGCCGAAAACACCACCTCGTCGAGCGCCTTGTTCTCGAACAGCGCCTTTTTCAGGTAGGGCGACGACTTGTCGTAATGCTTGAAGAATTTGATCATTCCCATCGACACGCGGCCGCGCCGCGACAGCGAATTGGGGTCGTAAGGCGCGATCATCTTGTAGTCGACGCCATGAATCTCGATTTCGTCTTCATGGCCGTCGCGCTTGCTAGGGCCCTTGATGTCCGGGACTTTCAGGAAGCCGTCGATCTTCATCGAAGGCGCATCGGTTCTTTCTGGCATTGTCTTTCTCCACCGCTACGAAACAAGATGACTTTGCTTGCGATTTCAGCCCTTCACTGACGGCAATTCCGACACCAGCCGGAGCGAGGCATTGATGCCTTCCAGCTGGTAGTGCGGACGCAGGTAGAAACGGGCATTGTAGTAACCGGGCCGGCCCTCGACGCTGTCGACCTGGACCTCGGCCGCAGCGAGCGGGCGCTTGGCGCGCGCCTTGTCGTCGGCGAAGGCTGGATTGGCCAGCACGTACCGGTTGATCCATTCGGTCAACCAGATCTGCATGTCGGTGCGTTCCTTGAACGAGCCGATCTTGTCGCGCGCGATCGCCTTCAGGTAATGCGCGAAGCGCGACACCGGGAAGAGGTAGGGCAGGTTGGCGCTCAGCCGTTCGTTCGACTGGGCGTCGGGGTCGACCAGGCGCCCGGCGCGCGTCTCGTCGTCCTGCAGCGAATGAGCGCCGATGAAGGCCGCCAGGTCGGTATTCTTGCGGTGCAGGATCGGCATCAGGCCGAGCTTGGCCAGTTCCGCCTCGCGCCGGTCGTCGATGGCGACCTCGGTCGGGCATTTCATTGCGATCGAGCCGTCGTCTGTCGGGAAGGCGTGCACCGGCAGGTTGAGCACCGTGCCGCCGTTCTCGACGCCGCGGATCTGCGTGCCCCAGCCATAGAGCTTGTGGCTGCGGTTGATGTTGACGCCCATCGGAAAGGCGGCATTCATCCAGACATATTTGTTGTGGTCGCCGCCCACCTCTTCCTCGAAGGTGAAGCCTTTCACCGGAACGGTTTCGGAGCCGTAGGGCAGGCGTGCCAGCACGCGCGGCATGGTGAGCCCGATATAGCGGGCGTCCTCGCTCTCGCGCAGCGACTGCCATGAGGCATAGGCCGGGTTGTTCACGATCATCTGCAGGTCTTGCGGGTTCGGCAGTTCCTGCCAGCTGTCCATGCGGAACAGCCGCGGCGAGGCGGCGGCGATGAACGGCGTGTGCGCGGACGCGCACACGCCGGAGATGTTGCGCAGCAGGCCGACGTCGCGCGGGTGGTTCGAGAACTCGTAGGCGCCGATGATGCAGCCGATCGGCTCGCCGCCCAGCATCGAATACTCGTCCGTGTAGACTTTCTTGAAGATCGGGCTCTGGTCCCACATCTGGCCTTCATAATCCTCGAGCGTGTCGGCCAGCTGCTCCTTGGAGATGTTCATCACCCGGATCTTCAGCTTGGTATCGGTCTCGGTGTTGTTGATCAGGTACCAGAGACCGCGCCACGTGCCTTCCATCTCGCGCACTTCCGGCGCATGCAGGATCTCGTTGACCTGCGTCGTCAGCATCTTGTCGATGCCGGCGATCAGCGACTTGATCGACTTGATCGCATTGGAAGAGATGGTTGTGGTCTCGGAGCGCGACTGTGCGGCCAAAGCCAGGTTGCGCACCAGTTGCTGCAGCTTCTCGCTGTCGTCCTTCTTGACCTTGAAGTCCTTTTCCAGAAGTCCGCTGAATTCGCCAAGATCTATGGCTTCCGCCTCGGCGGTGGCGGCTGCGGTCTTTTGCTGTTCGGCCATGACTTACTCCTCGCCCTTGCCGTCATCCATCGCCTGGCTGGCGATCTTGCTCAGCAGCGGCTCGTTGTTCAAAAGCTGCGCGATGCGCTTCTCCGCGTCGACCCGGCCGTCCATGAAGCCGAGCAGCTCCTCGAGCTGACGGCGCATCTTCAGGATCTCGGCCAGTTGCGGGACTTGCTCGGCGATCTTGTCCGGCGCGAAATCCCCCATCTTGGAGAAGGTGAGATCGACCATGAGTTCTTCATCCCGCTCCTGGCCCTCGGCCTGCGGCAGGGTGTTCTTCACCCGCGCCTTCACGCGCGGCCCCATCGCCTCCATGAATTTCGGGAAGCGATTGGCGTCGGTTTCGACGAAGTTGCGGTCAAGCACCGACTTCGACGCTTCCTTGGTCTGCGAAGCGCCCGCAAGGTCGGCCATCACGGCCATGACGAACGGCAGTTCGATCGTCGTCGGGCTGCCGTACGTTTCGACGTCGTAGGCGATCTGCACGCGCGGCGCGCGGTTTCTTTCGATGACCTTCGCTTTGCTCTCTGCTGGCATGCTTTTCTACCTTTCATCCTTCTGGGCCGGCTTCTTGGGATCGGGAACGCCGGCAAGCAGCCGGAACTCCTTCAGCCCCGACGGGGCGAGATCTTCCATCAGTTCCACGAAATCCATGTGCACCATCCGGCGCACGCGCCGCGCCAGATGCGGAATGGGGCTGGATGGTTCGGTGCGGTCGTAGAAGGCGACCACGAGGTCGAGGCATTTGACGACCTCGTCACGCGAGTTGATCCGGTCCGGCAGACCGGCGCCCGCGTCCACAGGGCTTGCCACACTTGCCATCGTCTCGGCTCCATGACCGTTGCGGGCGGGCATTGCTGGTTCCGCCGCCGCCTGCGGAGCGGCCTTCGCGGCGCCATTCGCCGTGGCGCCGGCACCGGAATTCCGCTCCAGCGTCGTCAGCAAACGCTGCAGGAACTTCTTCAATTCCGGGACCGTGGCGCCATGGCCGTCGATGCGGGCATTGAGCGCGGCGTCCACCGCGTCGAGGGCGGCGATCGCGGCCCGCGCGTCGGCGAGCAGCGACGTCATCACATCCGCTGCTTGATCGATTTGCGCCGCGCATCCGGTCCGCACGCGGTTCAACAGCTGATTGTGGGCGCTCGTCAGCGCCGCCTTTTCGGCGGTCCCAAGGCCGGAGGCTGCTTCCTGGAGCATGACGCGTTCGTCGAGCGCAGCCTGTTCGAGGTCCCGGCCGCTGATCGGTCCGATCGCGCGCGGGGAGAAGAAGGCCATCTGCCTGAGGTTCGCCAGCAAGCCTTCCTGGCCGTTCTGCAGATCGAGCAGCGCGTTGATGCGCCGCAAGGCAGCATCGCGCGGCGGCGCGTTCGCCCGTAATGCCGGATGCATCGTGTCCCAATGCTGGTCGAACGTCTTGGCGATCAACGTCAGGCCCTGGGCGAGGCCGGCCAGCCCTTCCTCGTTGGCCAAGGCCCGCGTGACGATAACCAGCAGGCGCAGGTCCCGGCCGCGGGCGCGCAACTCTTCGGCCCTTTCGAGCACCGCCGCCCAGTCGACCGGACTGGATTGCGAAGTGGGCTTGCTGTTGCCGTCATGGACAACTTTGAGCTGAGGCTCGGCCAGGCGCTCCAGCTCATGAAAGGCCGGGTCGTTGCGCAAGTCCTCTCCCGACGGATTCTCACCGTTCAGAGGATTCAGCCAGAGTGCGAGATCAATCACACCAACCCCCAGCCAGCGGCCCTGAGACCCCTATGTGACGTAACGTTATCACCGGCCTCATGCGACGACAATTGAGCAACTGCGCAAAAACTAACGGAAGCTAAACGCCACCGTTTTTTCTTCGGCCAAACCCATTGCGCGATTGCCGGACCCGGTATGTGAAATGGCTCGCATAGCCTGAAGAGCAATCGTGTTTGTTGGCCACGAGTTTGCAAGGCTTGTGTAACCGGGCGGTGCCGCCCGGATGGATTCAAAAAACCTTATCCGGCATGCGGCTTTGTCAAGCAGCCGCTTATATGGCAGGGTACGGTCGGCAGGTTGCGGGAGCAGGTTCGATGGAACAGCGCCGGTCATCGCAGAGCTTCAAGCGTAAGGAACTGGTCGCCAAGCTGAACGCCACCGGGGTGCGCGCCTTCAAGGCCGCGGCCGACACGGCCAAGCTGCGCGGCAATCCTTATGTCGAGCTTGTCCATTTCATCCAGCAACTGGTGCTGTCGGAGCGCTCGGATGTACAGATGATCGTCGCCGACGCCGGACTCGATGCCAGCCGGCTGACGGCCGACATGACCCGTGCCATCGACAAGCTGCCCTACGGCGCCACCTCGGTGGAGGAATTTTCCGACCACATCTTCCACGCCATCCAGGAAGGATGGAATCTTGCGACGCTGGAGTTCGGCGTCGAGGAAGTGCGCAGCGCCCATATCCTGCTTGCCTGCCTGAAGACGCCGGTGCTGGAGGGCCTGGTCTCCAAGATCAGCGCCGAATTCGACAAGATCGACGCCGATGGGGTCATCTCCCGCTTCGCCGATGTCACCGAAGGCTCGCTCGAGGCCGGCTCACCGCCCGCCGAGCGCGCTGCCGAGACACCGATGAAGCGCGGTCCGGGCGGAGATTCGGCGCTGGCGAAATACGCCACCGACCTCACCCAGCGCGCCCGCGACGGCAAGATCGACCCTGTCGTCGGCCGCGACCCGGAAATCAGGCAGATCGTCGATATCCTGATGCGCCGTCGGCAAAACAACCCGATCCTGACTGGCGAGGCCGGCGTCGGCAAGACCGCGGTCGTCGAGGGTTTTGCGCTGCGCATCGCCCAGGGCGACGTGCCGCCGACACTGCAGAATGTCAGCGTGCGCATGCTCGATGTCGGGCTGATGCAGGCCGGCGCCAGCGTCAAGGGCGAATTCGAGAAGCGGCTGAAGGCGGTCATCGACGAGGTCCAGGCCTCAGAGGTGCCGATCATCCTGTTCATCGACGAGGCGCATACGCTGATCGGCGCTGGCGGCGCGGCCGGGACCGGCGATGCCGCCAATCTCTTGAAACCGGCATTGGCGCGCGGCGAGCTTCGCACCATCGCGGCCACGACCTGGGCTGAGTACAAGCAGCATATCGAGAAGGACCCGGCGCTCACCCGCCGTTTCCAGGTGGTCAAGATCGACGAGCCGTCGGAAGCGGTGGCCGTGCTGATGCTGCGCGGCGTCGCCGGCGTGCTGGAGCAGCACCACAAGGTGCAGATCCTGGACGAGGCGATCGAGGCGGCGGTCTCGCTGTCGCACCGCTACATCCCGGCTAGGCAATTGCCGGACAAGGCGGTCAGCCTGCTCGATACCGCCTGCGCGCGCGTCGCGGTTTCGCAGCATGCGACGCCGGCCGAGGTCGAGGACATCCTGCGCCGCCGCCAGGCGCTGGAGGTCGAGAGCGGCATCATCGGCCGCGAGGCCGCGATCGGCATCGACGTCGCCGACCGGCAGGCCCGTGTCGACGCCGGGCTGGCGGAAACCGCGACCGCTTTGGCCGCTGCCCAGGCGCGCTGGGACCGGGAAAAGGCCTTGGTGGCCGAGATACTCGACCTGCGCGCAAAATTGCGCGGCGAGGGCGTGCCGCTCGATGCGGCGCCGGACGAAGGGGCCGCTGCGGAGGCAGAGAGCGCGGAGGGCGCGGCGAAGGCGCCAGAGCAAAGGGCTCCCGAGAGCAAGATTGGCGACGGCAAGGCTGCCGAGACCAAGAAGGCCGAGGCCACGAACGCCAAGGCTGCGAAGGCCGAAGCAGTGTCCGCCGAGCCGGCGGACGAAGCCGCTGCCAACCTGGCGCGGCTGCGCGAACTGATGGCCGAGCTTGCCGCGGCGCAGGGGGAGACACCGCTCATCCTGCCCTCGGTCGACCGCAATGCGGTCGCCGCCGTGGTACAGGACTGGACCGGCATCCCGACCGGACGCATGCTGTCCAGCCAGACAGAAAAGGCGCTCAGGCTCGCCGCGACCCTGTCCGAGCGCGTGGTCGGTCAGGATCACGCCATGGAGATGATCGCCAGGCGTGTGCAGACCAGCCGCGCCGGGCTCGGCGCGCCGGAAAAACCGGTCGGCGTGTTCCTGCTTTGCGGCCCCTCCGGCGTCGGCAAGACCGAGACCGCGCTGGCGCTTGCCGAGACGCTCTATGGCGGCGAACAGAACCTGATCTCGATCAACATGTCGGAGTTCCAGGAAGCGCATACGGTCTCGACGCTCAAGGGCGCGCCGCCCGGCTATGTCGGCTACGGCAAGGGCGGCATCCTGACCGAGGCGGTGCGCAGGAAACCCTATTCGGTGATCCTGCTCGACGAGGTCGAGAAGGCGCATCCCGACGTGCACGAGATATTCTTCCAGGTCTTCGACAAGGGCATGATGGACGACAGCGAAGGCCGCCGCATCGACTTCAAGAACACGCTGATCCTGCTCACCTCGAATGTCGGATCCGACGTCATCATGGATCGCACGAAGAACGGCACGGTGCGCACCGGCATCGACGATCTCGACACCGCGCTGCGCGCCCCGCTGCTGAAGGTCTTCCCGGCCGCCTTCCTCGGCCGCGTCGTCACGATACCCTATTACCCGTTGTCGGATTCCATGATCGAGGCGATCGCCCGGCATCAGTTCGGCAAGATCGCCAAGCGCCTCAAGGACACCAATGACGCCGAGCTGGTGATCGGCGATGGCGTCATGGACCTGGTCAAGGCGCGCTGCACGGAGATCGAGTCCGGCGGCCGCATGATCGACGCCATCCTCACCAACACGCTGCTGCCGGAACTCAGCCGCGGCGTGCTCAACCGCTCGCTCGAGGGCAAGAAGATGGCGAAAGTCATCGTCGGCGCGTCGGCGGAAGGATTTACCTACTCGTTCGAATAGGCCTTCATGGCGAGGGAAGCCGCCGTTGCGTGACCGGATGGTCGATGCCTCGCGCCGCCGGGCTGGGAGCCTGCTTGCCAACTTAAAGGCGTCTTGTTCTGCGCCACTCCTCATACTCTGCGCGGGCATCGTCGTGCAGCGGATAGTAGCGTTGCAAGGGAGCGCCCTGCATCAGCTTCTCCCGTGAAAACTCTTCCCAATCGTGATGCTTCTGGGCCTCTTCGATGACCTTGGCGGCCATTGCGACGGGAACCACGACCGCGCCGTCATCGTCGGCGACGATGATGTCGCCGGGGATCACCGTGACGCCGCCGCAGGCAATCGGAACATTGACCGCGTTGGGATAGATGCTGGTCTGCACGTGATAGTTTGGCGTCCAGCCGCGCAGCCATAGCGGCAGATCGAGCTTTTCGACATTGGGCCGATCGCGCATGCATCCATCGATGACGATGCCCGCGCCGCCTCTGCCCTTGAAATAGGTGGACATCATATCGCCGAAGACGCCCGAGCTCATGTCGCCGCGGGCGTCGACCACGACCACGTCGCCTTCCTGCGCATGGTAGAGCACATGCCGGTGCAGTTGCGTCTCGGGATCGGTATATTCTCCCTCGTCGAACAGGTCCGGCCGTTGCGGCAGGAATTGCAGCGTCAGCGCCGGCCCGACGATCGACTTGCCATGGTTCTGTGCCACCGGGCCGACCATGTGCGGACTGCGGAAGCCCATATGGCCGAGCGTGCCGGCAACCGTCGCGGCGCCGATCTCTTTCAGCGCGTCGATCAGGTCCTTGGGCGGACGCGTGATGTCGGGAATATGCGTCATTGTCGAACTCCGGATGAGTTGGAACTACCAGTTGGTGACGGAACCGTCGCGGCGTCTGAGATGCGGCGCTTCCCAGAAGCGGAAACTCTGCGCCTTGATCGCCTCCTCGTTGACCTCGACGCCGAGCCCCCGGCAATTCGCCGACCGGATAATCGGTCCCGTCGAGCCGTGGTTGCACTGGGAAGAAGTCGGAATTGTCGAAGCCCAGCTTCCTTTCGGGCGCCCTGGTCTCGAGCCAGGCGAAGTTGGGCACGGCGGCGGCCAGATGCACGGTCGCGGCGGTGCACACCGGACCGAGCGGGTTGTGCGGCATCAGGTCCACATAATGCGCCTCGCTCCAGCCCGCGACCTTCATCGCCTCGGTGAGCCCGCCGACATTGCAGACATCGAGCCGGTTGAACTGATGAATGCCGCGCTCGATATAGGGCAGGAACTGCCACTTGCTGGCAAATTCCTCGCCGATGGCAAAGGGGATGTCGGTCATCCTGCGCAGGGACTCGTAGGCCTCCGGCGTCTCGTCGCGTATCGGCTCCTCGAGGAAATCGAGCACGCCGCGGCCGAGTTTGTTGCAGAAGCTCGCGGCCTCCGCCACCGACAGCCGATGATGATAGTCGATGCCGAGCACCACGTCCTCGCCCAGCGCCTCGCGCGCCTTGTTCAGCATGCTCGCCGTGGCGCCTATCGACTCGCGCGGCTCGAAGATGTCCTTGCTGTTTTGGCCGGAGGGAAAGAAGCGGATCGCCTGCCATCCCTGCGCGCGCAACTCATGGGCGCGTTCGATGGCAGCATCGCCCGCGGCTTCGTCTCCGGTCGAGGCGAAGGTGGGGATGCGTTCCCGCTGCTTGCCGCCGAGCAGTTCGTAGACCGGCACTCCCAGCGCCTTGCCCTTGATATCATGAAGGGCGATGTCGATGGCGGAAATCGCCGCCTGCAGAACCCGCCCACCCTCGAAATACTGGCTGCGATAAAGCTCCTGCCAGATCCGGCCGATCTGCATGGCGTCGCGGCCGACGAGGAACTCGCGATAATGCTCGACGGCGCCGGCCACGGCCTTCTCGCGGCCGCTCAGTCCGCTCTCGCCCCAGCCGAAGATGCCCTGGTCGGTCTCGACCTTGACAAGCATCTGGTTGCGCGTTCCCACCCACACTGGGTAGGGCTTGATCGCGGTGATCTTAAGTTTCGTCGTCATTCGCGCCACGTCCACACGCATCCACCGCGTCAATCGGCCCTGAGGGCCATTTCGGTTTCGCTGTCGAACAGATGCATCCGCTCCTGGTCGAACTCGAGCCAGATCCGCTCGTCGGGCGCGACGGCAATGCTCGGCGGCACGCTGACATTGACGATGGCGCCGGACAGGAACGCCTGAACGAAAGTCACGTCTCCGGTCGGTTCCACCGTATAGGTCTTGGCCGGAATGCTGCCCGGCACCGCACTCTTGTGCAGCTTGATCGTCGAATGTCGCGCGCCGAGCACGACTTTCCGGGTCGTTGCTGTCGCGACCTTCCGCGCATTGGGCGGCGACAGCTCAAGGCTCCAGCCCTCCGCGCTGGTCAACACCGTGCCGCCGTTCGCCGTCGATGCCTCGAGCGGAATAAGGCTCATCGCCGGGCTGCCCACGAAGCTCGCGACGAACATGTTCACGGGATGGGCGAAAACCTGCGCCGGCGAATCATATTGCTGCAGATAGCCGCCGTTCATCACCGCCATCCTGTCCGCCATAGTCACGGCCTCGAGCTGGTCGTGCGTCACATAGATGATCGTCGCCTTCAGGTCCTGATGGAACCGCTTTATCTCGGACCGCATCTGAACGCGCAGTTTTGCGTCGAGATTGGAGAGAGGTTCGTCCATCAGGAACACCGCGGGATCTCGAACGAGGGCACGGCCCAAGGCCACGCGCTGCTGCTGACCACCCGAAAGTTCGCGCGGCTTGCGATCGAGCAACTGCGTCATATCGAGCACGCGCGCCGCTTCCCTGACCTTCTTGTCGATCTCGTCCTTGGGCAGCCTGCGCATCTGCAGCGGGAAGGCCAGGTTCTTGTAGACCGATTTCTGCGGGTAGAGCGCATAGTTCTGGAACACCATCGCGATGTCCCGGTCCTTGGGATCTAGGTGGTTGACCACGCGGTCCCCGATGACGATGTCGCCCGATGTTACCGAGGTCAGACCCGCGACGAGATTGAGCGTGGTTGTCTTGCCGCAGCCCGAAGGGCCGACGAGAGCGACGAACTCGCCGTCGTTGACCGTCAGCGAGACGTCGTTGACAGCTTTGAAGCCGCCATAGGTCTTGACGAGATCTTTGAGGACCACGTGGGCCATCGGCAGCGACTCCTAGTGCTTGACCGCGCCTTCCGTCAGGGCGCGTACGAAGTATCGTTGCAGGACAAGAAACAGCACGACGACGGGCACGCTCATCATGAAGCTTGCCGCCATCAGGCCCGGGAAGTCCGTCGTATTTTCCGAGAAGAAGCGCTGGATGCCGACCGGCAGGGTCAACTGTTCGTTCTTGGAGAGAAAGGTGTAGGCGTAGATGTACTCGTTCCAGGCGCCGATGAAGGAATAGATCGCGGTGGCGATGATCCCCGGCGTCGAGAGCGGCATCACGATCAGGATGAAGGCCTGGAACCGTGTAGCGCCGTCGATGCGCGCCGCCTGCTCGAGCTGCACCGGGATGTTGTCGTAAAAGCCCTTGAGCAACCAGATCGCCAGCGGCAGGCCGAAAGTCAGATAGGTGAGGATGAGCGAACCATGCGTGTTCACCAGCCCGAGCGCACGCATCAGGATGAACAGCGGCACGAGAAAGATCACCGCCGGGAACATGTTTCGGAGCAGCACCGCGAAGAACAGGAAGTTCCGGCCGGGGAAGGTGAAGCGCGAAAACGCGTAGGCCGCGGGAACTGCCACGATCACCGAAAGGATGGTCGTGGCAGTGGAAACGTACAGGCTGTTCCAGAAGAAGCGCAGGAAATCCTGGCCGACGCTGTTCTGCGGATCGAGCAGCTTCTGGTAGCTGGCAAGGGTAGGCTGGTCCGGCCACCATTGCGGCGGAAATTGCATCGCGGCGAAGCCGGACTTGATCGAGGTCAGCAGCATCCAGATCATCGGCAAGGCGGTGTAAAGCAGCATGAACACCAGGAATATGCGCCCGCCCCACCGCCATCCGTCGATCCGCATCCGGCGACGGGTCTGGCCTCGAGGGGCCGTCTCGGCAATCGTGCTCATGCGCTGCCATCCTTCCGCTCGTTGCCGCTCAGCGCACGGACATAGAAATAGCCGAGTGTCATCAGGATAAAGAACAGCAGCACCGAATAGGCCGACGCCACGCCCCAGCGCTGCCGGCCGAAGGCAAGCTCATAAATGTGGGTGATCCAGATATGCGACGCGTTGGACGGCCCGCCTCCGGTCATGATCCATGGGATGATGAAGGAGTTGAAGTTGGCTACCGCGAGCAGCAGGATCGTCACCGTCGAGACGTTTCTCAAATGCGGGAAGGTGACGTGCCAAAAGCGCTGCCATGCATTGGCCCCGTCGACCGTCGCGGCGCGCAGCAACTGGTCGGGAACCGTCTGCAGGCCGGCCATCATCATGATCATGGCAAACGGAAACTCGCGCCAGATATTGACGACGATCAGGGAGGGCAGCACCGTGCTGACGTTGTCGATGAAATTCGGCGGCCCTCCGGCCAATCCGAGGCCAACCAGAACCGCGCCGATGACCCCGAAATCCGAATGGTAGATCCACTTCCAGATATAGGAAGCGGCGACCGCGCTGATGACCCAGGGAATGATCAGGATGGCGCGCAGGATACCGCGGCCGACAAAGTCACGGTGGAGCGCCAGCGCGGCGCAAAAGCCAAGGACGAAGGAAAGGAAAGTGGAGGCCGCTGTCCAGATAAGCGTATTCCAGGTGACCTTCCAGAACACCTCGCTTGTGAGGATGGCCGTGTAGTTGTTGACGCCGACGAAGATCTTGTCGCGGAGCTGCAGGCCGGGCGGGGTGTTAAAGAAGGACAGCTCGATTGTGTAGTAGATCGGATAGGCGATGACGATGAGCATCACGGCGATCGCGGGAAGCACATACGCGTAGTCGGCGCGATGCTCCCAGACACTGCGGAGCAAGCCGGACCCGGCGGGTTGCAATCTGCGGCGAGCCTCGGCCTTGCCGGTCGCGATCGTCACTGTAGCGCGCCCTTGTTCTTGGGGAAGTATCGGCTGCGCTCGCGGCGCAGCCGATCGGATCGTCGGTCAGGCCCGCATTAGAGCCCGCCTCCCATCAGGTCTTTCACCTTCTTGGCCGCGTCGTCCGCCGCCTGGTCGACGGTCATCGCTCCGGTCAGGGCATTCTGCAGCATGTCCGGGACGATGATGTTCATGATTTCGGGCGACTGCGGCAGCGCCGGGAACGGGATGCCGTATGGCAGCATCGAGGTCGTGACGTCGAGGAACTTGATGTTGTCCAGACGTTCCTTCATCCATTTTGTCTTGAAGCCGTTGAGGTTGCCTGGGTTTGATCCGGCATAGGCCATCTTCAGCGACCATTCCGGGCTCGTCCACATGCAGATGATGGCCTTTGCGGCCGGCTCGTCCACCTTGCCCCCCTCGACATATTCGGGCTTCAGGATGTGGATGTTCGAGCCGCCGAACACGACGGCGCGCTTGCCGTCGGGGCCGGTCGGAATCAGGCCGTAGCGCATGTTGTCGATGACGGTCTGTGCCTTGTCCTTGTCGGTGCCCGTCGCCTTCTTCTGCAGGTCGAGCATGACGTTGTAGTCGGACGGATGCGAGATCATCATGCCGAGCTGGCCAGCGAGAAACAGGGGCTGGTTGTCGGCCTGCTGGTTGGTGAGCGCCGAGACCGGAACCGATTTGTCGCGAACATACATGTCGTAGGAGGCTTGCAGCGCCGCCTTGCTCTGCGGGCTGTCGAGCTCGATCTGCTTGTAGGTGGGGTTGGCGGTGGCCTCGTCGAAGACGCCGCCGCCATAGGCCCACAACTGCGGCATGAAGCGGTAAGGCGTGTTGCCGGCATTCTTGCGCGCCACCAGGCCGTAGCCGGCAATGCCGAGCTTGTCGTGGATCTGCTTGGAATATTTGACGACATCGTCCCAGGTTGCCGGGGGCTTGTTCGGATCGAGGCCCGCGCGCTTGAAGATGTCGGCGTTCCAGATGAACGCCATCGTCTCGTTGTTGGTCGGAATGCCGTAGGTCACGCCGTCCCAGGTGACGGCCTTCATGGCGCCGGGCCAGAAGTCCTCGGTCGAATACCCCACATCCTCAGGCTTGAGCGGCTGCAGATAGCCCTTCGAGGCGAACTCGGTGCCGCCCAGGATTTGCAGGCGGACCGCCATTGGCGCTGCGTTGCCGAGCAGCGCCGTGCGGAACTTGTCGAGAAGGTCGTTGTAGGTGAGGGCTTGTTCCTCGAGCTGGATGTTCGGATAGGTCTTGCGGAAGGTTGCGAAGAAATCCTTGTAGTATTGGCGCAAAAGGTCCGGGTCGCCCTCGAACACGCCCTGATACCAGAAGGTCAGTCGTCCCTTGTAGTCGAGCGGGGTGACCTTGGCGCAATCGCCCGCAGTGTCAAAATCCTGCGTGCCCGCAATGGAGCGCACATATTCCGGCGACCACTTGCTCAGGTTGACCGGCGGCGCGCCCAGCGCCGGCGCGGCCATCAACGATGCCATTAACGCAGTGGAGACAGTGCCGCGCAGGACGGCACCGCCGAGCGTAATCCTCGTCATAGGTATCCTCCAGGTTTCTCTCCCGTGCCGCTCTGCGTCGAGGCAAGCGGTCGTTGCTCGTTCGATCGCGGGATATTTGCCGGTTCTAATGTATCCCTTCGACGACTTTGTACGTTTTCAGATCACAGATTATCTGTCAACGCGAAGAATCGTACATTGTTTTATCGAAACAGAGCGTGATATAGGGCGCAGGGTGTATTCACTTGGGGGGAGATGGGCCTTGGCCGAGACAAGCGATTTCAAAGCGGTGCCACCTGCGGGAATTGACCCCATCGGGGCTTCCAGCGAGGGCGCCTCGCTTTATGAACTGATTAGGGATGACATCATCGAGGGACGGCTAGCCGCCAACGAACGGCTTGTGGTCGCCGATCTCGCCCGGCGTCACGGCACCTCGACCAACCCGGTGCGCGAGGCCCTGCAATTGTTGCGCGGAGAGGGCTTTGTCATCTTCAGCCCCAATCGCGGGGCGCGCGTGCGACCCATAGATCAGGACTTTGTCCGGGATATCTACGAGATCGGCGTCCTGATCGAACCCGCCCTGACGCGATGGTTCGTGAACATGGCCACCGACGAGGATATCGCCGAGCTCGAACGTCTCCAGGACCTGATCGAGGAGAACAATTTTGCCGACACGTTCAGGCACAGCGAACTCGATACCGCCTTCCACACCGTGATGTACCAGCGGCATTATAACCGCCATGCGGCCGAGCTCTGGTGGAAGCACCGCGAGGTGCTGAGGGCGGTCAGCCGGCGGTTCAATTTCACGCTTGCCAGACGCGCCGCGATCATCCGCGAGCACCGCGAACTCATCGCGCATGTAAAGGCCGGAGAAGCCGACAAGGCAGCCGAGCTCATCTCCCGCCATGTCGAGGGTTCCGGCCGACATGTGCTCGAACACATGCGCGCGCGCATTGCGGCTCGAGCCGGATAGCCGATCGGCAACATCATCCTGGCCACTTCAAAAAAGGGTAGTTGAGATGAAAATCACCAGCATTCGGCCATGGCTGATCAAGTCCGACGCGTCCTATTGGGGCGAGTATCTGTTCGTCGAAGTGACGACCGACGAGGGGGTGAGCGGCTGGGGGGAGATCACCACGACGACAAAGCTCGCCAACCGCGCTCTCTGCACGATCCTGCGCCAGATCGGGATAGCCGTGGCAGGCGAGGATCCGTCGCGCATCGAGCATCTGTGGCACAAGATTTTCCGCAGCTTCACCTATATGGGCAGCCGCGGCGCCGCCGTCGAATGCGTCAGCGCCATCGACATCGCCCTTTGGGACATCCGCGGCAAAGTCCTCGGCAAGCCGATCTACGAGCTGCTGGGCGGACCGGTACGCGATGAAGTCGCGCTTTACACTCATCCCAACCAGGCCAAATTCACCAGCAAGGAAACCGTGATCCGCGAAATTCGCGACATTGTCGAGTCCGGGCACACCGGGCTCAAGTTCGACCCTTTTCCCCATCAAGGCCCCAGTTTCGATGGTCTGGCCCGCGAAAGCCGTGACGGCTACCTCGATGGCGGCATGACCCGCAAGGACGAGCGCGAGGCCGCCGAACTGACGGCCCTGATCCGCGAAACGGCGGGCCCCGATGTCGACATCCTGATCGATGCGCATGGGCGCTTCGATGTTCCAACCGCCATTCGCCTCTGCCGCAGCCTCGAAGAAGCGGGCCAGATCGATTGGTTCGAGGAGCCCTGTCCGCCCGAGAGCCTCAATGCTCTCAAACAGGTGCGCGACAAGGTCAGCGCCGCCATCTCGTGGGGCGAGCGCGGCCATACGAAGTGGGATTTCGTGCCGGTGCTCGAGGGTAAGCTCGCCGACTACATCATGCCGGACGTCACCTGGACCGGCGGCATTACCGAGCTCAAGAAGATTTCCGCCCTGTGCGAAGCCTATTACGTGCCGGTCTCGCCCCATGACGCCGCCGGACCGATCAACGTGGTCGCGGGGGCGCAGGTGATGATGACGGTTCCCAACTTCTACAAGCTCGAAACCTCGGAGTGGGACCTCTCCAAATACGATCACCTCATCGACAGACCGCTCGACGTTTCGAACGGCAACCTCAGGCTGACGTCGAAGCCGGGTCTCGGTGTCGATATGAATCGCGACTACCTGCAGGCCCACGAGATCGAGTTGGGCTAGCAACGACCTGCGCGGGCCAGGCGAGGGGCATAACCAGCGACGAGAACGAGGATAAGTCATGCCAAAGACGGGTGCAGCCGACGAGGCCCTCAATTGGGTGAACACGAATTCCAAGCCGTCCGAACTCCGCATCACCGATATGCGGGTGGCCGAGATCGTCGGTGCGCCGTTCACTTCGGCGCTGCTCAAGATCTATACCAACCAGGGCATCGTCGGGCTTGGCGAGGTGCGCGATGGCGCCAGCGCCACTTATGCGCTGATGTTGAAGAGCCGGCTGCTCGGCGAGAATCCCTGCGATGTCGACCGCCTGTTCCGCCGCATCAAACAGTTCGGCGGCCACGGGCGGCAAGGCGGCGGCGTGTCGGCGGTCGAGATCGCGCTATGGGATCTCGCCGGCAAGGCCTATGGCGTGCCGATCTACCAGATGCTGGGCGGCAAATTTCGCGATCAGGTGCGCGTCTATTGCGATACCGACGCGGAGAAGCCGAGCGGTGCCGAAACCGGCAAGCGCCTCAAGGCGCGCATGGATCGCGGCTTCACCTTCCTCAAGATGGATCTCGGCTTGATGCAGATCGCCCATATTCCGGGCGCTGTGACATCGCCCGCCGGCGCGCTCGAAGGGTTTCACGCCAATCCGCGCGGCCGCGGCGGCACGCTCGAGGAGCGGAAGGCTCGCAACCTTGCCTATGACGCGCAGAACGTGCAGCACCCGTTCACAGGTCTGCATTTCACCGAGAAGGGCATCGACCTTCTCGAGCGGTACATCCACGAGGTTCGCGAGGTCATCGGCTACGAGATCCCTTTGGCCATCGACCATGTCGGCCACATCTCATTGCAGGACGGCATACGCCTGTCGCGCCGCATCGAGAAATACGTCCCTGCCTGGCTGGAGGACGTGATCCCCTGGCAGTACACCGAGCAATACCGGCAGCTGCAGCAAGCGACCTCGGTGCCGATCTGCACCGGCGAGGACATCTACCTGAAGGAAGGTTTCGAGCCTCTGCTCGCGAGCGGCGGTCTCTCCGTCGTCCATCCGGACCTGCTCACCAGCGGCGGCATCCTCGAGACCAAGAAGATCGGCGACATGGCGCAGGACCACGGCGTCGCCATGGCCATCCACATGGCCGAAAGCCCGATCGCTGCGATGGCCGCTGCACATGTCGCGGCCGCGACCGAGAACTTCTTGGCGCTCGAATATCATTCCGCCGATGTCGACTGGTGGGACGATATCGTCACCGGCCTGCCCAAACCGCTGGTGAAGGACGGCTTCATCACGGTTCCGGACAGACCGGGCCTGGGGATCGACGACGTCGTCGACGAGGTGATCGCGCAGCATCTGCAGCCCGGTGTCACGGGGATATGGCAATCCACCGAGCATTGGGACAATGAATATAGCTGGGACCGGACCTGGAGTTAGCCAGGCCGCCCGCCCTCATTCCCCCCGGTTCACAGGGCCAACGACCGACCATTCGTGTCGACCTCTCGCAAGGGAGAGGTGAAGAAGGAAACGGACGAAACCATGATCTACGAACTGCGGATCTATGACTGCCTGCCGGGCAGGCTGCCGGCTTTGCTCAAGCGCTTTTCCGACCAAACGCTGGCCATCTGGGAGAGGCATGGCATCCGCCAAGCCGGGTTTTTCACCACGGCGATCGGCGAAAACAGCAATCGCCTCACCTATTTCCTCGCCTGGGAATCGCTGGCCGAGCGTGAGGCGAAATGGGCGGCTTTCGTCACCGATCCGGCATGGCACAGGGCCCGGGACGAGTCTGAGCGCGACGGGCAGATCATTGCCAATATCAGCAGCCAACTGCTCACGCCGACAGCTTTCTCGTCTGTGAAATAGGACTGCGCCATGAAGATCACCGACCTGCGCTGCGCCGTCATCGGCCAGCACCCCATCGTGCGCATCGTGACCGACGAAGGTCTTTACGGCCTTGGCGAAGTCGAGTTCACCAAGACCTACCTCAAGCCCTTTGTTCTGCATTTCCGCGAGGCGCTGATCGGCGAGGATCCGACCGACGTCGAGCGGGTGATGCTGAAGATCCGCCAGCGCGGCTCGTTCAAGCCCTACGGGGCGGCGGTAAGCGCGATCGAGCATGCGCTGTGGGACATTGCCGGCAAGGCCGCGGGCGTGCCGGTCTATAAGCTGCTTGGCGGCAAGGTGCGCGACAAGGTGCGCGTCTATAACGGCTCGATCCGCCGCAAGCGCACCGGCGACCGACCGGAGAACTACGCCGCCGACGTCAAATGGATGATGGAGCAGCCGCAGAACTTCTTCATGGTCAAGCAGGGCATCTCGTTCCACTCCAATATGAAGGACAGCGTCGAGGGCTTTCACTACGGCGTGACGCAGAAGAAGGCCGGCTATCACGGCGCCATGGATCAGGGGGTTATCAGCGAGCGCGGCTTCAACCATATGCTCGACTGCGTGATCGCGATGAAGGAGGCGCTGGGCGACAAGGTCAGCCTGGCGCTCGACTGCGGCCCGGGCTGGATGCTGCCCGATGCCATCAGGTTCGCCCGCGCGGTCGAGAAGTACAATTTGATGTGGCTCGAGGACATGCTGACCGGCGACTATGTGCCGTGGGTCAATCCGCAGGCCTATCGGGAGCTGACCACCTCCACCTCGACGCCGATCCATACCGGCGAGCAGATCTACCTGCGGCACAATTTCAAGGAGCTGATCGAGACGCAGGCGGTGCGCGTCATCGGCCCGGATCCGGCCGATATAGGCGGTATCGCCGAGCTCAAATGGGTGGCGGAGCACGCCTACATGCATTCCATCCTGATGGCGCCGCACGGCACCGCCAACGGCCTGCTCGGCCTCGGCGCGCTGATCAATGTCTGCGCCACCTTGCCCGCTAACTACATTGCCTTCGAATATCCGAGCGCGTCCGATCCCTGGTGGGAAGACATCGTCATCGGCCTGCCGCCGCAGATCGTGAAGGACAGCATGGTGGACCTGCTGGAAGCGCCGGGACTGGGACTCGATATCGATGCCGAGGCGGCCAGGAAATATCTCAGGGAAGAGGATGCGGGTTTCTTCGACTGAGCGTAGAGGCTTCGGCGAAGGGGAATATCGGGAGAATGAGGGGATGGTGCCCAGAGGCGGATTCGAACCACCGACACGCGGATTTTCAGTCCGCTGCTCTACCAACTGAGCTATCTGGGCCTGTGCCGGCTAACGGGATGCGCCCGCCGGGTTTCACGAAGGCGCCAGGCGGCGCCCCTTGAAAGCGCGTGGGTTATAGCACGGGAATCTTGCCTGTCCAGCGCCTAGGTGTTGATTTCGTCAGGAAAGAAAAATCGCTGGAAAACGACCGGTCGCCGGCTGCGCTCACGGCTCGTCCTTGGGCGTCGGGCCCGGCTTCGGGCTGTCGTCTTCTTCCTCTTCGCCGTCGCGGCCGGGGATGATATAGGCGCCCTTCAGCCAGCGGTTGAGGTCGATGTCCTTGCAGCGCGCCGAGCAGAACGGATAATGCTCGCGCGCCGACGGCTTGCCGCATTCGGGGCAGGGCCGTTTCGGCCTCAGCGGCGTTACCTTGTCGCCCGAGCTCATGTGCAGACTATGCTCATGAGCGCGCGGCGTGCCAGTGCTGGTGCGCCTTGAAGCCTTCGCCGGAAAGCAGCGCCACGCTCTCGTAGAGCGGCAGGCCGACCACATTGGTGTAGGAGCCGACCAGCTTGACGACGAACGAGCCGGCCAGGCCCTGCACCGCATAGCCGCCGGCCTTGCCCCGCCACTCGCCCGACGCGACATAGGCGTCGATCTCCTCGCGCGGCAGCCGCTTGAAGCGCACCCTTGTCTCCACCAGCCGCTGGCGCAGCTTGCCGCCGGGCGTGATCAGGCAGATGCCGGAATAGACCCGGTGCGAGCGGCCGGAAAGCAGGCCGAGGCAATTGACGGCGTCGTCGATCGTCTCGGCCTTGGGCAGGATGCGCCGTCCGACCGCCACCACCGTGTCGGCGGCGAGGATGAAAGCAGGCGCATAGTCCTCCTCGCTCTTCAGCGAGGCCAGCGCCTTCTCGGCCTTGTCCTTGGAAAGGCGCTTGGCCAGCGAGCGCGGATGCTCGGCGCGCAGCGGCGTCTCGTCGACATCGGCGGGCAGCACCCGGTCCGGCTCGATGCCGGCCTGCTGCAAGAGTTCGATGCGGCGCGGCGAACCAGACGCAAGCACCAGCTTCTGCAGAATGCTCATGGGAGCATGATGCCGAAAAGTGTGAAGCGGTTTTCGGACGACATCATGCTCCACTCCCTGGTTTGGAGCCGGATGATTTCAGGTCGAACAGACCTGAAATCATCCGGCTCTGGGTTCGCGCCGGACTGTTACTTGAAACGGTAGGTGATGCGGCCCTTGGTCAGGTCATAGGGCGTCATCTCGACCAGGACCTTGTCGCCGGTCAGCACGCGAATGCGGTTCTTGCGCATGCGGCCGGCCGTGTGGGCGATGATTTCGTGTTCGTTTTCGAGCTTCACCCGGAACATCGCATTGGGCAGCAGTTCGGTGACCACACCTGGAAACTCGAGGACTTCTTCCTTCGGCATTCGATACCTTTGCTTGGATGGCGGTTCCGGCGGCTAGAGCATGATGCCGAAAAGTGTCAAGCGGTTTTCGGGCGACATCGTGCTCTAGTTCTTTGATCCGGAGTCGGATGATTTCCGGCCGAACCGACCGGAAATCATCCGACTCCGGCCGGAATTTGCGGCGGAACCTATATGATAATCGCCCGCTTGTGAACATGCTTAATCGGCCGCGTTTTTTGCCGCAGGAAGCAGAAAACGTCGGCTTATGCGGGCTTTCAGCCGCTCGCGCACATCGCGATAGGCGGCCATGATGTGCTCCCGCGTGCCGCCTGTGTCGGTCGGGTCGGGCATCGGCCAGTATTCGACCTCGACGGCGAGCGAACGGGTGAGCTCGAGCGCCGCATGATGCGCCTCCGGCGCCAGCGTTATGATCAGGTCGAAATAATCGTCCTCCATATCCGCCAGCGTCCTGGGTTGGCGCTCGCCAAGCGACAGGCCTTCTTCGGCGAGCACTGCATCGACGAACGGGTCGCGCTCGCCGGCGCGCACGCCGGCCGAAGCGACGAAGGTGGTGGCGGGAAGCATGCGGCGCGCCATTTGTTCCGCGATCGGCGAGCGCACGGCGTTCATGCCGCACAAAAACAGGATTGAATGCGGCAGCGCGGCCACTAGAGCATGATCCCAAAAAGTGGGAACCGGTTTTTGGAAAAGATCATGCTCCAACAAAGAACTGGATCAGGATGGTATTTCAACGAAACATGATCCTGATCTAGCCCCGCCAGTGCAGCACGCAGACCAGCGTGAACAGCCGGCGCGCCGTGTCGAAGTCGATCTCGATCTTGCCGGCTAGCCGGTCCATCAGGGTCTGCGAGCCCTCATTGTGCAGGCCGCGCCGGCCCATGTCGATCGCCTCGATATGGCTCGGCGTCGAGGAGCGGATGGCTTCGTAGTAGCTTTCGCAGATCAGGTAGTAGTCCTTGACGATGCGCCTCAGCGGCGTCAGCGACAGGATGTGGGTGACCACCTCGGCGCCGTTCTCGCGGCTGACGCCGAAGACCAGGCGGGACTCGGCCAGTGAAAGCTTAAGCTTGTAAGGACCCGCGCCGTCATCATTGACCGGCCGAAAACGGTTCTCCTCGATGAGGTCGAAGATCGCCACGGCCCGCTCGTGCTCTACGTCGGGCGTCGAACGCCCGATCGATTCGTCGAGCTCGACGTCGATCAGCCTGTCGCGGGTCTGGTCGCGGCCGGACATCGTTACATGTTCAACCTGATCGCGACGGAGCGGGCATGGGCATCGAGCCCTTCGGCCTTGGCGAGCGCGATCGCGGCGGGCGCCAGCGCCTTGAGCTGCTCCGGGCCGAGCTTCAGGATCGAGCTGCGCTTGACGAAATCGAGCACGGACAGACCCGACGAGAAACGCGCCGACCGCGCCGTCGGCAAGACGTGGTTGGAGCCGCCGACATAATCGCCAATGACCTCCGGCGTATGGCGGCCGATAAACACGGCGCCCGCGTTGCGCATCCTGGAAAGGAATGCCTCGGCGTCGTCGAAGGCGAGCTCGACATGCTCGGCCGCGATCCTGTCGACCAGGGGCAGCGAGGCCTCGAGCGTCGGCACCAGGATCACCGCGCCGAAATCGCGCCAGCTGGCCCCGGCCGTCTCGCCGCGCGGCAGCACCTTGAGCTGGCGCTCGACCGCCTGCTCGACCGCCTTGCCGAATTCCGGATCGTCGGTGATCAGGATCGATTGCGCCGAAACATCATGCTCGGCCTGCGCCAAAAGGTCGGCCGCGATCCAGTCCGGATCGTTGTCGGCGTCAGCCACCACCAGCACTTCCGACGGCCCGGCGATCATGTCGATGCCGACCGTGCCGAACACCTGGCGCTTCGCCGCCGCGACATAGGCATTGCCTGGACCGACGATCTTGGCGACCGGCCTGATCGTCTCGGTGCCATAGGCGAGCGCTGCAACGGCCTGCGCGCCGCCGACGCGGTAGATCTCCGAAACGCCGGCAAGGTCGGCCGCCACCAGCACCAGCGGATTGATGACGCCGCCCGAGGCCGGCACGACGATGACGATGCGCTCGACGCCGGCGACCCTGGCCGGCACGGCGTTCATCAGCACCGAGCTTGGATAGCTCGCCGTGCCGCCCGGCACGTAAAGGCCGACGGCTTCGATCGCCGTCCAGCGCGAGCCGAGCTCGACGCCGGCGGCATCCGTATAGCGATCGTCCTTCGGCTTCTGCCGCTCGTGATGCGAGCGGATGCGGTCGCGCGCGAATTTGAGCGCCTCGACGGTCGCCGGATCGGCCGCTTCATAGGCCTTGGCGATGTCGTCCTTCGACACCGCGATGCCGAGCGTGTTGAGATCGGCTTTGTCGAACTTCAGCGTGTAATCGACAAGCGCCTTGTCGCCTTCGGCGCGCACGCGGGCGATGATGTCGCGCACCACGGCCTCGACATCGGCCGACACCTCGCGCTTGGTGGTGAGAAAGGCCGAAAAACGCTGTTCGAAATCGGCGTCCTGCTGTCGGAGCGTTATCGCCATCGCGCTTCAGCCTCTGTGCAGGGGGCGCGAGGTGGCTTCCCAGGAGCCGCCGATATCGGCAAGCCTGGCCTCGATGCATTCGACGTCGAGCATAATGGTGCCGCCGCCCGAAAAGATCAGCTCGACGATCCCGGCCGGCTTGCTGATGGCGATGAAGCTGACCGCCAGCAGCGACAGCACCTCCGCCGGTTTGCCGCGCGCAATGCCGCTGGTCTTGGCGCCGAGCACGCGATCGAAATGCAAGACGCTCTGGCGCCGTTCATTGTGCTGGCGGAACAAGCCGGATTTCGCTTCCCAGACGAAGCGGTTCATGGTCAGCACGAAGCGCTTGGCCGCCGGCAGATATTCGAGGTCGGAGACCTTCATCACGGCGTCCTGGACATGCGCCGAGACGATGCTCAGATCCTGGTCGTCGAGCGCGATGAGCTTGAGAGCTGCCATGCGGAATGCGCACCTGAACGTTGACAATTCAACGTTCTGTTATGCGGTCTTTCCGCTCGGCGCAACCGCTGGGAAAGAATGCTGCCAAGCGTCAGCCCGAAATGCGCTCGATCACCGCGCCACAGCCGGAGAGCTTCTCTTCCAGCCGCTCGAAGCCGCGGTCGAGGTGATAGACACGGTTGACCGTGGTTTCGCCTTCGGCGGCAAGGCCGGCGATGACCAGCGACACCGAGGCGCGCAGGTCGGTCGCCATGACGGGCGCGCCCTTCAGCCTGGCGACGCCGTCGACGATCGCCGTCTGGCCGGAAAGGGTGATGTGGGCGCCCAGCCGTGCGAGCTCCTGCACATGCATGAAGCGGTTCTCGAAGATCGTTTCGGTGATGCGCGACTTGCCCTTGGCCATCGTCATCAGGCCCATGAACTGCGCCTGCAGGTCGGTCGGGAAGGCGGGGAAGGGGGCGGTGGTCACGTCGACCGGCGCAATGCCTGAGCCATTGCGCTTGACGCGGATGCCCTCATTGGTCGGCGTGATCTCGGCGCCGGTCTCGACAAGCACGTCGAGCGCGGTCTGCAACAGGTCTGGACGGGCGCCGGCGAGCATCACGTCGCCGCCGGTCATGGCCACCGCCATGGCATAGGTGCCGGTCTCGATGCGGTCGGGGATGACGCGCACGCGCGCCCCCGACAGCACCTCGACGCCGTGGATGGTGATGGTCGAGGTGCCGGCGCCATGGATCTTGGCGCCCATGGCGATCAGGCATTCGGCGAGATTGACGATTTCCGGCTCGCAGGCGGCGTTCTCCAGCACCGTCTCGCCCTTGGCGAGCGAGGCCGCCATCATCAGCACATGGGTGGCGCCGACCGAGACCTTCGGGAACACGTAGCGATTGCCGATCAGGCGGCCGTTCCTGGTCTTGGCCATGACATAGCCATTGTCGACGTCGAGCTCGGCGCCGAGAACCTGCAGGCCCTCGAGGAACAGGTCGACCGGGCGCGTGCCGATGGCGCAGCCGCCGGGCAGCGACACCTTGGCCTCGCCCATGCGGGCAAGCAACGGCCCGATCACCCAGAAGGAAGCGCGCATCTTCGACACCAGCTCGTAAGGCGCGGTGGTGTCGACGATGTTGCGGGCCGAAAAATTGATGGTGCGCGAATAGCCTTCCTGCTGCTTTTCGCGCCGGCCGTTGACGGAATAATCGACGCCGTGATTGCCGAGGATGCGGATCAGCTGCTCGACATCGGCCAGATGCGGCACGTTTTCCAGCGTCAGCGTGTCGTCGGTCAGCAGCGAGGCGATCATCAGCGGCAATGCCGCGTTCTTGGCGCCCGAGATCGGAATGGTGCCGGCAAGCTGATTGCCGCCGACAATTCTGATGCGATCCATGAGAAAACGTCCCCTCGGCCCGAACAGGCCGCTTCAATCGGTTGAGTGTGCCCGGCTTAGACTATTGGCCGGCTTGGTTCAAGAAATAGGATTTTTCTCAAAACCGGACCGACTGTGGCCGGCCAGTATGGCTGATTTGGTCAGTCCTTGTGCATTTTTCCAGCAGCCGGCAACCCTTCCGGCCGATCGTCGGGATCGCCGGCGCGCTGTTCGTCAGCGTCGCGGGCGCGCTGCTTGTTAGCGTCGCGGGCGCGTTGTTCGTCAGCGTCGCGGGCGCGCTGCTTGTCAGCGTCGTGGGCGCTCTGGTCGGCGGCGTCGCCAACCCGTCGCGAACGCGCCTGCATCTTGCGCTTCTGCAGATTGGCGCGCAGCGCCTCGGCCAGCCGGTCCTTGCGCTCGCCGCCGCCTTTTTTCGGTGGATTTGCCTTGTCGTCCATCGTCCATTCCTGGCCGGCGGTCAGCCGGTCGCGATTCCGCAATGGCTAGCATTTTCGCGCGGCCATGTCATGAAAGCGGGCCGAGGGCCGGGTTTCATCCTGTGGATCAGCCGCGCATGCCGCCGCAACCCGCATAATTGCCGGTGGGAATCACATGCGACGCTTTGGGTTTTTCTTGGCCTTGCGCTTACCGGTTCGATATGGCAGAAGCGCCGCCATCGCAGGCTGCGGTAGCTCAGTGGTAGAGCACTCCCTTGGTAAGGGAGAGGTCGAGAGTTCAATCCTCTCTCGCAGCACCAGCCCATCCCGTTGAATTTGCTGAAGCTCTTGAGAGCCAAAGGTCTGCGTCCGTCTTTCGCGCCGATTTCAAAACATGGCTAGCGTCAAAGTCCGCGCCGAAATTCATTATTTTCGCAACAAGGATTCGACAACTTCGGCGCGCCAACGCTAGACTTCGGTCCGGGGTGGTGCTCGGGGCCATGTTTCGCGTTTTCTCAATTCTGATTGTGCTGTGTCTTGCGACGGCATTTTCCGGTGCTTCGTCCGCTCGCGCCGGGTTGCAGTTCGAGTCCCGGCAGACTGACGGCGGGCTCCACTACATTTTGGTGTCGGGGGATTTTGCCTACCAAGATGACCTGTCGGTCTTTGAGACCCTGGTGCGCTCCAGCGCCGCGACGGCAGTTACATTTCATTCCCCAGGCGGCAACATTCAGAAGGCTATGGACCTGGGCCGGCTCATTCGAAGGTTGGGCTTGGGGACGGCGCAGTTTAGAGCCTCTGAGTGCGAGTCCGCTTGCTCGTTGGCCTTCCTGGGGGGCGTGATACGCTTTGCCGAGGCTGGCTCAATTGGCGTCCACAAGTCATCGTTTCAGGGCGACGTTCCCTTCAGCACTCAGGAAGCAGTCTCCGCCGTCCAGCAAATCACTGCCGACGTCATTACCTACATGATCGAAATGGGTGTGGACCCGGCACTGCTGCAGCTCTCGCTCCAATACGACAGCAACGACATCCGCTATCTCTCCATGAGCGAGATGGCGAAGTACAAGGTCGTCACTTTCACCGCTGGCGCGGGCCAAGCAACAGTTGCAAATGCGCCGCCGTCCCCTCAGCCCGCATCGCCAACCGCGATCTCCGCACCGCCACCTCCAGCCAATCCATCGCTGGCGATTCCTGAGGCTCATTCTGGTCGGATAGGGCATCCGAAGGGCTCTGCGCCACTCAAGGCATTACCGGAGGGAAAGTCAACTAATGTGGCAGTGCTGAGGAATGGGAGCCAGGTGGCGATCGTGGGTAGCAGCGGCCGCTGGTACCGAGTCCAGGCAGGCAATCAGATCGGCTACATGCACGACACCTGGATTCACGTAGATCAATACGATAGCGGCCCGTTTGGACGACGCCACATCCAGGTCAAGAGCTTCGACAACTACGCCGAGGCAGAGGCCTATGTCCGAACCTCCTCCATACCCCTTTCCGCCTATCTTGCCACCAACGGGTGGTTCGCGATCACCCTGGACAACACCTACGACGAGCCGATGGCCAGCACTTTGGTCAGTGAGATGAAGGCGCGGGGTGCAATACCCGATGACGCCTACCCTACCTTCGGTAACACCTACGTTCGCAAGGTGTGCTGCCAGTAGGCACCGCCAATCACTCGGAGTCCAAGGGACAGGTTCTACAATCCGAGCATCAAGGACTCGGGAAACGGCGGCAAGTTCGGCTGTTTGGATAAGCGGTGCCAGAGTTCTAAGCTGCCGAAGAAAATATTAGCAGCTGTTTTTATTGAATTAGCTGAAGTTCAATCCTCTCGCAGCACCAGCTTTCCGAAACATCCTGGTGGGCGTGTCGGGCGATCACGCCGGCTCAGTTGGTGACATGCGACAACCGCAGGCCGGCTTCGTCCGGGTTCTCGACCATGCCTTCCTCCGCGAAGCGGAACATGTCCTCGAAATCCAGCTCGCGCTCGAAAATGACGCCGCCGACTTTGATCGCGAGCACGTCCTTGTCGCCTTTCGGCGCGAAATAGATCTCGCCGACCGTGCCGCGAATGCGCTCGCCGACGTCCTTGGCGTCCCCTTCGCTCGCGCCCGGCAGGAAGACGCCGAACATCGAGGTTCCGATCCGGCCGATCAGATCGTCCTTGCGCACCGCGGATCGGATGGCCGATGCGATCAGCCGCAAGGCCTCGTCGCCCCATTCGAGACCGAAGCGCAGGTTGATCGATGCCAGATGTTCCGGGTGGATGACCAGAAAAGCGCCGGAGCGCGGGCCGACCGGCCTCTGCGCCCTCCTGTCGACCATCGAGGTGAACACCTTGCCGTTCAGGCAGCCGGTCAGCTGGTCATAGGTGCCGGACCTCGTGAGTTCCTGCCGGTAACGGCGGATCTCCACCTGTTGCCAGCCGAGCAGGGCAAACAACGGCAGACCGATGACGATCGGCACGATGATTGCCGTAATGGCCCCGCGGCCGAATGGCGTGAAGCTGTCGCTGAAAAGCAGCAGGTAGTTCAAGCCGAGCGAAAGCGCGACGCAGGCGGCGGTGCCAGGCACGGCCAGCCAGATAAGGTGCTGCCACGTGTGAACCGGCGCGGTCGGTGTTCTCGTGGTCAAGGGCCAATCTCCTGTTCGATGCATCGGCTTACAGGAGGTCCGTTACGATTTCGGTGTCAGGGAAGCGTACAATTTTATGCAAGTCGCCATCTTCTCCATGCCAAGGTCCGGCACACCGGCGGCCGCGGTCCACGGCTGACGACCTGCAGGTCGTCAGCCCAGTCCAGGTTTTAGAAGTGCTGAACCGCCCTGACCATTCTGCTTTCACGCAAGTGCGCGAGGGAACCGGCCACCGGCTTTCGCGCAGCAGCGCTATTGCGGTGGGCCGAAAATGCCCATCCGGGCGGTCCTCGCCACCACCTCCGCCTTGCCGTAAATGCCGCTGCGAGCGGCCATCGCCCAGCCGTTGGAAACCAGCCAGGCGCCGACATCCTGCGTGCCGAGCGCACAGGGCGCGGCGATGGCGAAACGGTCGGCGTCCGGCGGCAGGAGGCATTTCAGCGCTCGCCCGCGCAGCCAGGCGTTGAAGGCGGCCCGCGCCCGCTGGCCGCAGGGCCAGGCGGTGTCGTCGAACATGCAGGTCCTGTCGGGGCCTATGTCGACCGTCCCGCTGATGGCGACGGTGCGTCCCATGGCTTCGACGACCGCCGAGGAGGCCGCGACGGGACGGAAAAGCAGCGTCTCGCGCCAATCCTGCGGCATCGGCGTCTGCGGCCGCGGCGCAAGTCCGAGTTCGCCAAGCGGAGGACGCGGCTCGATGCGCTCGATCCCGGATGGGTCGAGCGGCGGCGGCGCAATGAGGTCCTCGGCGATCTTGCGCGCCGGCCGGCCTGGCCGCGCGTCATGGATCGGGCCATGGAAGGCCGGCTTCAGGTCGCCGGCGTCCTGAACCGGTGCGATCGAAGCGGGCGGCAGCAGCCGGCCACCCTCGACGATCAGCATCATGCCTGCGAGCAAACCGAGACCGCCGAGCGCGGACGCCAGCAGCGAGCGGCCGGGCGGCTTCGCCTGGCTCACGCGCGGGCCCCCGCGGGATCGTGCCGGTTGCCGGCGGCGCTTCCCGAGCCCGACCCGTTAGCTCCTGTCGACATGGCGCAACCCCAGACCGCTGAATCGGACCACACATTAGATGTGAGCGACATTCCTTGAAAAGCAAGGCGTTGCGTTAAGTCTCGCGCAACCAATGCGGCCTAGAATCGGTCATCGGATGTCGAGGGGATGACATGATGCGCAAGCCGATGCTGCTTTTCGCCTTTCCGGCCCTGGTGCTCATTCTGCTGGCGGCGGAACGAGCGGCGGCAATGCTTCTCGGCTTCTATCCGGCGAGCCCCGCTGCGTGGCACGCATGGCTCGAGCTGCGGCCGTTCTCGACCATGTTCTGGCAGCAGGTGCACGTCTATCTCGGTGGATCGATGGCGCTCGATGCGGCCGTTATCGTCCTGGCGGCAGGCGGCTGCTGGATGGCCAGCCGCTCAAAATGGTCCGGCGGCTTCTTCCTCGCCAATCATGCCGCAATCATTTTCGCCGGGTTCATGATGGCGCTGAGCAGCCACGCGGAAACGGCGAGCACTATCGCCGCCTTCGTCACGCCCCGTGGTCTTCAGTTCTCGGTGATGGTCGACCTCAGCCTGCAGAATTGCCTGGTGCTGTGCCTCGGTCTCGCGGCATGCGCCTACTGCCATGTCGCCTTTCTGCGCGAGGCAAAGCTGCGTGCCGAAGCCCGCTCTGTCCGCATGCTCTCGCTGCAGCGCGATCTGTAACCTGCCGGCTCAGGCGAAAACCCGCCTGCTCAGTTGATCTTCTTGTAATAGACCTTGCCGTCGGGCTGCTGGATGCGCTGGTAGGACGGGTTGGGCCCCGGAGGCGCGACCTTGCGCTTGAACGCGGGCTGTCCGTCTCCGGCGCCAGCGTCTCCGTCGGCCGCGGACGCATCCGCCACCGTGGTGTTGTCGAGCAGGGCCGGCTCGGCCGCGCCGGGCGCCGGCTCGCTGGCGGCGACGGGCTGGCCTTGCTCAAGCTTGGCGATATTGCCGTTGATCCGGCCGAAATTCGCCTGCAACTGATGGTCCAGCGTCTCGAACCGGCTCTGGAAACCGTTATTGACGGTGTCGATGCGCGCGCCGATCCGCTGCTCGAACTGGCCGAGCTGTTCCAGCCGCGCCTCCATCGTCTTGAGATCGTTGACGCCGCGATAGAGATAGACCGCGGCCGTCACGTTGACGACGGTGACGAGCAACGCACCCACCGCCACGACGCCGATCAGCCTGGCCCGGCTGGGCTTTCCCGGAGCGGCTTCCCTGTGACCGAGTTCGATTGCCGGGACGTCCGGCTCGCTGATCATCGTCATTCAACCACCACCTTTGCGCCCACCGCGACGCGTTTGAAGAGATCGATCACATCGGTGTTCGTCAGCCGGAAGCATCCGGACGTGCCGTCGAAACCGACGCCCTTGGGATCGTTGGTGCCATGGATGCGATAGAGCGTGTCGCGCCCGTCGCGCGACAGATAAAGCGCCCTGGCGCCGAGCGGATTGTAGGGACCGGCCGGCACCATCGCCGGCAGTTCCGGCCGACGCGCGCGCATTTCCCTGGGCGGGCGCCATTCCGGCCATTCGGTCTTGGAAGCGATTTTGACCGTTCCGGTCCAGCCGAAGCCGTCGCGGCCGACGCTGATCTGGTAGCGCAGCGCCTGGCCCTGGCCAGTCACCAGATAGAGCGCCTTCTCGTTTTTGCGGATGACGATCGTGCCGGGCTGCTCGCCGGTCTCGAAGGCGACCGCCTTGCGCAGGCTAGGCCCCATGGCGGGCAGCGGCGGCAGTCCTGAGCCGGCTTGCGCCAAATCGCAGGCCGACACCAGCACCATGCCTGCCAGGCAGGCGCTGGCCAGATGCGCGGCGGTGAATCGGCTAGCGCTGGGCATTGTCCAGCCGCTCCTTGAACATGCGTTTCAGGTCCTTGTTGAAACGCGCGCGTCCGTCCACCTCGGAAGGCAGGATGGCGCGATTCAGCGCGTCGGCCAGGAGCGCGTTGTCCAGCGCCAGCGACTTGATGTGCGGCGCCTTGAAGATCTTCTCCAGCTCGCTGCGCGAGAAGTGGTTGCCGAACCATTTGCGCTTGTGCTTGTTGGCGACCAGCGTGATGCTGACCTTGTTGCCGCGCAATTCGCGGATCTTCTTGTAGAGCCGCTTGCCTTGTCTCAGCGAAGCGACGTTGAGCTCGAAGACGATGAAGATCTCGTCGCTCGTGCGCAGCACCGAATCGTGCCACGGCGTCTCGATGTTGGGCAGGTCGATGACGATGTCGTCGAAGCGGTAGGCGACGAGGTCGAGCAGCCTGAAGACGAAGTCGGAACCGCGCGGCTCGAACGGCAATTGCGGCCGCTCGAAGGAATAGAGCGTGAGGCCGGAGGGCCGCGACAATTTGATGACGTCCATCAGCTCGACGTCGAGCCGGTCCGGCTGGCCGATGATGCCGGAAAGGTCGAACTGGTTGAACTGGTTGAGATAGGCGCCGCAATTGGCGCTCTGGAAATCGAGGTCGACGAGGCAGGTCGAGGCCGCCCGCTCGGCCGATTTCGAGGCCAGATACTCGGCCGCCGAGATCGCCAGCGTGGTCGCGCCGGCGCCGCCGCTGGCGGCAATGAAGGTGATGATGCGGCTCTTGGTGCCCTGGCTGCCGGTGTCGTGGAAGGTGACGGCGTTGAGCAGCTCCTTGGCGTCGAGCGGCTTGTGCAGCCAGTCGGACGCGTTCATGCGCACCAGAACGCGCGTCTGCTCGGAGGTGAGCTCGTCGGAGATCGCAATCAGCGGCACCGACGCCCAGGCCGCGCGCGCCTCGACGATTGCCGGATTGCCGAGCAGCTCGCCATTGGCCAGATCGAGGATGATGATGCCGGGCCGGCTGTCGACAGGCGGCCCCTTCAGGAACTCTGCCGCATCCGAGACCTTCACGTCATAGATCGCCAGCGCGTCGAGCCGCGTGGTGACATCGCGCTTGAAATTCGCATCGCCGGAAAACAGCGCCACCTGCTTGCGTTTTGTGGGGAGGACTCTGGTGTCGATGGCGTTCATGGGAACGTACTCTTCATGTCTTCGCCCGTGACCGTGCTCAACATCGAGGGCATGGTGATGTTGGAAAATCCGAGCAATCCGCTCAGGAAAAAGAACTGGAATTGATGATTGACGATGCTGACCGTGATGGTCGGGACGGGACCGTTGGGGCGGGTCCAGTACCCCAAGCCGGAAGCCTGATACTGAATCTGCACCTCGGACTTAACCAGCAACGGCAGGAATGTCTGCATTCCAGGTTGGCTAGCGTTGCCACTGAAAATAAAGTCGAAGGCGGCCTGACTCGCGGTGAGGTCCTGGCACGTAGCCCCGGTTCCGCAGGTGCACGAGGCCGTCCCCGCCGCGCTAGCGGTGCAGACATAGTTGTACGTGTTGGCTGGAACTGCCTTGCCGACGTCCAGCGAGTCGCTGGGCGTTTTTGCCTCCAGTGAAAGTCCGCTGGCGACCGGGCTGGAAATCTGCGCGAGCCTTGCGCCGGCTTGCACCGCCTTGTTGGCGGCATTCCATTGGTAGAAGGCATAGCCGAAGTCGACGAAGCCGAGCAGGAGTGTCAACAGCAACGGCATGGCGATGGCCATCTCGACCATCGTCGAGCCGGACTCGCTTGCCCAAAATTTAGGTCGCAGCCTCACCATCCGAAGACGCGCTCCTGATGGGAAACCGTGAGGGCGAGCTGACCGCTAAAACCAAGATACGACCACAATCCGAGATCAGGGTATGGATACGACGTGCTGACCTGCGCGACAATGACGTTGGCGGTGCTGCTAAGGTAAAGTTCGGTACCGGTAGCGGTATCGATCGCCTGAGTAGATGTCTTGGTGATTTCTACTTGTTCTGGAAGCCATCCATTCACTCGAGCGACGGTGCCGTCGATGGCCCCATTGGCCGCAAGCTTTTGTGCCAATGGTTTGCAAGTATCCCAATCGCTGCTGCAGCGCGCCATGTAGCGGGCAGCATCCTTGACGCCGGCGTCGAGGAGCATGCGTGTGTTCAGGATGTTCCCGAACTCAAAGACGCCCGCCGACAGCAGCAGCACGAAGGGCGTCACGATAGCCATCTCGACCAGCGCGGCGCCCTCGTCGTCGCTATTGAAACGCTGAATGATTTGTTTGAGCGCGACCAGCATGGCTTCACCGATACAGTTGCGCTTCGTTGCGCTGGAGTTTCTTCAACGTGCCCTGACCGACCGAAGTGCTGATGTCCTCGAATTCAGCATATATATTGGCGTCTGGTGGCCCTCCCGCCGGTTCCGTGACGAACATGCTGGCGAAAGCTTGCACCGGCAATGTCTGGTTGCCGCCTTTGACGTTGTTGTTAACGCAGTCGACAATCGCAACGTAAAGGAGCCGCCGGTCGGCGCCCTGGGTCGTCGTGTTGCACTCTGGGGCAGTCTTCTCCTGCCCGCTTTTCAGCGTCGGATTGTTGATCTCGTATCTGTAGACGCAGTACCGGCTGGGGTTTGCGCCGCACGCAGTCAGCACCTCGGAAGTGCTCGCATTGCCGTGATTGACACTCCAATAACCGGAGAAGTTCCAAAGGCCGTTGCCAGGCACTCCGGCCTGTGTGCAGCAGCCGGTGTCATGTGGGAGCGCCATGTATTTGCTGGCCTGATTGCTGTCCGGCGCGGCATAGGAGCAACTCTTCTTACCGGCATTCGATACAGCCATGCCTTTGCGGACATTAGGCGCTGGCGGGTTGACGGTGGGATCGGTCTTGTAGGGCCCGCTGTTGTCGTAAAGGTCGAAGCGGGTGTTGATGCCGGCATCGACGGGCGGAATGTTGCCTGGACGCGTTGTAACTCCGTTTTGGCTGTAGCAAGCTGGCGGATTGGTCACGGCGAACATTTCGGTAAGAGTCGCCGTGGACTTGTCTCCCTCCGGGGAAGACAGGAACCCGTAATTGCCGGGAAGATATTGGGCATTGTTTCCGCCGGTCTGCTCTTTGAGCAGGATCATCGGCTTACTCGTTCCCGAAACAGCCGTCTGCAGCGCGCCGAGAGAGGTGTAAGGATTGCAGATGAACATCGGCGTGAACTGACACAACGCGTTGGTGAAGCCGGCCACAGCTTCCGCGCCGACATTGAAGCTGTCGACCGAACTGCCTGAAACGTAAGAAACCGGGAACATAGCTGTGAAGCTCTCCGGTTGAGCCGTCACCTGGATGAACTTGCTTGCACCTGCCGATGCCGCATAGTTGGCCGAAGTGATCGGGTCGGAGTCGTTTGCAGGGATGCTTGCAAGGAAGCACCAGGAAATCTGGCCCCTTGAACGGCACGCGGAATAGGTTGGATTGACCGTGGTGCTGCCCGTACTTGGCAACGTCACGACACCTGCATCGGCGAATATGGTGTCGTTGGAAACCAAATTCGCGAGGGCCCTCTCTGCTCGCGTCCAGGCATCCGAATTGCCGTCCAGTTCCGCTGCCCCTGCAAGCGCGAGCGCGTCGACGCCTTTTTGCAGATCGCTGTGCAATCCGTTGGCGCGGCTCATGTCGATCGCCAAAACGGCGAAGCCGACAAGCACCGGCAGCATGATGGCGACAAGGATCATCGCTATGCCGCGCTGATCGTCCCAGAATTCACGAATGGTCCTCAACATGATCTTACTCTCTGTTCCATTCGTGCCAGGCGTCCTCGCTCGCCTGACGAACCGCATCCTTCTGCTTAATTCACTGCGTACCTGCCGGTCCGGCACTGACCGTCGTCCCAGTCGCGGGCGCCGACGCCGGATATTTGTATTTCTGCACGACAGCGACGGACCGCGCGCCGTCGCCTTCGATCTTGGTATTGTTGGAAGCCGGGTTATACGGATCGACCGTCTGCAGCAGCTGATTGGCTTTCTGCGAGTCGCCGGAAGCCAGCGTCATCGTGTCGTAATTGTGCAGATAATCGGCCGCGCAGCCCGCAAGCAGGCTGGTGCCGAGAAGCATGAGCAGGAGCTTACTTCTTGACATAGACCAGCTTGTCCTTCGATTTCACATCCAGCATGTGGCCGTAGGGGCCGGTGACGCCTTCGCCATGCTCGTACATGCGGATCATGTCCTTGTTGACTTCGAGCTGGCCGAGCAGCATGAGCTCCGGATCGTTGGCGGGCTTGGTCTTGTCGAAAGGCGTCGCCAGTTGCTCGCCGGGCCTCACAGGCCGCACCAGATGCGGCGTCACGATGACGACCAGTTCTGTCTCTTCCTTCTGCGTGCTCGAATTGTGGAACAGCGCGCCGACGATCGGCACCTGGCCGAGCCAGGGCACCTGATCTTGCTGTATCGTGTTCTTGCTGGAAAGCAGGCCGCCGACCGCGAAGCTCTGGCCGTCACGCAGGTCGACCACCGTCGACAGCTTGCGGTTGGTGAAGATCGGATCGCCTGCAGCGGTGAAGCCGGTCAGGTCGCTCACTTCCGGCGCCAGCTTGATGTGGATCTTGCCGTCGTCCAGCACCACCGGCGTGAAGTTCAGATTGACGCCGAACTGCTTGAACACGATCTCCACTTCACCTTGCGCATTGACGCTGCGCACCGGCACCTCGCCGCCGGCATTGAAGCTGGCCGTCTCGCCAGAGACAGTAGTCAGGTTCGGTTCGGCCAACGTGCGCACGACGCCCTTGGCCTCCAATGCCTCAATGATCAGGTCGACTTTGATGTTGCTGTCGATGATACGGGTAATCAGCGCCGCGAAAGGGTTGGTATTGGAGAGAAGGCCCGTGACCAGATCGCCCGCGCCTAGTTCGGCCCCATCTTTATCTATGGTGCCGATGCCGGTCCCGACCCTGGTAGTGCCCCTGCTATTCGTACTCCTGAACGAGACACCGAGATCGCGGCCGGCGTTGCGCTTCGCCTCGAGGATGCGCACCGACAGATTGACCTGCTCGCTGTCGTCAATGGTGACGGCATTGATGATGGAGTCGGGACCGTATTGCTGCGTGACTTCCACGATGGATGCCAACGTCGCGGCGTCCTTGACATGGCCGCTCAGGCGAACCTTGCCGTTGATCGAACCGATCTCGATCCGCGCCTTCGGCGCCACCTGGCGAATGGCTACCGCCATGTCGCTGACATCCTGGCCGACCTCGATCTGGATGGCGCCCAGCGAGCGCTTGTCCTCGGAGAACAGGTTGACTGTGGTGGTGCCGACAGTCTTGCCGATGATGTAGAGCGTCTTGTCGGTCATCGGTTGCGCATCGGCGATCTTCTCGTCGCCGACCACGATGTCGCCCAGGGTGGCGTTCACCTGGATCGTGGCGGATTGGGAAACGGGCACGAACACGCGATGAAGCGACGGGCTCGACACGTCGATGAAGCGGTCCGCCGCCGCAGCCGGATGGACGGAGATCGCCGATACGCCCAACACGGATAGCGCGGCCGCCGCTATCCTCACCCAAAACCCCTTCATTCCCCGTCTCCCCGCTTGCTGCCCCAAGGGCAGCCTCCGCCGCGCCGACCCTCGTCAGTCTTGTCGCGGCACTTCATACGACTCCAGCTTGATACCACGGAACACCCCGATCGTCGCCAGCTTCGGCGGTTCCGGCTGCACGTATTTGATCACTTCCTTCACCTCCTGCGCGACCTGTGGCGCCGAGGTCACGACAGGCACGGGCTTGGCCTTGCTCAACTGGTCGACCTGGCTGCCAACGCGCTCCACCGCCCTGGCCAATCCATCGATCTTATCGTCGGCCCGCTTGCGCTCTTCGGCAGCCGCGGCTTCCTCAGCCGCCTTCTTGTCGAGCTCGGCCTGCCGTTTGGCGACATCGTCCGGCGTGTCGCCGGTCAGATCCGCCAGCGTGATCCTTTCGTTCATCTCGCCCTTGCTGCCGGCAGCCTGACGCAAAGCCAGGGACAACTGGCCAGCACCTGCGGCCAATGTGAGCTTCTGTGCATCTTTCGTGCTCACTTCCACAGTCACCGCCTTGACGACAGTCGGATTGTCCTTGGTCGCATCCGCAACCTGGTCGACGGCAAGCACCTTGACGCTCTGCAGCAACACGTCGACGAAACTCTTGTCGGCACCGTCACTGTCGCGAACCGATCGGGTCAGCAGTACGTCGACACGGTCGCCGGGAAAGACGAAGCCGGCCACGCCGAGCACGTCGTTGACCCTGATGGAAACGGCTTTCATGCCCTCGTCAAGCACCGCCGATAGGGTTGCGCGCTGGCCCGGGCCGGTGATCTTGGCAGCGAGAACAGGTTCGTTTGCGCTGATGGACTGCAGCGCCTGGCGCGCACCGTTGCCGGCCATAGCTTCCTTGACCGTCTTGAACGCGCCTGCCGGCATCGCTCCGGCCGGCCATGCAATTTCGCGCAATTTGTCGGCGCTCAGCGCGTCGCCGAATTTCAGCGGCACCGCAGCGACTACGACCGTGCTTGCCTGCACGCCGTTCGATTGCGCCATTGCGCTGCGCTGGTTTGCCAGCCAGATGTTGGCGAGAACGACCGCCAGCACGCCGAACACGCCGGCGAGCACGATCATGATGAGTGTATTGGCGCGCATTTTCCCACCCCAAAATCGCCCCCCATGGGCGATGCTAGTCTCTCATGGCGCGAACCCTGGGCCGGGATCGAGCGATCCGGCCCAGGGAATTCTTGATTACGTCGGAACAGCGCAAGTGCCGGTGCCAGTGCCGGCAGCGTTGGTGCCATGGTTATTGAGATGGACGCAGAGACCAGCGAACTGATCGCCAACCCATCCGGCGATCACGACCACAACAGCGATCGTGGCAGCGGCGATGAGACCTAGCAGAATAGAATATTCGACCATGGCAGCGCCGTTTTCGTCGTCGCGGAACTGCCGGGCCATCGTCATGAGCTTCTTCATGCCAATTTCTCCCTTTGGAGGTTTGAACCCGACGAGACAGAGCTAAGGATGAACCCCATACCCAAGCATCCCCCGTCACGTTCAATCCTAGGTCCCTCGAAAAAGCCGAGTCAAACGGATTAACGGAAGCTTAACCTTTCAATACTGGCAAGGACGCTCTTTCATTTTCGACAACAGCTTGATTCGCTTGGCTTTTCAAGCGGTCTTAACCATTCATTCACAATTTCGCCGCGCCCACGCCGCACCCTTGTCACATTAGAAATCATATATAATTCAATATATCTAAGAACTTAGCAGACATTGGTCGGCCTGCGGGTGACAAAGGTCGTAGGACCTTGGTCGGTGAAATGCGGAGCAGGAAAAATAAAACGATTTCTTGAAGTCTATTTTTTAACTATGTTGCAAGTATACATCCCTTATTGCCTGTATGCCGCTTGCTCCCCTCGTGGTTAACGCTTAGTTTCGATCCAGGGGAAATCGCGGGGGCTTGAGCGGAATGCTGGGTCGCTTCATCAAAGGACCGAATGAGCAAAGTGCGCCGCAGACGGCGCCCGTGGTTGCGGCTGCAAACGGAACAGTTGCGATGTCCACGGCGGATGGGGAACCGCAAGGCGGCGATTTCCTCACGCTGAAGGTCGAGCTGCACCGGCACCTGATCGATCGCTTCAACCTGACTGCGCTTGAAAATGCATCCAAGGACGAGATCCTTAACGAGATCCGGCCGATCGTGCGCGAGTTCGTGCGCGGCCGGAATGTGCCCTTGAATGCTCGCGAGCTCGATCAACTCACTAGCGACACGGCGGATGAGATGCTTGGCCTTGGTCCGATCGAGCCGCTGCTCAAGGACGATTCCATTACCGACATCATGATCAACACGCATGAGCGGGTCTTCATAGAGCGTCGCGGCATGATCGAGCAGACCGCGATCCGTTTTCGCGACGAGGCGCATCTGCTGCGCATCATCAACAAGATCGTCTCGGCCATTGGTCGCCGGGTCGATGAATCGTCGCCGATGGCGGATGCGCGCCTGGAGGATGGCTCGCGCGTCAACATCGCCGTGCGGCCGGTTTCGGTCGATGGCCCGCTTGTATCGATACGCAAATTCTCCAAGAATCCCTATTCGCTGGAACGCCTGATGGCGTTCAATTCGATCCGCCAGCCGATGATCGATCTGCTGCGCATCGCCGTGCAGGCGCGCAAGTCGATCCTGGTTTCGGGCGGCACCGGCAGCGGCAAGACCACGCTGCTCAACGCGCTGTCGAGCCACATCCCATCGAAGGAGCGCCTGGTCACCATCGAGGATGCTGCGGAGCTGCAACTGCAGCAGCCCCATGTCGGCCGGTTGGAAACGCGTCCGCCCAATGTCGAGGGCAAGGGCGAGATCCGCCAGCGTGAGCTGGTGAAGAATGCGCTGCGTATGCGGCCCGACCGCATCATCGTCGGCGAGGTGCGTGGCGAGGAAGCCTTCGACATGCTGCAGGCCATGAACACCGGCCATGAAGGCTCGATGACCACCATCCACGCCAACACCCCGCGCGACGCCATTTCGCGCCTGGAGCAGATGGTCGGCATGGCCGGCATGCCGATGACGCATGAATCCATCCGTGCGCAGATTGCATCGGCCATCGACATCATCGTGCAGACGCAGCGGCTTGCGGACGGCGGCCGGCGGGTCGTCTCCATCGCGGAAATCACCGGCATGGAAGGCAACATCGTCCAGTTGCAGGAAATCTACCACTATGTCAGGCGCGATGTTGCCGCCGATGGAGCAATCATAGGCGATTTCCGCGCCACCGGCGTGCGTCCGCGCTTTGCCCCTGAGGCCGCCACGCTCGGCCTGCACTTCGCCAAGGACGCCTTCAATCCGCAGGTACCTATGTGATGCTGACGGGACAGGCGCTGCTTTACTTCATCTACGCGGTCGCGGCGGCCTCCGTCATTCTTGCCGGCGAAGCCTTCTATCTATCGCTCGCCGGTCGGCGGTCACGTACCATGGCGATCAACCACAGGCTGCGCCGCTTGGCCGACGAGGCTCCTGCCGAAAAGACCTTGCAAAATTTGCTGCGCGAACGCGGCCTGACCGATTCAGGGGACTTCATCTCCGGCTTTGTCTGGCTGAACCGGCTTTATACCCAGTCCGGCATTACCGGAAGCCCGCTGACTTTCGCGTCGAGCTTTCTTCTTGCAGGCCTGGTATTGGCCTTGCTGCTTTCGTTCCTTATCCGATTGGCTGCTCCGGCTGACTTCATCATCTTTCTGCTTGTTGCCTTCGCGCTGCCGCTGCTCGTTCTGCGGCGAGCCCGCGGGAAGAGAATACAGAAATTCGCCAAGCAATTGCCCGACGCTCTCGACATGATTGTCCGTTCATTGCGTGCCGGCCATCCCGCCACTGTTGCAATAGGCTTGGTCGCCCGTGAAATGCCGGATCCCCTGGGAACGGAATTTGGCATCGTCGCCGACGAAATCACCTTTGGGCTGAGCATCGAGCAGGCGATAAGGAAGCTGTCGGAACGTGTAGGCTTCGAGGGACTGCACCTGCTGTCGGTATCGCTGGCGATCCAGGCCAAGACAGGCGGCAACCTCACCGAGATTCTTGCCAATCTCTCATCGGTGCTTCGCGAGCGGCAAAAGCTACGAATGAAGATCAGGGCGCTGTCGGCCGAAGGTCGCGTTTCGGCATGGATCATCTCGTTGTTTCCGGTTGTGATGTTCCTGGTCCTGCAACTGATAGCGCCGTCATACTACGGAAAAGTCTGGGGCGATCCGATGATATTGCCCGTATTCCTGATCTTCGGGATCTGGGCGCTTCTCGGTGACTTCATCATGTACCGCATGGTCACTTTCGATTTCTAGGAGTGAGCTATAAACCTGCTTTCCAACACCAATGACCTGACGTTTCTGGTCTCCCTCGCCGTCTTCGCGGCGGCTGTGGCGCTATTCCTGTTCGCCGCATTGGTGTTCTTGCCGGCATTGCAGACGCGGAGGCTGGTCACCGATAGCCTGTTAGGCGACAGTGTTGTCGACCGTCGCTCGATATTGGGACAGGACCGCCTTGCCAAGATCTCGGCGCAAAAGCCGGTCGATGCCTATTTCAAGTCGATCGAAAAGGAACGCAAGGAGCCGAACGCGCTGGAGGCAAAGCTCTTTCGTGCCGGCTTTTATCAATCCAGCGCGCCTCTGATCTATACGCTTTGCCGGCTGGGCGCCGTCTGCATAGGCTTCCTGGCCATGTATGCGCTTCTCTCGCGCGTGCTGCCATCGCGGCTGCCTGAGTTCTTGCCCTTTGCTGGGTCAGCCTTGTTTGGCCTGGCCTGCATCGTCATTCCCAGCATCATGCTCGACCGCTTCGAGAACGCACAGAAGCGGGTTTACCGTCGCTCCTTTCCCGATTTCATGGACATGATGATCACTTGCGCCGATGCCGGCATGAGCCTGGAAGCGGCAGTCGAGCGCGTCAGCCAGGAAATGGCCGGCACGCACAAATGGCTAGGCATCCAGCTTACGATCATGAATCTGCAGCTGCGCGCCGGCAAGCCGCTGCGCGAAGCGCTGCGCGAGCTTGCCGATCGCATCGGTCTCGAAGAGGCAAGAGCGCTGGCCGTGCTGTTTCGGCAGTCGGAAGAACTTGGCACCAGTCTCACCGAAGCATTGCGGGTTTACAGCGCCGAGATGCGCGATCAGCGGATTTTTCATGCGGAAGAGCGCGCTAATTCCTTGCCGGTTAAAATGATGATCCCGCTGGGGCTCTGCATCTTTCCAGTGGTGATGTTGGTGATCATGTTGCCGGTCATCATTCGCATGAGAGGCATTTTCTTCTAAGTCGTCGTATGATTAGGTTCTAAACAGAGTCGGGGATCCTAGGGGACAAAATGACAGGCCCAATACGCCTCGCCGCCGCAGCCAGTGTGCTGCTTATCCTGCTCGCCGGTTGCCAGTCGACCGATAGCACGGGCGTCGTGCGCACCAATGAGCCCGCCAAGGGCGACTATACCGCCTTTGGAGATACCTTCGACGGACTGAAAACGATCAGTGACGTCGACTACTATGCGTCGGACCAGGCGGTCACCGAGGCCAAGACCCAGTTCCGTTCCGAAAATTACGGCAATGCCGGCGCCCTGTTCTACAAGGCCACAAGGCTGGCGCCCAATGACGGTGTCGCCTGGCTGGGCCTTGCCGCCTCCTGCGACCGTATCCGCCGCTTCGACCTTGCCGACCTCGCCTATGGCCGCGCCTACCGGCTGCTCGGCGCGACGCCGGAATATTACAACAATGTCGGCTATTCCTACCTGCTGCGCGGCAAGCTGCAGGATGCGCGCAGCAATTTCCTGAAGGCCTATGAACTGGCGCCGAACGATCCGACGGTTGCCAACAATCTGAAGCTTCTGTCGTCCAGCGTGCGCAACATAGAGCGGTCATGAGCCTTTTGCTTGCCGCGTCGCTTGTGTTCAAGGCGCTGGCCATCCTATTGCTGGCGCGAATCGCCTGGACCGATTTCACGACGCAGAAGATAGCCAACCGAGCCGTGCTGCTGCTGCTCTGCCTCGGGCTCGGCGCGCTGCAATTCCAGGCGCTGCAAACTCACTCGTGGCTGGAAATGGGCATCAGCGCGTTTGGCGGCGTCGCGCTATTCCTTGCGCTGTTTCCGTTCTGGCTCTTGCGCAAGATCGGCGCCGGCGATGTCAAGCTGATGAGCGTCACGCCGTTTCTGATCGGCGGCGGCAATCTCGCGGTGTTTTCCGTGTTCCTGCTGGTCTTCGCCGTCGCCACGGCGGCACTGGTCAAGAATCCCTTCCTGCTGCCGGCAGGGGTGTTCCGCCACTATGTCCAGCATATGGATCGCAAGGGCGTCGTGCCGTTCGGCGTGCCGATCTCGGCAGCCGCGATCTGCGCGATAGCCTTGCAGATGTATCATGCGGTGGTGGTGGCAACAAGTTCCGGGGTCTTGGAACAGCTTAACTAAATCACGCTTGGCGGCTTTGCTGTACGAAGCGCGGGCCATCCGGCAGCGTTCACAGGCAACGTCAACCAAAATGCAAACGTCGCGCTGTGCGGATTAAGCGCGATCAGCGTGAAGACCGAAATGGTCGCCGTCATCGGAGCCAGGAAGCGAAGTAGCGGAAGCGTGTTCTGCATTCGCCGAGGATAGGCTGGACAGGTTAATTAGACGTGCATGTGGAGGGCCGTTAACTTTCTGGAAACCATTTCCTTGTCTCGGCGATGAAGTGCTGCTTGAATGGCGTCTTGGGGAGGGGCGACAGAAATGTTAAATGAGGATTTCTTTGGGCGTATCGCCATCACTGTCGTCATGACGTTCTTGGCGACGTCTAGCGCGATTCCGTTGTTCCTTTATTTCCAGCACGACACTTCGGCCATCACGCTGGCAGTCGTAACTCAACTAACATCGACAGTGTTTCTGTTGCTGCAACTGGTCATGACGATCAGCCGGCTTCCGGCGCAGGCAACTGCGCGGGGAATCGAACCGAGGATCACTTCGGTGGCCGGAACCTTCCTGATACTGGTGGCAATGGTTCTGACACGTCCGGTGGAAAGTGGGGCTGTGCAAGTGACCGCACTTTGCTTAATTTTCGTTGGCACGTCGAGTTCGATTTTCTGTCTTAATTGGCTCGGCCGGTCTTTTTCTCTCATGGCTACGGCTCGCCGCCTGGTTACCACCGGTCCATATTCCGTTGTCCGCCATCCGCTCTACATCTGTGAGGCAGTATTTGTTGTCGGGATGATCGTTTCGCATTTTTCAGTGCTGATGGTCGCATTGGGCATACTGCAGTTCTCGTTGCAGTACCGTCGTGCCATGAACGAAGAAGCGATCCTGCGGCAGACCTTTCCCGAATATGATGAATATGCCCGGCGGGTGCCAATGCTGTTGCCGCGATTATTTTCTGCCCCCCAGGCGGCACCTTCCCGAGATAGCTGACCCGCAGCCCCCCTCAAAACCCCGACGTCGACTTCTCCACCAGCTTCAGCTTACCCTTCTCCACCTTGAAAAACGGCATCGACCTTTGGCTCGAGCCGTCAGCGCGGAAGCGGAACAGGCCGGTCGAGCCGCGGAAGCCGCTGGCGTTTTCCAGCACCTGCTTGCTGAAGCCGTTAGGGCCGGCGGAGCTCGCGATGCCCGCGCTCAGCGCCACCACGTCGTAGGCATAGGCCACGTTGACGTCCGGCTGGTAGTTGTAGGTCGCCTTGAAGCGGTCGGCGATCGGGCCGGTCTCGCTCTGGTCGAGCGTCGCGATATAGGCGCCTTCGTAGAGCGGATCCATCGGGCGCTCGAGCCAGCGGTCGGTGCCGATCAGCGTCACCGCCTTGCCCGGAATGCCTTTGGCCTTCAGCGCCGCGAGCACGGCGACAGGGCTGCCGTCGCCGCAGGCGACGACCACGGCGTCGGGCGCCTCGACCAGCGAGCCCATGTCGGACACCACCTTGGCGCCGCCGTCGCTCGCCGAATAGGGCAGCGTCACCGCAAGCGTGGCGCCATAGATGCTGAGCGCGTTGGCTACCCGGGATTCAATCGGGCTCGAATCCGCGCCCGAAGGCACCAGCAGCACGAATTTCCTGGCGCCCTTGGCGGCGACCGCCGCCGCGCCCGCCGCGGCGCTATCGGCTTCGCCGAGCCGCACCGAATAGACGCCGGGGCCACCGGCGAAATTGTCGGCCAGCGCCAGCACCGGCGGCCGCTTGGAGCCGGAGAGCTTGGCAAGGTGCTGCGCGGCTGCAAGCTCGGATGGCCCGATGACGACCTTGACCGGGCCCGACGTGATCGCCTTCACCGCGAGGTCCTTGGCGTAGCCGCTGTCGCCGCGCGTGTCCTCGATCGTCAGCGTCAGAAGCTTGTCGCCGAGATCGGCCATCGCGAGCCGCGCGCCGTCATACATTTTCCGGCCGTTCTCGCCCGCGCTCCCGGGCGCCGAAAGCGGCAGCAGCATGGCCACCTTGGTCGGCCCCGTGCCGAGCGTCAGCTGAGCCTTGGCGGCGGCGGCCGAGGCCGGACCGGCCGATGTCGCGCTGGCCAAGGCCGGACTAGCCGAACTCTGGCCGCTTGCCTGCTGGGCGGGCGCCGCGGGCGCGCCCGCCTGGCCGGCGGGTGCCGCTATCGCCGACGGATCGAGCACGTCCGACGCGCCGCTCTTCGACTGGCAACCGCACAGCGTCGCGACGAGCCCGAGAGCGAGAGCCAACAGATGCGGATCGTGCCGCTCACATTTCATTTGATGCTTCCATCCCATCTGCCGCCAGTATTCGCCCTGGTCTGCCTTCACTTCTCTTAACGTTTGCCTGCCCGGCCGTCCCGTGATTCTTGCGTCATGGCTTTAGCCGTCGAAGAGCCGCGCTCTCAGCGCCTGTATCGTCCTCGACTGCGCCGGGCTGCGATAGTCGGCGCATTTCATGTAGCGCGGCCCCGGCACGAACGATCGGCGCACGCAGACGCGTTTCTCCCGGCCGGCGGCGAAGAAGCCGATCGTCCAGACGTCGGAGAATCCGATCGTCGCCACCGGCAGCGGCCCGGCCGCGTCGAGCCCTTCCCGTGCCAGGATCGCGCGTGCGCGCCGGCAGTAGTCGACAGAGCGGACCGAGAAGCGGGTTTCCCCGTGCCCGGCCCGGTATTTCATCACGGTGGTGCAAAGATCGCCCGCGGCGAGCCTGTTTGCCTGCGCCAGATATCTGACGCCGAGCGCGATGTTGGTGGCCGGCTCGCCAAGTTCGTCGAGCGAGCCGCGAAAGCCGAGCATCCGCGCCGTTGCCGGCATGACCTGCATCAGGCCGACCTCGCCGTCGGCGCCGCGCACGCCGGGATCGAAGCCGCTTTCGATCTCCATCACCGCACGCGCCAGCACCGGCTCGAGGCCGTAGAGCGACGCCTGGCAGGTGGCGAATGCCTTGAATGTCGCGCGCGTCCGCTCGGGCGCCGCGTCGCAGCGCACGGGCTGCGCCCGTTGCGGCTGCGGTCGTTCCAGCCAGTTGGCGTGGGCAGGTGTTTGCCCCAGGCCGAGCAAGGCGACCGCCAGGGCAATTCCAGGAAAACTGCGCAGCGGTTTTCCGCTCGCAGTTGCGTCAAGACATAGAGATGGACCGTTTCGCCGTTTCCGTGAAACGGCGGACCGGCCCAGCGCGATCGCCTTCGCCGGTTCTCCGTCGGCCACCATCGCCGCCAGCCGGCGTCCGCTTGCCCGTCAGCTCAGTGCATGTACTCGACCATGCGGTCGTGGAAGCACTCGCATTTGTTGAGCGTGTCTTCGTCCTTGTAGTTCGTCTTGAGGTAGCCATAGGCCATGCCGCAGGCGACCTTGGCTTCCGAGGCCCAGACGAAGGCGGGGCGCGACGAGTTGATCCATTCCGGGCTGTTGGCGACGGCGACCGATTCGTCCATCAGCTTCACAACATGGTCCTTGAGCTCGACCATGTTGTCGGTCAGCACCAGGTCCGACGTGCCCACAGTGCGGCAATAATTCACCGCCGGCTCGCCGATGATATCGGCGGCGAACCCCGTCGACCCGGCCACCAACAGCGCCGCGGCCGAAGCCAGCAATCTTACGGAATGTCTCATGTAAGCCCCTCTCCGAATTGCGAATTCACGCGTTGCTGATGTTTAGCATGGAAGCGTGGCGGCGCGCCACGCCCCTGAGCCAAGTTTGCGTCATCCAGACGACCGTACCGTCAAGTCACGGTTTCCGTGTGAGTGTGGGCGTGATCGTAGAGGATGGTAATCGCGGAATTGACGCCTACGCCCGTCAGCGATGCCACTTCGACCATATTGCCGCCGGCAGCGGTACCGTTGTCATCGACCATCACGTGAGCCGCGTTGTTCGAGAAGGTAACATTGACCGCAGCGCCCGTCTGCCCATCCGACGTAGGCGCGTTGGCGCCGAGGGATTGGAGCAGATCGGACAGGTCGATGACGTCCTGCCCCGGCGTATAGTCTGCGATGACATCGGCCACATGGAGTGTGAGCTTGGACGCATCGATCACAAACGTATCGTTGCCTGCGCCGCCGGTCAGGTGGTTTAGCCCCGACCCGCCGATGAGGATGTCGTTGCCGGCGCCACCGTCCAGGTTGTCGTTGCCGGCGCCGCCGATGAGCGTATCGTTGCCGTTATTGCCGTTGATCGTGTCGTTGCCGGCTCCGCCGTACAATGCATTCGCGGAGCCGTCGCCATTTAGAATGTCATCGTAGTTGGACCCGATGATGTTGGGCAGGAGGGATGTCGACGTGTAGGCGTGGCCCGTGACGTCCGTCGAGTGGTCTGCGGTCCCCGTTCCGGTCAGCGTGATGCCGATCGAACTTGCCGCGGCATCATTGTCTCCGTCCACGAGCTGGACCGGAAGGCTGAAGCTGACAGGATCGCTGGATTGAACGGCCGCGCCGAACCCGGTAATGGCGAAGTCGGTTCCGGTGACGGGTTGATGGTTCTGAGGATTGAGCGGAGAAATATTCGTGAGTTCCAGGCTGGTGTAGCCGTCGGCGGTGAACGTCGCGATGGAAGTTTGTTTGTCGAGCACGCCTGTTACGTGGGCCTCGTAGTGAGTTCCGAGGGCATCCGCCACACTGACGAATTGAACAGTGTAAGTCCTGTCCGCAAGTCCGCCGCCCGGAGTGCCGACCAAAATCGGCGTTGCCGCAGTACCAATATCCGCAAAATTAACGATCTGCGTTTGCCCGTCATACGTAATGGCGATTGATGTGACCGAATCGTAGTGGCCATCGCCGACGACATTACTGCCGTCGGTGCCCGAATAGTTCGAGCCGAGACCGTTGTAGTCGTCGCGGGCTACAATATTGAGGACCGAATTGGCCGTTCCGTCGCCAAAGGTGAAGTTGGAACCGTTGGCCACATAATGGTTGTCAAACACCTGGCCGCCAGCATTGCTCGTGGCTCCGGTCAGATCCTGGACGAAGTCGACCCTGATGCCTTCGCCTGAGCCGACATTCTGTCCGGCGAAGCCGCCGCCGACGCCAAACGAATTCGCGTTCCCGTTGATCGTCGAACCGGTACCAAGGGGAGTGAAAAGCACATCCCTCGAGTCATCGTTGACCGGATTACTTTGCTGCCCTGTAGGTACAAAGCCGGCCCAAGGGCTGTTTCCGCCGTAGAATGCATATGACCCATTGGTGAAGGTGACCTGCGACAGGCTGTCGACCGTCCCGCTCATGTTCACGGAATAGGTGGACTGCGATGGGTCGAGGGTGACCGTGAACACAATCGTGTTGCCTACCACTCCCTCCAGGGTCTGCCCGTCGACCAGATGGTAAGTAATGGCCTGACCGCCCGACGTCAGGCCGCTGTCCGCGCCGTCGGACACCGCGAACCGCACCGTGCCTGCGCCGTCCGCTCCGTAGTTGTTCGATACCATTTGGTCTGCATCGAGGAAGAGTGTCGCCGAATGCCCCGCTCCGTTCGCCAGCACTGCATAGTCCGGCGAGACCGCTGTCGGCACGTCGTCGACGACGTCGATCTTGACCGTGCCGGTCACCGTGTTGCCGTTGGCGTCCTTCGCCGTATAGGTAAAGCTCTCCGCGCCCGTCAGTGTGTTGGCGCCCTGCACCGCGCCGCTGTCGAAGGGCGAGGTCAGCGTGTAGGTCCAGGCGCCGTTCGCCTGCAGCTGGAACACGCCATGCGCCGTCGTCTGGCTGATCGGCGTGTAGGTGATGCCGGTGCCCGTCACGGCGAGCTGGCCGGTCACTGTCTCGGTCGTGCTCGATGGGTTTGAGCCGGTCGCTGTGCCGGCGGCAAGGTCCGCGCCATCCTTCGTCAGGTCGAGCGCCGCCTCGTTGACAGTCTTGCTCTGATTGTCGGCGGTCAGCGTCACGTTGTTGACGGTGATGTCCAGCGTCACCGTCGAGGTGTCGCCGTCGCCGTCGGTGATGGTGTAGACGAAGTGATCGACCGCATTGGCGGTGACCGAGTTGGGATTTGCCGTATAGGTGTAGGAGCCGTTGGCGTTGAGGACCAGCGTGCCGTATTGGCCCGCGATCCCGCTGCCGCCGATATTGCCGCTCACCGGGTTCGAGACGTTCGAACCGGTGGCCACGCCCGTCACCGCGCCGGTGGCGGCATAGCCGTCCGCGCCGGACACGTCGTTCGACAGCACGCCGTTGACGGCAGTCACCTGCAGCAACGCACCTTCCGTGATGCTGTTGGTATCGGCATGCGCTGTCGGCACGTCGTCGACGACGTCGATCTTGACCGTGCCGGTCACCGTGTTGCCGTTGGCGTCCTTCGCCGTAT